>CAZHET010000043.1:0-21570 GCA_964531585.1 uncultured Planctomycetaceae bacterium | reverse complement strand
TCGATTCCCGCCGTATTCGCACTCGCTTCGAAACAGCCTGCGAAGGGCTGGCGGACTGCGACGTCGAAGAACTACTGGAAGAGGTGATGAAGTCGGTTTACGACGACATCAGCGTGGCCGAAATCTACCGCGCCATGATTCTGGCGGCGCGCATGCGCATTGAACGGGATCCCGCGTACGACATCGTCGCGGCACGGCTGCTGCGGATGGTGATCGCCAACGAAGCGCTGGGCAGCGCACCGGCCGATCCCGAGGATTATCGCAGGCTGTATCGCAATCAGTTCGAACATTACATCATCGATGGCATCGTCGCCGAACGGCTGACTCCCGACCTGCGGCAGTTCGATCTGACTCGCATCGCCCGCGCGCTGTGTCCCGAGCGGGACGATCTGTTCAAGTATCCCGGTATGCAGGCGGTTTACGACCGTTATCTGCTGCACATCGACGGTCGTCGCATCGAAACGCCTCAGTATTTCTGGATGCGGGTTGCGATGGGGCTGGCGATGAATGAAGACGACCGCGAAGGTCGGGCCATCGAGTTCTACAACATGCTGTCGTCGTTGCGGTTCACATCCGCCACGCCGACGCTGTTCAACTCCGCGACGCTGCACCCGCAGCTCAGTTCGTGCTACCTGTCGACTGTCAGTGATGATCTGGAACACATCTTCAAGTGTGTCTCGGACAACGCCAAGCTCAGCAAATGGGCGGGCGGACTGGGCAACGACTGGACAAATATCCGGGCCACGAACGCTCACATCAAGGGCACGAACGGCCGCAGTCAGGGCGTGATTCCGTTCCTGAAAGTGGTCAACGACACGGCGGTTGCCGTCAATCAGGGCGGCAAACGCAAGGGGGCCGTGTGTTCGTACCTCGAAACCTGGCACATGGACGTCGAGGAGTTCATGGATCTTCGCAAGAACACCGGCGACGATCGGCGGCGAACTCACGACATGCACACCGCCAACTGGATTCCTGACCTGTTTATGAAACGGGTGCAGCAGGAAGGCGAATGGACTCTGTTCAGCCCCGATGAAGTGCCCGACCTGCATGATCTGACGGGTAAGGCGTTCGAAGATCGCTACGTCGAATACGAACGGCTGGCCGACGCGGGCCGGATTCGCATGTTCCGCCGGCTGCCGGCCGTCGAACTGTGGCGGAAGATGCTGACTCGGCTGTTCGAAACCGGTCATCCGTGGGTGACGTGGAAGGATCCGTCGAATGTCCGTTCGCCGCAGGATCATGTCGGTGTCGTCCACAGCAGCAATCTGTGTACGGAAATTCTGCTGAACACGTCGGCCTCGGAAACGGCTGTGTGCAACCTGGGTTCCATCAACCTGCGAGCACACATCGTCAATGGCGAACTCGACCTGAAGATGCTCGAAGAGACGGTCCGGACCGCAATGCGGATGCTGGATAACGTGATCGACATTAACTTTTATCCAACCGACGAAGCGAAGACTTCCAATCAGAAGCACCGGCCGGTCGGGCTGGGAATTATGGGCTTCCAGGACGCTCTGGCGGCGATGAGCTTCAGCTACGCCAGCCGCCAGGCCGTGGAGTTCGCCGACCGCAGTATGGAAGCGATTTCCTACTTCGCGATCCTGGCATCGTCCGAGCTGGCGGCCGAACGAGGCACGTATCAGTCGTATGCGGGTTCCAAGTGGGATCGCGGCCTGCTGCCGATCGATACGCTGGATTTGCTGGAACAGGAACGCGGCATGGCCGTGGACGTAGACCGGTCAGCTGCTATGGACTGGGACATCGTCCGCAAAGCTGTTGCCGAAAACGGCATGCGAAACAGCAACTGCATGGCGATCGCTCCGACAGCCACGATCAGCACGATCATCGGCGTGTCTCAGTCGATCGAACCGATCTACAAGCACCTGTACGTGAAGAGCAACCTGTCCGGCGAGTTCACTCACGTTAACACGTCGCTGGTGACGGAACTCAAGGAACGAGGTCTCTGGGACGCCGACATGCTGGATTCGCTGAAGTACTACGACGGTACGCTGACCGAAATCGACCGCGTTCCGGCCGACATCAAGGCCCGGTATCTGACGTCGTTCGAGGTCGAGCCAAAGTGGCTGATTGAATGTGCAGCCCGTCGTCAGAAATGGATCGACATGGGGCAGTCACTGAACCTTTACATGTGCGAACCCAGCGGGCGAAAACTGCACGAAATGTACTTTCTCGCGTGGAACAAGGGCCTGAAGACAACCTACTACCTGCGCACGCTGGCGGCGACTCAGATCGAGAAATCCACCGTCGACGTCAACAAGTACGGCGTCCAGCCGCGCTGGATGAAGAACAAAAGTGCGTCGGGAGAAATCCAGCTCGCTCGCATGGCCACCGAAGAAAGCCGGCGCGAGGACCGCGCAGAAGCGGCACTCTCAGCGCCACACGCCGTGCCCGTGAGTGCTCCGGCAACAGACATGGCCAACGTGCAGGCATGCAGTCTGGACGATCCGGAGTGCGAGGCGTGCCAGTAGACGGAAACGGGACCAATAAACAGGTCATAGTAAATATCCCGGTTTGTAACTGTTCTCTCTTAACTTGCTGTTGGCGTCTGTGTTAGGCCCGGAGGGTCGGTACATCCTTAGCCGGTGGCGCGAGCCACCGGGTTGAGCGCCTCCTCTGCGGCCAAGCCCTGAAAGGGCGACACAAGACTCAGCGGCAAGATGTGTCGCCCCGCCGGGGCTTTGTTTTCTTTCTTGGTCGCAACCGGGGCCTCGCGGCCCCGGCTGACGATCTGTCGGCCCTCCGGGCCTGCTTCTCAAACCTCGGTCCCAAACTCCGGTTTGGGACCGCATATCCTCGAAGCTCTGCTTCGTCGTGCCGGAGTGGATGCTCCAATGTTCTTCGGCGAAGCAGAGCTTCGCCTGGCTGCGACACACGCCGTGGGGGCAGGAGGCATGTCGTTCCACACGGACTTTCGAGTGCTGTTCGCAACCTCAGGAACATTGATAGATGTCACTCCCAGAATTGACGGACACCGGCGATCTGCCCTTGGGAGTTCACTTGGCATCGTTGAAGGAAACACTCGCTCGTTTCGGCACGGGTCACGCACAGCGGATCGCCATCGGCGAACGGCTGGAGCGCATTTATCTGGTCGCAGTGTCTACGGGTCACTTGGCGAGATTCATCGTTTACGGCTCGTTTGTCACGAGTAAGGATCGACCAAATGATGTCGACGTTTTCATGGTTATGGACGACGAATTCGACGGAGACAAACTCGACGGAGAATCAGTATTGCTGTTTGACCACGCTGCTGCGGACTCTCATTTCGGGGCCAGTGTATTCTGGCTTCGGCGGCCGACAGCGTTTGGCGGCGAACAGTCGCTGGTAGAATACTGGCAGTCGAAACGCGGTGGTGGACAACGCGGCATCATTGAAATCGTCGAGGTATCTAATGATCACGAATGAACCGGAATTGGATGCGACGCTTGACCGGATCAGGTTTTTTCAATCACAGGTCAGGCATTTGCGTGAAACAGAAACGAACCCAACCAACTTCCGTCTGTCGTCGTCTGGGTTCCTGGCGGAGATCGACAGAATGCAACTCGAAGTCCGCGAGTATCTCAGCTCGCTTCCTTCGCAGTTGAAGGAAACTGCCTGACTGATCGGAGGCAGAGCGTCCCAGGCATGGCGTTCCAGGGCAGAACCCTGGAACGAGATTGAATCAATATTCCCTGTTTACTGTCCTCAATTCACTCACTCCCGAGGTGTCACGATGACCACAACTCTCTCTCCCGAACAGGAACTTCTTACCGGAACCGATGGCCGATTTAAGGCGACGGAGAAGCGGCTGATCAACTGTGCCAAAGTCGACGTCAATCAGTTGATGCCCATCAAATACAAATGGGCCTGGGAACACTACCTGAACGGTTGTGCCAATCACTGGATGCCCACGGAAGTGCCGATGAATCGTGACGTCGAGATCTGGCGGTCCGACAAACTGACCGACGACGAGCGTCTGGTCATCATGAGAAACCTGGGCTTCTTTTCGACGGCCGAATCGCTTGTCGGCAACAATCTGGTGCTGGCGATCTTCAAACACGTCACCAACGCCGAATGCCGTCAGTACCTGCTGCGTCAGGCGTTTGAAGAGGCGGTTCACACGCACACGTTCTTGTATGTCGTGGAAACGCTCGGTCTGAACGAAGGCGAAATCTTCAACATGTATCGGGAGATCCCGACGATCGCGAAGAAGGACGCCTTCGAAATGGAACTGACGGCAGAAGTCATGGCAGATGACTTTTCCACCGACACGTTTGAAGGCCGGCAGGCCTTTCTGAAGAACCTGATCGGCTATTACGTGATTATGGAAGGCATCTTCTTCTACAGCGGATTTGTGATGGTGCTGTCGTTCCATCGCCGCAATCTGATGACGGGAATCGGTGAACAGTTCCAGTACATTCTGCGGGACGAAACGATTCACCTGAACTTCGGCGTGGACCTGATCAACGGCATCAAGTCGGAAAACCCGGAACTGTGGACGGAAGAATTCCAGCAGGCCATGATCGACCGGGTCCGGGAATCCGTCGAACTGGAGATCGAGTATGCCGAATCCTGCCTGCCTCGCGGTGTCCTGGGGCTGAATGCCGACCTGTTTCGCGACTACGTGCAGCATGTGGCGGATCGCCGCCTGGAACGCATTGGCCTGCCGACTCAGTACGGTTCGCAGAACCCGTTCCCCTGGATGAGCGAAACGATCGACCTGTCGAAGGAAAAGAACTTCTTCGAAACCCGTGTGACGGAATACCAGAGCGGCGGTTCGCTGAGCTGGGACTGACCGGGCATGGCAATCGGCATCGATCCGACGGTCGACTACGCCTTTAAGCGGCTGCTGGCGAGCCCCGGCCATCCGGCGGTCACCGTCCATTTTGTGAATGCCGTGCTCGTTGACGGACCG
Organism: uncultured Planctomycetaceae bacterium; assembly: GCA_964531585.1. Classification (GTDB taxonomy): domain Bacteria; phylum Planctomycetota; class Planctomycetia; order Planctomycetales; family Planctomycetaceae; genus JAWKUA01. Next base: position 16,658 of record CAZHET010000043.1, on the reverse strand, counting down.
CGGATCACGAAAGTGGAGTTACTGAACCCGTTTGTCCTGAAGGAAAGCCTCGAAGGCAAGGTCGTCATTCTGGATGTCCGCGGTCTCGACGAATTCGGCAGGTGGCTGAACATCGAGATGCAGACGACCCTTCCTGCGGAACTGCCGGAGCGGCTGACGTTTTACGGCTGCAGCCTTTACGTCAGCCAGCTGGGGCGGGGCGAAGGGTACAGTTCGCTGGCTCCGGCGATCAGTATTTGCGTCGTCACAAAGTCGTTGTTTCCGGAATCGGATGGTCTGCATCTGGACTTTCGGCTTCGTGACAGAGACCGGCAACTGCCGCTGACCAACGGATTGCAGATTCACCTCGTGCAGTTGCCAAAGTACAATGTTCCGATTACGGCATCGCGGAGCGAGTTGAATGCGGCGACCTCGCTTGAGAAATGGGTCTACTTCTTTCGCTATGCCGCAGAACTCACAACGGAACAGATCGCCGAAAAACTTACCGACCCGGTCTTCGTTGAAGCCGCAGGAATTCTGGAAATGATCGCTCGCACACCCCAGGAACGAGAAGACTACGAGGCTCGCCTGAAGCTGGCCCGCGATGAGGAATCGCGGCTGCGCGGGGCACGCGCACAGGGGATTGAGGAAGGACGGGCGGAAGGACGGGCGGAAGGACGGGTGCAGGGTGAACTGATGGGAAAAGTGCAGCTTCTGCAGGAACTGCTGGGGGGGCCGGTGACGGACCGAGTCGAGCTTCTTCAGCTTGGCGTGGACCGGCTGGAAACCCTGGCCGCGAAATTGCAGAGCGAACTGCGGAACCGCCCCTGAACCCTTCTCGATTCCCCGGCCGCAACCTTCGAGCCTGGTGAGTTCGCCGGGGCCGCCGGAGTCGTGACGATCCTCGCCCGGAAAGCGCAGACGTTGCCCGGAGAACGCAGACGTTCTTTGTGGGCACTGGATCCGTAGCGGGGACGATGTGGTTTCCTGAACGAACCTGGCGAAACTCGTCCACGAACGGCTTCGCAATTCGATTCGACGTACTAATCTTTAACGCGCAAACCGCATTCAAATTTCAGGGAGGGCACTTCGGCAGCAGACAGATTGCAGCCGATCGGGGTTGGATACCGAATTCAGGGGAAGAGCCAGGCCGGGAATCCGGACGTTCCGGGGGCACACGCTCGCGGCCACGCCAAACCCCATCGCACGGAAGCGACTCAGTGATCAGAGTGGCGAACAGGATACAGGCTGCACAACGCATGACCAGACACCTTCGAGCCCGGCAGCGGCTTGGAAAATATCGCATCGAGCGGCAGCTTGGTGCCGGCGCGTTTGCGTGCGTGTATCAGGCGATGGACACGATTCAGGGGATTCGCGTCGCTTTAAAGATTCCTCACGAAGCCCTGGTCACGCAGCAGGTCTTGAAGGATTTTCGCAACGAAATTCGCACGACTGCCCGACTGGAGCACCGCAATATTCTGTCACTGCGGGACGCCAGCGTCATCGACGACCGTCTGGTGATGGTGTTTTCGCTCGGTCAGGAAACTCTGGACGAACGTCTGACGCGGCGAATGTCGCTGGCCACAGTCATCGACATTGCCGAACAGATTCTGGAAGCGGTCGCGTACGCTCATCGGGAGAAAATTGTTCACTGCGACATCAAACCGGAAAATGTCATTCTGTTCGAGAGTTGTCATATCCGGTTGGCAGACTTCGGCATTGCAAAGGTCTCTCAGAAAACTCTGCAGGGATCCGGGACCGGCACGGTGGGGTATATGGCTCCCGAACAGGCAATGGGGCGTCCGTCACCGCGATCCGATGTGTTTTCCATTGGGTTGATCATTTATCGCATGTTGTCGGGCAAATGGCCTGAGTGGCCGTTCGACTGGCCTCCGCCGGCTTACGAGCGACTTCGAGGACGCATTCATCCGGAGTTCATCGAATTCATAAAGCGGTCGATCGACTTCAAGCCGACGAAACGATTTCGCGACGCCGATCAGATGCTGACTGTTTTCCGTCGCCTGAAGAACAAAACGCTGCGCCACGCAAAGCTGCGGCGAAGGAAAGCGGCCTCGTGACTGATGTAAGCACTGTGCAGGCGGCGGATTTTGCCGTAGTGTTCCTGCAGGAAGACATGCCGGCAGTGCAGATCTGGCCGTTTGCTGGTGGACGGCTGGCTTTATTTACTCACCGCAGTCCGTCCCGCGAGTCGGCCAATCAGGATGCGGCGGGAATCGTCCCGCTTGGACCGGATTCCGCCGTTGCCATCGTCGCGGACGGAGTCGGCGGCTACCAGGGCGGTTCTCAGGCGTCGGCGATCACGGTGCAGACGATTCAGCGGAGCCTGGGGACGCCGGCGGACGAAGTTCAGCACCTGCGCGGTACTTTGATCGACGCGGTCGAAGACGCCAGCCACCAGATTCAGCAGCTGGGCACCGGCGCGGCAACCACGCTGGCGATGATCGACATGCACGGTCCCGAACTGCGTCCGTATCATGTCGGCGATTCGATGATCCTGCTGTTCGGCCAGCGTGGTCGAATCAAGTGGCAGTCGATTTCCCATTCGCCCGTGGGGTACGCACTGGAAGCCGGTTATCTGGATGAAGAATCGGCCATGTCGCACCCGGCCCGGCACATTGTCTCGAACGTCGTCGGACAGCCGGACATGCGAATTGAACTGGGTCCGACGCTGAAAATGGCTCCGCGGGACACCCTGGTGCTGTGCAGCGACGGACTGAGTGACAATGTGACCACGGACGAAATTGTCACCACACTGCGCACCGGCGACCTGCTGGCCAGCACGACAGCTCTGGTCAGCCTTGCTCGACAGCGGATGCAGGCTGACGGTGCGATGAGCGTGGAACACGCGACGAAACCTGACGACCTCACGGTGATCGTGATTCGCCGAAAGTAAGCCAGGTCCCGCCGCACTGCGACGTGTCGCCATCAATGGCAGGCGGCAGCGTTTAGCCGGAATATCGGGAGTGCTGACGCCGCGGCCTGTCTCGCTCCAAAGTGGATCATCGTTGACTCCGGCAACAGAGAAAATGGCCCGCTGAGAGCGCCGGTTCCTGCAATCGCGCCGCGCGCCCGTCTACAATCTGTGGCTGTTTGCCACTGGCCACTTTCCTTCAACCTGCCTGTGAGATGACCGACCCGACCGACCCACCTGCCATTGGCACGATGCCGGGGACTGCCCCGAATACTCCAGCAACGCGTCCGGAAGAACTGCCGCCGGTAGAACCTCCGTCCGCCGGTTTTATTGTGCAGTTGTTTCTGATTCCGGCGCTCATCGTCGCTGCGGTGATCGGTGTGTGGGCACTCTTCGGCAAACTGGCACATTCAGAAACCGACTGGCGTCAGCTTGTTTCCGAACTGGGCAGCAGCAACGAACACCGGCGGTGGCGAGCGGCTCTCGGGCTGGCACAGGTTCTTCGCAACGAACAGCTCGCCGACGGCACAGACGGAACAGCGCTCGCTGATCGACCGGAAGTGGCTGAGGCTCTGACGGCGCTTCTGCGCGAATCGCTGGCGTCCAACGCGACACTGGATGGCGACTTCAAACATCAGGAATTTCTCGCACGTACCCTTGGGTCGCTCAACGCCAACGACACCGTGCTGCCGGTGCTGGGCGAAGTCCTGCAGAAGAATTATTCGGAAGATCAGGGAGAAGGCGATCATCGTGCCGTTCACAAAAGTGCGCTGATGGCGCTGGCGATGATCGCAGGCCGCGAGTACGAACGGCAGACCGGCACGAATGAAGCGGCAACGGAAATTTCGCCCGCCGAGGACGACATTGTCGCCGGGCGCGAGCTGGATTCGCCGACCATCACTGATGGAGCCGTGTTGGAGCAGTTGCGGCTGGCAGCGCAGGATCCTGATCCGGCCATTCGTCACCTGACGGCGTTTGTGCTGGGGCTTGTCAGCGGACCGGATGCGATCAAACAGCTTCAGGTGATGCTGCTCGACGGAGACCGCATGACACGCGCGAACGCTGCAGTCGCGCTGGCTCGCAACGGACGAACGGATGGCGTCGAAACCTTCGGCGAACTTCTGGCGACCGCCGCGCAGCCAATGGATCGAGCGGAGTTTGTGTCGCTGTCTGCGGAGCAACAGCAGGAAACTCTGGCGATGCAGAAGTTCGAAGAGCCCATCATCCTGCGGAACACGATCCGCGCGGTCGCCGCGCTGTGGCCTCAGATTTCGGAGGCGGACCGCAGTCAGTTGGCAACATCACTGAGCCAGATCGCCGCAGACCACGCCGCGACTGACATTCGAATGCAGGCACGCGCACTGCTTGACGACGTGCAGTAGGGCGCGCGGCAGATGAAAATCGACCACTGCGGACGCTGACCGCGTCCGCCACATGCCCTGTGCTGTCGGCATCGGTCGGTCTGCTATCATCCGCCGCTCGCCTAAAGTTACGACCGCGCGAACGAAACGTGCCGCTGCGGATTCCTCCGGCCACGGCACAGAGAAAGTATCATGGGAATTCCACGCGTCGCGATCGTCGGACGACCCAACGTCGGCAAGAGTTCGCTGCTGAACTGGATGTCGGGAAAGCTGATTTCCGTCGTGGATGCCACGGCCGGTGTCACGCGGGACCGAGTCACCTGGATCATGCATGAGCAAGGCCGCTACTTCGAGCTGGTGGACACCGGTGGCATTGGAATCGTCGACAGCGATGACCTTTCGGAAGACATCGAGCGGCAGATCCAGATCGGTCTTGACGAATGCGACCTGCTGCTGTTTGTCGTCGACGGCAAAGCGGGAATTACGCCGCTGGATGAACACGTCGCCGCACGCCTGCGGAAATCGTCAAAGCCGACGCTGCTGGTCGTCAACAAGTGCGATTCGTCCCGTCTGGACATTGAAGCTGCCTCCTTTCTGAAGCTGGCCTCCGCACCGCTGGTCGTCACCAGTGTCAAAGGCAACCGCAATCGCGATGAACTGCTGGCAGCCATCATCGCACAGCTTCCCGCGGCTCAGGAAACCGAGCAACAGGACGGAGCCGGGCTGCTGGAACAGCCTGAATCGAAGCTGGCGATCGTCGGTCGTCGCAATGTGGGCAAAAGCACGTTCATCAATCAGCTCGCACAGGCCGAACGCGTCATCGTCAGCGAAGTCGCCGGAACAACCCGCGACAGCATTGACATTCGCTTTGAGGTCGACGGCCGCACTCTGGTGGCGATCGACACACCCGGCGTTCGTAAGAGAAAGAGCCTGGCGAACGACATCGAGTTCTATGGCCTTGTCCGCGCCCAGCGCAGCATCCGCCGGGCCGACGTGGCTCTGATGTTTTTCGACGCGACCGAAACTGTCTCGCGCGTGGATAAACAGCTTGTCGAGGAGATTGCGAAACACCACAAGCCGTGCGTTTTTGTGGTCAACAAGTGGGACCTTGCCGAACAGGAAGGAATGACCATCGATGCGTGGAGCGATTATCTGATCAAAGCGTTCAGCTCGATGCGTCACGTGCCGATTGCGATTCTGACCGCGAAAGACGGCCGCAACATTCGTCAGCTTGTCAATCTGACGCAAAGCATCTTCAAACAGGCGAATGAGCGGATCAGCACGGGCCGGCTGAATCGCGCGCTCAAGACGGCGATGCACAACAATCCGCCACCGCATCGCAAGAATCGTCGGCCCAGAATCTACTATGGAACTCAGGTGGCAACGGCTCCGCCAACGATCGTGGTTAAGTGCAACGACCCTGCTCTGTTCGACGAGTCGTGGAAACGCTATCTGCTGGGCTTCCTGCGGGAAGTCTCTCCGTTCCAGGAAGTTCCCATTCGCATGATCCTGCGGTCTCATCAGGACGACGACGAGGGCGTGCGTCTGACTGACCTGGATCGCCGCAAACGTCCGTCGCTCGACGGCGACGTGCCTGACGACGATCTGGCGGACGATGAAATGACCGATGACGAGTACGATGACGTCGACAACATCGACGACGACTTCGACCAGGATGATGAAGAGTAAGCTGCGGCGCTGTCCGCTCAGGACACGACGCGCGGTCCCTGTCCGGGGACTTTAATCGTCCCGGCATTTCCCATCAGCGTGCCGATCCACCGCGTGTCGTCAAAGCCTTCCAGCGCGATACGGGCCGTCATCGTCAGCGGTACGGACAGCAGCATGCCCACCGGTCCCAGAACCCAGCCCCAGAACACCATCGAACAGAACACGACCAGCACGGAAAGCCCGAGACCTCGTCCCATCAGCCTGGGTTCCAGAAAGTTGCCGACCGCAGCGTTTACGAGGATGTAGCCGATCAGCGTCGCCACAGCAGGCATCGTGGTCAGTTCCAGCCACGCGATCAGTACTGCTGGAATCGCCGCAATGACCGATCCGACGTTCGGAATGTAGTTCAGCAGAAATGCCAGCAGCCCCCACAGCCCGGCATAGGGGACGTGAAGAATAAGCAGCCACAAAAAGATCAGCACACCGGTCAGAACGCTGACCATCGTCTTAATCGCCAGATAGTGCTGAATGCTGTTGATGATCTCGGTCGCGCGAGCGGCCATTTCGTCTGTACGGACAAAGGCCAGATTGATCTTCTTCGAAAAACTGCCGACTTCCATCAGAATGAATATGACTGTCAGCAGAATCAGAAACGCGTTGCCCATCAGTTGTCCGATGCTGCTGGCAAGTCTGGCAGCAAGACTGATTGCCGTGCCCGGATCAAACTGAGCGTAGGCGAGTTCACGCCATGTCCTGGGCCGTGTCGGCGGCTGATCGACGACAGCAATGTCCGTATCAAGCGGGACGGATGCGGGGGGCTTGTCCTGCTCGGCGTGTTGCGCTGCTTCGATATCCGCTTCTGCTCCGCCTTCGATTTCGAGCGCGAGGTCGCCTGGAGCATCACCGTCAGCGGGCGGTGCGTAGAGGTCAGGTGTGACGAATTCGTCAGCAGGATCGTCGACCCGCGGCCGTGCTTCGTCAGCAGTGGGCTCACCAGCTGAGTCGGAATCTGGCAGGGTTGCGGGCGCATCGTCTGTGTGTGCATCGGGCGCAGGTGCCTCGACCTCAGCACGAGGCTTCGGTTCCGGCGGCTGGACCCAGTCCGGAATCCACGGGTCGATTCTCCGTTGCAGATCGCGCTTTCGTTCTGCGAGAAGAGAAATGTAGTGATCCTGCCGAGCCGTAAAGCTGGCGATGGAACCGACGACAAAGTACAGCAGCCCCAAGACAATAACCGTCAGGCCGGTAACGACAATCAGCATCGATAGCCATTCAGCGACGCCTCGCCTGACCAGACGGAAATACACGGGAGCGCTGATGATCGCAAGGAACACGGCCAGCAGCAGCGGATTGACGATTGCTTCGGCGGCTCGAATACCGGCAATCACAATCACAAATGCCGCCGCCATGTACAGATAGCTGACTCCGTTGCCGGAAGAAGGACTGGACGCGGACATGGAATTCGCTCAACGGGGGACTTGCAGGGCGGATCGGGCAAACACATGCCGTACGCAGAGCGCGTTCGGCACACAGGAATTGTTGCGAAATCACTTCCGCAGGATGGCCAAATTCATTCGAGGTCTGTCGATGCAGTGGCGATCATAACGAAAACATGCCCTGCAGATCGCGGTCGGCCGGGCAACTTCGTCCGGAAGAACTCCAGAGAGCACGGAGTATCTCACGCGAACACGGACCGATGTCGCGCGGCTCGCCTGATTGTTGCGGTGCCGCTACACTCCGCCGCGACTTGTAATCTCCACCGAGCCTCCGGAGCATTCCGCCATGCCCGTCAACTGGAACGGCGTCTTTCCAGCCGCGACAACGCAGTTCAATGACGACCAGTCTCTCAACATCGACGCCACGCTGAAGCATCTGGACGTGATGCTCGACGCCGGGATTCACGGGCTGATCATGCTCGGCACCGTTGGCGAAAACTGTTCGCTGCAGCCGTCAGAGAAACTCGATGTGCTGAAGGCCACCGTTCAACACGTCCGCGGGCGAGTTCCTGTTCTGACGGGTGTCGCCGAATACACCTCGGCCGGTGCCGCGAAGTTTGCAGCAGACGCGCAGACCGCGGGCTGCGACGGACTGATGGTTCTGCCGGCGATGGTCTATAAGTCGGACGTGCGGGAGACTGTCGCTCATTTCCGAACGGTCGCCGCCGCGTCGGACCTGCCGATCATGATCTACAACAACCCGGTGTCCTACGGAGTGGACATCAAGCCTCAGACGTTTGCGGAAATGGCCGACGAACCGAGATTCGTCGCGATCAAGGAATCGTCCGAAGATCCTCGCCGGATCACTCACCTGAGAAACCTGTGCGGCGATCGTTATCTGCTGTTCTGTGGTGTGGACGATGTCGTTCTGGAAAGTCTGATGCTGGGAGCCATCGGCTGGGTTTCCGGCCTTGTGAATGCGTTTCCCGCCGAGAACCGGCTGCTGTGGGATCTCGCGACCAGCGGTCAGTGGGAAAAAGCGGTTGAGGTCTATCGCTGGTACACGCCGCTGCTGCAGCTCGACACGCTGCCGAAGCTGGTGCAGTACATCAAGCTGGCGGTTCAGGAATGCGGCTACGGCTCAGAAGTGACGCGGGCCCCCCGGCTGAAGATCGAAGGCGAGGAACGGGACCGCGTGCTGAAGATCATTCGCGACGGGATCGCTTCGAGGCCGCGCTGACGTTCCATGTTCAGGTTTTCCGGAACACAACTCAACGTTGTGGAGCTTGCCCTCCTGCGATGACAGAAATCCCGTGGCCTCAACATCGCGACACCGTCATTGCTGCTTCTGTCATGACACCACGGCTGGCGCAGGCGTGGGCGTTCAGCAAAGAACGCCTCGCCGCCATCAATCGCCTGCTGCTGAATGCCCAGCTGCCTGTCGAAGTTGTGACGGTGGCGGTGTCCGGGTCCTTGAGCCGCATGGAAGCTCATGCAGCGTCTGATCTTGATCTGCTGATCGTCATCGACGACCGGCTGTCCGGAATCGACGACGCGTGTGAGCAACAGATTGCCGCGTACGTCTGGTCAGTTCTGGATGTCCTGGGAATACAGATGCCGAAGACCGCCGGCATCTTTTCGCGGTGCGTACGCTGGTCGCGTCTGGTCGACGAAAACCTGCGGGGCATTGTCGACGAAGACATCATCACCTTCGGTCAGCGCATGCAGTTGCTCGCAGACGCCCAGCCAGTCGTTCGCCACGAAGATTTCAGCAGACTGCAGTCACAGATTCTGGCCTGGTACTCGGAAGTTCGCATCGGCGAACTGCTTGGCGAAGCGGGGGTTTTTCACTGGTTGTGGCAGGACGTGCAGCGGTATTGGCGCAGTTTGCGATCGCGGTCGTGCTGGCTCTACCCTGATGACATGACCAGAGCCATCGAAGTCAACCTGAAGCTTCGTTCCAGCCGGCTGGTCATTGTGGCGGCGTTCCTGAAGGTGATTTCGGAAGCTCACGCCCACGGCAACAATGCGGAGTCTCAGCGGAGATTTCTGGCAGAGCAGCTTCGTCGCACACCGCTGGAACGGCTGGCACCGCTGACGGAAAAGACAGCGACAAGCACGCTCATCCACGCGTATGAGACCATTTGGCAACACACGTCGACAATGCATCAGACGCCTGGGACCAAAGATCACATTCCGCATTCCGTCGTGGCGGCGCTGCGTGATCTGCACGAACAAGTCTGCCGAACTGCAACGGCGAGCGACCACACTCCGGCCGATCTGAACTGGGTCTTCTGACGGCGACTATTCCGCCGCACGCGGGTCAGGATCAACGACGTCGAAGAATCCGATCATCATTTCGTCCCAGCTTTGATCGCCCCACGTCACCGACCGAGTGGCGTCGGGATTGGCGGGATTCGCTTCGGAATTGTCATAGGTCGCTGTACATAAAATGCGCGTTCCCTGAGGAAGCAGTTTCGGCTCAGCCAGCTCGTAGCTTAGCTGCCAGTTGAAGTCGTATTTCGGAACGTCGAGCAAAATTTCCTGCTGACCGTCCGGATAAATGGCTTCGTAGCGAAACGACTTGCCTCGCACATGCATGTGTGGAGTCATACTCAACAGCATTTCATCATGCCGTGACTGGTACTCGGCGGTGACGACATGATCGGCAGCTCCTGCGGGAATCTCGAACTTTGACTCCGCTGCCGCACGGCCCTGCAGCAGTTTCCGCACGTTCTCTTTGTCGGTAAACGTCAGGCCAATGTAACTGCGGTCGAATTGCTCCGAACCGTTGGGGGTGTAATGCAGCTCGAACACAAGGGTACTGCCGGCTGATATATGGACCGCAACGCCTTCGTCCAGGATATTGGGTGTGGCTCCAGGAGCGTAGCCGATCAGCATTCGTCGATGCTTGTTGCGTTCTTCTTCGTCGCCGGGAGGAATGACATAGGCAATGATGTGATGGACCACTGATACATTGTCGGGCCGCGCTTCTGCAGCGATCACATACTTGTCTTCCGTCCAGCCGGGGTCCACCGGAAAGTGCTGGTAGCTGACAACGCCTTCTGCCGGCACTTTGAACGCTGTGTCTCGCATGTAGATCACCTGATCCGGTTGCCTGATTCGCCAGCCCTGAGCGAATTCCGGTGGCTCCGGCAACTGCGACGTATCACCCTCGGGCATTCCGTTCTCGACCCACGTGCGGATCACAAGTTTCTCGTCGGGCGTCAGGCGAGCATCGTTTTTAAACGTGCCGTGTTCCGGATTGGCGGTCCATGGAGGCATGCGATTGTGAGCAATCACCTCCAGAATGGTGTCTTCCCAGCCCAGGAAATCGCTGTACTCAGTCAGAGCGAAGGGAGCGATCTCGCCCGCGCGGTGGCATTCGACACAGCGTCGGTTGATGATGCGGGAAATTTGGTTCGCGTACGTCACATCACCCGTTGGTTGCAGCGATTTTGTGCGGCCGATGTGGCAACCCAGCGCTTCTGTTTCGGGCACGCTCACCGGCTGACCGGCCAGCAGTTCGTCAAGAGCAATCGCCAGGTCGCGCCGTCGGATCTTGTCGCGCGACAGGCCGACAAGGTACTGATCGTCAATTCGTCCGCGGTAACGCACCGTGCGGCTTTCGTCGAGGACGAAGACTTCGGGAGTTCTTTCGGCCCCGAACTGATCGGCGACGCGATTACCGACATCTTTCAGCATCGGAAACGAAATGCCGTGGCGGGTCACGTAGTGTGTGATTTCCGTCAGGCTGTCCTGAGCGTTCGAGTTGATACCCACGAAGGCGACTCCCTTCGCGGCATAGTCCGACTGCAGAGCCTCCAGACGCGGCCCGTAGAGCTTTGCCAGCGGGCATTCGGTCCCGAGAAATGCGATCACGACGAGCTTCCTGTCATCAAAATCACTCAATGACACTTGCTGCCCGCGACTGCCGGAAAGCGTGAAATCGGAGACCACCCCTTCGTTGACTGCAAGCACACCGCCATGCGAGACAGACGCCAATGCTGTCAATAACGCAAGTGCGGTTCGAATGACGCTTGTGGCCTGGGTGCTTGCGCTGCCGGAACTCTGCTGCGTGCTGTCTGTCTTCATGTCGCAGGTAGATGCATACATCGAAAAACGGGGATTCGGACTTCCTGATCGCGACGATTCATCGCACGAGAATTCTAGCGGGTGTCGCGAGTTGAAGTTCAATTGTTCCGGGTTCTGCGCGACAGAAATGAGGAATACCTGGCGGTGGCGGGCCGAATATCGTCCGGTGAGGCAGGCCGCTCGCTTTTCGACGTGGCTGACGTGACTTCGACGTGATTGCGTGCGAATTGCTGAAAGGATTCTTCCTGGGCGACACGGTCCGCGTTGCGATCAATCTCATCGCGAGTCAGAGAACTCGCTCCGTCAATGCTGCTCAGCCATGCCGGATGCGCGGGGTATTTTTGGCGCATTAAGTCACCATAGGCATCGACAAAAATCAGTCTTTCGAGCGCTGTAACGCACGACACAGCCAGAAGAACAACTCCGGCAACGGCGATAATCTCACGCATACGGCGGCCCTGCAGTCTCTGTTCGGGTTTCCGGGCGCCTCGTCAACCCCAACTTTAAGGTCTGACAAAGCACCAGTGACTTTTGAGTCTCGCCGAACGAGGCAGAGTGCAAAGGTCGTACCGGACCGACGAGTGCTGCCTGGGCAGTGCCGGCGCGGGCTGGTTGCCACTGGTGGCAACGGCACCGATCGCGGTTGCCAGCCATCGTTCGAGAACGTCGGCAGGGATCTCAGGCATCGCGCCAACCGCAGCAGTCAACGGAGAAGGCGGGCCGAGGGGCTGTTCAGAATTCTTGCAACTCGCTTTATGTGAGCCGCAATTCTGTGCATCCGCAGCAGGTGCAGCGCAGCAAGCGGAACGAGCGAGCCTGCGCGCAATGTGAGACCGCCGGAACTCATGCTGTTTGGCACTCTATCGACGTTCCGGAACCGGGTCGCCGTCGTCGAGCCTCGCGGCGACTCATGGAGTACCCGTTCAAACCCCGGCGAATTGCCATCTTGAAAAACGCGTGCGGATATTCGGCGGCAGTTCGCCTCAAGGGTGCGTCGTCGCGTTGCCTCGGCCTCGGCCCTGGACTGCGACTTTGAATCTGTGCGGCATTGCAAAGTCGCTGACGAGCGTCGCGAGTTTCGCAGATTTGCGGGAAGCAGGACGCCACGGAAGGAATGCCTGCGACGGAAATTCCTTTGTGCATCGCGACCGCGCGGAACTACACACGATTGATGCGGTTCTGTGTCACCCGGTTCAGAGCGACCGTCCGTTCTTCCCCAGTCATATCGTGAAGAACGCTCAGAAGCTTTTCCATCGCAGGCGTCAGTTCGCACGAACGGCGGGCCATGGCAAGGCGAGCGGTTTCGAGGCTCTTCGCGAGCGGCCAGTCCGCTGCCAGGTCGCCGAAACTGACATTGCAGAACGACGGGATGTGCCGCGGCAGCAGACGGCCCCCCGGCAAAATCATGGCCATCACTCCCACCGACGAGCCGACATTGAACATGCTGTTCACGGCGACTTTTGTGTGATCGCCGACAAACGAGCCGACCTTCGTGAGGCCCGAATCAACGAACTCGCCCTGCAGCGGAACGGAAACCGAACCATAGTCCGTCCGCAGGTCCGATGTGCATGACCCGGCTCCAATGTTGACCCACGGGCAAATGTAGCTGTGTCCCAGAAAGCCTTCGTGAGCCTTGTTGACAAAGCCATGCAGGATGGAATTCTGAATCTCGCCGCCGACCCGGCACGTTGAACCGATGGTTGTGCCGCCGTGGATCTGCGCGCGATACACTTTGGTGTCGCGAGTAATGTGACACGGCCCTTCGATGCGTGTGAACGACTGAATCTGCACGTCACGGTCAATCGAGACCGGGCCCTGTCGCGCGTCGATCACAACATACGGATCAATCTCGGACTGCTCGGAAATGTAAACATCGCCCGGATCACCAAGGCATTGCACGTGCGGTGCCGCAGAAATCTGCGAGACACCCTCGTCGGCAAAATCACGATCCAGTTGAACGGCATTGTGGTCGACCAGATCCCACGGTCGGCGAATCATGATGCCGGACGCTTCCACAACGCGGCGGCTGCGAGCAATGCCCAGCAGCACATCGTGAAAATCCTCACCTTCCAGCAGGCGTGATTCTTCGGGTGCCAGAGCGATCCATGTCAGATGGCCGTCGATGAAGCCGGCGTTGTCCATCGTGACATCGGCGTCGTTCAGATGACGCTCGGGCATCCAGCGACCGTTCATCAGTAACGCCGGCTGTTCGGCCAGCCATACCGAATCATTGACGTGAGCCTCCGGGAACTCTTCGCGATAGACGTCGGCGAGCCACGGGCGAACGCGAACGCCCCAGTCCGCCCGCGGAAACCATCGCTGCACCCGCCGGCGCAGACTTTCACGGCCGCAAATGAGTTCGAAGACCGGGCGCATCAGGGCGACGGGATTCAGCAAATCGGTGGCGGAATCTTCGAAGAGAAAGAAGCGCATTTCCTGGTCTGCCTGAAGAGTGCTGCTGTCGGGCCAAATGGCACAATGGAAGCTGAGGCGGCCCGCATCATGCAAAATCGCCCCTGGCGTGAACATCCACGTTCCTGATTGTCGGTCAATCAGGCGGTAAGTCGCCGCGGCCGATCGTACACAGACGGTCGCTCGCTGCAGTACGCCGCGCGGGTTCGGCAAAGTTCGCCGAATTCGGAATCTGCCAGCGTTTCGTTCAGAAACCGTGAGCCACAGTCGGAAACTTCGCCGGTTGCCGTAGAATCGCGCGTTTGACAACCGGAACTGCGGAATGCCGAAACGAATCGACGGGAAATCTCACCGCTCACGCGCCAAACCGGCGGCTCACGCGCTGCCGCGCGGTGTCCCGGACCGCCTGATTATGAATGCCGCGGATCAGATCCTGCCCGGCTCCGGACTGCTTGTTCTGATTGGCGGAACTGCACTGGCGAAGCACCTGGTACACCTGCGGCCCGATGTCGCCTGGACCGTATTTACACCGGAACACTTCTATCTGGAGGCTGTTATTCGGTCTCTCAGCGACAACGGTGAAGAGGACCAGCCGGAGAGCATCCAGTCACCGCACGTCGAACTGTTCTGCACACCCGATCTGCCCGAAGGTGCCTTTGACACAATTATCTTTCCGACAGAAGCGCGAGCCGTCGCCGAAATGACTCGCGAAATGCTGCAGCAGATCTGCAACCGCCTGAAGACCGGCGGACGAGTGATCACGTCAACAAACAATGCCAAAGATCACTGGCTGCACCAGCAGTTGCGTCAGGCGTTCGGTCGCATCACGGCGATTGGCGACAAGCAGGGAGTCTGCTACATCGCTCGCAAAGGCGAGGGGCCGAAGAAGCAGAAGGACTTTCGAGCGGAGTTCGCTTTTCGCGACGGCGAGCGCCTGATTCGCTGCGCGTCACGACCCGGTGTCTTCAGTCACCGTCGAATCGACCCGGGCGCTCGAGCGTTGATACGTTCGCTGGACCTGCTGAACGATGAGCAGTCGAAGGGAGTCGTGCGGCCGGAACGTATCGTGGAACTCGGTTGCGGTTGCGGTGCCGTGGTCGTCGGCGCGGCGCTGCGGTATCCGAAAGCGACAGTACTGGCCGTCGACAGCCACGCGCGAGCCGTCCAGTCCACGGAACAGACGGCTCGCCTGAACAACGCGTCAAACATCGCCGTGATGCTGACTTCCAACGCTGTGTTGCCGAACGCCGGACGCTGTGACCTGTTTCTGACGAATCCGCCGTACTATTCGGACTATCAGATTTCCGAACTGTTTCTGCAGTCCGCCGATGAGTCACTGCGATCCGGCGGCCGTTTGCACCTGGTGACCAGACTGACGGACTGGCACGAAAACCGTATGACGGAGATCTTCGGCAACGTGACCGTGCATCGCTACGGCGAGTACGACGTGTTGTGTTCCGTGCAGACCGGCTGAGTTGCGTCACGCAGCTTTCCGAAGCTTGCCCATGATGCGTTCGAAGTCGTCATTCGATCCGAAATGAATCACGATCTGACCGGAATCCTGTTTCTGCAGACGGATGTCGACCTTCGCGGCCAGGTGGTCACGCAGCTGGCTTTGCAGCGAGACAACATGAGCCGACGGTTCCGGTTTTTCGGCAGGGGCTGCAGGGGTCGCCGGGACGCTGCCAGCCTTCAGAATCTGGCGCACGGCTTCCTCCGTCTTGCGGACGGACAGCCCCTTTTCTTCAATCTGTTTCGCAAGTTCTGCCTGAGCTTCGTGAGACAACGGCAGCATCGCCCGGGCGTGGCCGCCGGAAATTCGATCCTGGCGGACGGCTTCCTTGACGATGTCGGGAAGTTCCAGCAGTCGCATCATGTTGCTGACCGTCGAGCGGCTCATGCTCAACTGCTTTGCCAGGTCTTCGATGGTTCCGCCAAATCGTTCCAGGTAGTCGCGAAACGCTTCTGCCTTTTCCAGGACGTTCAAATCCTGACGTTTCAGGTTCTCTTCAATGGCAGCTTCGCAGACCTGGTTGTCTTCGAGTTCCACGACGCGGCAGGGGATCATTTCCAGACCGACCTGTTGCGCTGCTCGCCATCGTCGCTCGCCGGCCACAAGTTGGTAGCCGCCGGCTCGCGGACGGACCAGCAGCGGCTGCAGCACCCCGTGCTTGCGAATGCTCTCAGCCAGTTCGTCGATGGCGGACTGTTCGAATTCGCGGCGAGGCTGAAACGGATTGCGTTCGATCAGTTCCAGGCTGATCTCGTCAGCACTCGGCGAATACAACTGCACAGGAGGTGCCGGTACTTCGCGGACCGTATCGCCGGCGCTGTCACTGCCCAGCAGAGCGTTCAGCCCCCGTCCCAGTCGACGTTTGATGATGGACCGTTCGGTTCCTGCCTGTTCTGTCGCGTGGACTTCCATTTGCCGTCCCTGGTGGATTGCGGATGAGGATTTCCGCCCTCGAAGTCCCTCTCGAAGGCGGTTCGCACACGAAAGGCATCGACAAAATCGACACAGTCGAAACACCCGTTACGCAATGCTGCCGTTTCCGAAGAACAGGCAAGTCAGGAAATCTGCCACGCCATTGCGGCCCAGGCAGAAGCGGCTCATATGGCGTTCCCTGAACGAGAAAATGGTCCCGAGCGAAGAAGCCGGGGACCATGCTGCTGTCGCGTACGACGGACACGACACCTGTTGATCGCAGCGTTGTCAGCAAATGCCGCAGGCGAGAACCTGCCTGCCTGTGCCGCAAAATTGGCGAAGGACTTGTC
>CAZHET010000042.1:0-21915 GCA_964531585.1 uncultured Planctomycetaceae bacterium | reverse complement strand
CGAAGGATGCTTTGGTGCGGACTTCCCGCGGGACATTCGTGTTCGCGCTGAATCCTCTTCAGGGGGACCAGCCGCCGAGCGTGAGCATGATTCTGGTGGAAACGGGGATCAGTCGGGAGTCGCAGATTCAGGTGATCGCCCCCGAACTGCATGCCGGCATGAAAGTTGTTACCGAAGGGGCCGAACGGCTGCGACCGTTCCAGGCCGTGCAGGTGCTGGAGCAACCGACGGAGTCGAACATTGAGGCGCCAGAGTCCGGCACCGGGCAGTAGCGCCGTTCGCCCGACCATGCGTTGAATCAATCGAGCCCGACCATGTGACGTATCAACTGCCGGTCGCAGCGGGACAGTCGGTTCCTGACCAGACGAGATCCAGAGCAATGAACTTCATTAAATTCTCCATCGAAAATCCCGTCAAGGTCACGGTCGGAGTCCTGCTGATCGTGCTGTTTGGTGCGATGGCTTTCTTCAGCACGCCTGTGCAGTTGACTCCTGATGTTGTCGAGCCGCAGATCACCGTGTCCACAATCTGGCCCGGTGCCAGTGCTCAGGAAGTGGAACGGGAGATCATCGAAGAACAGGAGGAGCAGCTGAAGAGCGTCGAAGGGCTGGACGAATTCACCAGCGAGAGTGCCGACAGTATGGCGACGATCGTCATGAAGTTTCCGGTCGGCACGGAGCTCAGCGACGCTCGCGCGCGAGTCGCCGAGAAGCTCAACCAGGTTCCGGAATATCCCGACGACGCTCGCGAACCGACCATCACGAGTGTCGACGCCAACGCGAATGCAATCGCGTGGTTCATTCTGTCGCCGCTGCCTCCAACCGCGGAAGATCTGCAGAATCTGGTCACGCAGCATCCGGAACTGGCGGAGCCGCTTGGTGGAATGGTTCGAGGCGAGGAACCGATCAGTCTGATCAGAATCAACGCGATCGTGCCGGAGTATCCGGTGCTGGAAACGTTCACGCTGGGCCGCAACAACCCGGCGCTGATGCGGACGTTTGCCGAACAGTTCATCGAAGCGGCGTTTGAACGTGTACCGGGGATCGCGAACGCGAATGTCTTCGGCGGACAGGAACAGGAATGCCGCATTATCGTCAGCCCAACTCGGCTCGCTGCATTCGGCGTGACTCTGGACGAACTGCGCGGAGCGCTGCAGGGGCAGAATCAGAACACCTCGGCTGGCGACATTCAGGAAGGCAAACAGCGGAACGTAGTCAGAACGCTGGGGCAGTTTCAGTCCACTGCACAGGTTGAGGAAACGATCATCGCGTACCGCGACAGTGCTCCCGTGCGTGTTCGTGACGTGGCGACGGTGCAGATCGACTACAAGAAACCGGACGGTGTCGTGCGCCAGATGGGGCTGAGTGCTCTTGCCGTGAACGCGCAGCAGGCTCCGGGAACGAATCTGAAAGTAATCATGGGACCGCCGCGTGCGGAGCTGGACCGCGATGGCGACGGAGAAATTACGGGGCTGGAGCTTGCCGAATCGAAGCGACTGTTCGGCAACTGCCTGCGGATCGCCGTGGAAGAACTCAACAACGGCGTGCTGAAGCAGCGGGGGCTGCGGCTGGATCAGGTCTACGATCAGACGCTGTATCTGGATTCGGCAACGGAACTGGTCAGCAGCAACGTGTATCTGGGCGGAACACTGGCGATTGCGATTCTGCTGCTGTTTCTGCGCAGCATCAGGTCAGTGCTGATCGTCGGGTTGTCTATTCCGATCAGCGTCATCGGTACGTGTCTGTTCGTTCGGGTGTTCGACCGCAGCATCAACGTGATCAGCCTCGCGGGGATGGCGTTCGCTGTCGGGATGGTCGTGGACAATGCCATCGTCGTACTGGAGAACATCTACCGACACTATCAGTTGGGAAAGCCTCCGCGCGAAGCGGCGCTCAAGGGTGCTCAGGAAGTCTGGGGAGCCGTCCTGGCTTCGACGCTGACAACTCTGGCCGTTTTCGTGCCGGTGATCTTCGTTCAGGGTCAGGCGGGGCAGTTGTTTCGCGATATCGCGATCGCCATCAGTTGTGCCGTGGGACTTTCGCTGCTGGTCAGCGTGACGGTGATTCCCGCCGCGGCATGTCGGTTGCTGCGAGGGCAGCGGTCGGAGGCAGACCGCGTGCAGGAAGAAAAAGCGCAGTCCGGTTTCGGAATCCAGGGCCTGTTCGGTGTCGCCCGAATTTTCAGTTGGGCGACTGAAAAGTTCGCCGCGCTGACGTACCGCATTCTGTCGCTGAAGGGCAGCTGGCTGGTTCGGCTCGCGATCGTGGTGATCTTCGTAGCCGGGTCGCTGATGATGAGCCGCGCCTTGATGCCGGACACGGAATACCTGCCGACCGGCAACCGCAATCTGATCATCGGCATCCTGCTGCCGCCACCGGGCTACAACGTCGATCAGATGATCGGTCTCGGCCAGCAAATCGAACTCGATCTGGCACCGTACTGGCTGGGAACCGCGGGCGAAGATGCTCCGGCGATCGAAAGCTTTTTCTTCGTGGCTCGCGGTCGAAGCCTGTTCATGGGGGCTCGGGCGGTGAACGAGCTGCAGGCCGACGCACTGATTCCCATCATGTCCAGGGCGGCCGCGTCGCAGCCCGGAGTGATCCCGATTGTCAGCCAGGCCAGCCTGTTCGAAAGTGCGCTCAGCGGCGGACGAACGATCGACATGGAAATCACCGGACCGGACCTGGAAGTGCTGGTCGTCGAAGCACAGAAAGCGTTTGGGCTGGCGATGGAGAAATTTCCGATGACGGAGGGCAATCAGATTCGGCCAATTCCCGGACTTGATTTGTCCAGCCCGGAACTTCACGTTGTCCCTGATCCAAAGAAAGCGGCGGAACTCGGCGTGACGGCGGCGAGTCTCGGCTATACGGTGAACGCGCTGATCGACGGTGCCTATGCCGGCGATTACTGGCACGACGGAAGGCGGATCGATTTGTCGATTTACGGCGAAGACCGCTATGCCAGCCGCACTCAGGACGTGGCCAACCTGCCCGTTCGCACTCCGTCCGGGCGAACCGTGCCACTGTCTGCAATCGCGGATGTGTATCTCAGTCGCGGGCCGGAACAGGTCAATCACACGGAACGACTGCGGTCCATCACGATTCAGATCAAGCCCGGTCCGCACATTCCGCTCGAATCGGCACTGCGGACCGTCGACCGGGACATTCGCGGCGCACTGATGGAATCCGATGTGTTTCAAAGCGGGCTGTATCAGATTCGACTCGCGGGTACAGCCGACAAGCTGGCAGACACATGGTTCGAACTGAAATGGAATCTCGTACTGGCTGTCGTATTGACTTATCTGCTGATGTCCGCGCTGTTCGAAAGTTTCCTGTACCCGACTGTGATCATGACGAGTGTGGCACTGGCCCTTGTTGGCGGACTGATCGGACTGGCGGTACTGAATCAGTTCACGTATCAGGCTCTGGACATGCTCACAATGCTCGGCTTCGTGATTCTGATCGGCACCGTGGTGAATAACGCGATTCTGATCGTGCATCAGGCTCTGATTCAGATGAGGGAAGAGGGCATGGATTCCGCCGCTGCAGTGTCAGAAAGCGTGAGAACCCGTATCCGGCCGATCTTCATGAGCACGCTGACCACGGTGCTGGGAATGCTGCCACTGGTTGTGCCGTTTCCGACGTTTGTCAACGGGCGGATGCTGTGGATCGGCGGAGCCGGCAGCGAACTGTATCGCGGTCTGGGCAGCGTCGTGCTGGGCGGTCTGATCGTCTCGACGCTGTTCACTCTGGTGCTCGTTCCGATGGGGTTTAGTCTGATGGTAGACGCTCAGCTGGCAGTGACCGGATGGCTGGCACGTCGCCAGCGTAGTGACTCGTCGGCCACAGTGGCTGCAGGAGTGCGCTCATAAGGACTGCGCTGGGAATTGCCACGAACCGCTTTTGACTGCTTCTTTCGCGCGGGAACACCGTTCGAGTGCTTTCCTTCGCGGAAACAGCTCACTAGAATCGCGCCGCGAACGCCTTGGCGGTTCCTGGCGGCGCTGGTTGAGGCTTATTGCTCAAAGCCCGAAGACATCCGAAGGGTCTAAACGTATGCAGGTTGCGATCACCTGTCGTCATGGCAGTATCAAGCAGGAACTTCGTGACTACATATCAAGAAAGTCCGAAAAACTGATTCGGTATCTGGATCAGGTCAGTGAAATTGACGTCACGCTGGATTTCGAAGCCGGACGTGTCAACGTGGAAATGCTGGTCGAGATCGAGGGCTATCACACAATTGTGGCGCACGTTGAAGGCGATGATGCCGGTGCTACGTTCGACCGCACACTCACCAAGATGGAGCACCAGGTTCACCGTTATAAGGAGAAGCTGCGTGATCACCGTCAGAAGAAACCGCTGAAGAAGGAAATTGCACCCGTCGAAGCGAGTGAGTCGGACGAGGAAGAATGAGTTTTCACCCGGCTGCGCGGATGTGCATTCGGCCCGTTTTTAAGTGACACTGGAGTGAAAGAAGCCAAAATGAAGTTGACCGATTTCGTCGTGAAGGAAGCGATTGTCCCTGACCTGAAGGCAACTGCCAAGGAAGATGCAATTCGGGAGATGGTCAGCAGCCTGAAGGCTCAGGGGACGATCAAAGGCGAGGACGAAGACGCCGTGGTCGCCGCAATTCTGAAGCGCGAAGAGCTGGGGTCGACTGGTATCGGCAACGGAGTGGCAGTTCCGCACACGAAGCATCCATCGGTGGAGAAACTGGTCGCGACAGTGGCGATTTCACATTCCGGCGTGGATTTTTCCAGTCTGGATGGAGAAGACGTGTTCATCCTGTTCCTTCTGGTGTCGCCTCCCGACCGACCCGGCGACCACCTGCGAGCGTTGGAGAGCATTTCGCGCCACTTGCGCAGCCAGGATTTCTGCAATTTCCTGAAGCAGTCTGCATCAATCAAGGATATCTGGGAACTGCTGGCAGAAGCGGATGATCGCGAAGAACCATCCTGATCTGCCGGTGTGGGAGCATGCTTGCCATAAGCGGTGCAGGGTTTGGTTTTGCGTGAGTGTGGTTTCAGGCTGGTTCGCCGCAAGCGGGTGGCGGCGGAGATTCAGTTCGGCGATCCGGACAACTGCAGACGCCGCGCGTCGGTCAATGCGTCGGTCCGTCGGTCGTAGAACTGCAATATTCGGACTGACCACCCGGACTACCGGCCACAACTGGAGGTTTCCGCATGGACGGAACAGCAATAACGCGTCGCAGCGTGACGCTGGGAATCGAGAACGGGTTGCACCTGGCTCCGATTTCACGACTCGTTCAGGCGGTGTCCGGCTGCTCCTCAACAGTCCGGATTCGTTTTGATGACAAGGTTGCCAATGCTGGTTCGGCAATTGAACTGATGTTGTTGGGGGCACCACACGGCGTGCCTCTGGAGATTGAGGCTGACGGTGATGACGCAGAAGACGCGATTGTGCTCGTTGCAGGAATTCTGGACGGCAGCGTCGCGTTGCCTCCGCATGCCTAGGTCGCAGTGATGCTTAGGTCGCAGTGATGCTTAGGTCGCAGTGATGCTTAGGTCGCAGTGATGCTTAGGTCGCAGTGAATAGTCTGTGCAGACGACTTCACGTCCCGCCCCCCGGACACGGATTTTCTTTCGAAGGTTGAGCCCCGCGGGCGAGGCCAGCCAGATTGACTATGCAGGTTAGAAACGGAATCGCAGTTTCTCCGGGAGTAGTCGTCGGGCCGGCACTGGTGCTGGGGTCTGAAGACTTTCGCATCCCCACGAAATTTGTCAGCAGTAACGCCGTCGATTCTGAACTGGCACGTTTTCGCACGGCACTGCAGAACGCCTGTGCAGAGATCGAAGGCAATGAGCTGCTGGTTGCGGATCAGCTTGGATCGCAATATGCGGCGATCTTTTCAGCCCATCTGCAGATGGCTCGCGATCCGCGGCTGGTCGAAAAAGTGGAGCAACTGATTCGGGAGGCAAAGAACTCGCCCGAGTATGCGGTCAGCCGAGTGCTCGGTCAGTTTGCCGAACAGATGCAGAACCTCGGCGATCCGTATCTGGCTGAACGAGCGCTGGATATTTACGATTTGGAACGGCGGTTGCTGCGGCAGTTGCTTGGACAAAGTCGCGAGGAGCTGCGCAATCTGCGCGCTCCTGTGATCATTCTGGCCCATGACCTGACTCCCGGCGAAACGGCCACGCTGAACACCGAATTCGTGCTGGGCTTCGGGACGGAAGTCGGCGGGCATACCAGTCACACAGCAATCCTTGCGGGTGCGCTGGCCATTCCCGCTGTGGTGGGGCTTGGTCGCTGTCTGGCTGGCGTTTCGGGAGGCGAGACCGTAATTCTGGACGGCGACCACGGCCAGGTCATCATCGATCCGGACGAATCTACGCTCGAACTTTATCGTGGCAATCAGGCGCGCAACCTGCGTGTCAGGGAGCGATTGGAATCCATCGAAAACACAGACGCACGCACACTAGACGGACAGCACATCCAGGTGTCGGGAAACATCGAATTCCCGGAGGAAGTGGAGCAGTGTATCAGGCGCGGTGCCGACGGTATCGGACTTTACCGAACGGAATTCCTGTACCTGGGCGGTTCGCAGGAACCCACAGAAGAAGACCACTACGATGCGTATTGCCGGGTGATTCAGGCCTGCGGCGACCGACCGGTGGTGATTCGAACCCTGGATATTGGTGCCGA
The DNA here is from genome assembly GCA_964531585.1 of uncultured Planctomycetaceae bacterium. Classification (GTDB taxonomy): domain Bacteria; phylum Planctomycetota; class Planctomycetia; order Planctomycetales; family Planctomycetaceae; genus JAWKUA01. The sequence goes on along the minus strand of CAZHET010000042.1, from coordinate 15,250 downwards.
CAAGGTCCCGCTGAAGCTGCGTGACAGATTCGCGGGCAGTCCAAATCCCATGCTGGGACTGCGCAGTATCCGGTTAAGCCTGCAAAGTACGGCGCTGTTTAAGGTTCAGTTGCGGGCCATTCTGCGTGCCGCCGTGCATGGCAGTGTGCAGGTCATGTTTCCACTGGTGGCCACGCTGCTGGAGTTTCGTCAGGCAAAGATGATCCTGATGGACGTTATGGAAGACCTGGAGGACGAAGGGATCAGTTTTCAGAGGAATCTTCCGGTTGGCATGATGGTGGAAGTTCCGTCAGCGGTTGTGCTGGCCGACGAATTTGCCCAGGAAGTCGACTTCTTCTCGATTGGTACGAACGACCTGATTCAATACACTCTCGCCTGCGATCGGTCGGATCCCGCGGTTGCCAGTCTGTACCGATCCGGCGATCCTGCAATCCTGCGACTGCTGCAGATGGTGTTGCAGGCAGCCGAAAAACACAACAAACCGGTAAGTGTCTGCGGACAGATGAGTTCTGATTTGCGTTTTATCCCGCTGTTAGTGGGAATGGGTCTGCGGCACCTGAGTGTCACACCCCAGTCGATCCCGCGCGTGAAAGAAGTCATCCGTAACCTGTCTGTCCCGGAAGCTCAGCGAATCGCACAACACGCCTGTTCGCTGGATCTGGCCAGAGACGTTGAACACTACCTGCTGGGTGAAGTCAGCAGAATCTGCCCGGATCTCATCGTTTGAACTGAAATCTGCGAAACCATTTTGACCGGCTGGTGCTCTCACCGGCCATTTTTGAAACACGAACGAACAACGCGTACCACAAGTCCCTGGAATTGAACATCACCTCGCTGCTCCCGTATACCCATTCTGAATCACCGAGTGCCGCTGCCCGGCCGATTTCCGCATCGAAAGAACACGTGCGCGGACGTCAGTTCGGCGGGAAGCCGCTCCGGTTCGCAGCGTTCAGCAGGATGTCCGCGCACGCCGGCCTGATGCCGGAGCGCGACTGCTCCCGTGCTGGTGCCGCAGATAACAGTAGTCGCCGGATGCGGGCCGTCGTCGGCTCGTGGCCGACCGCTGGCTGCACCGGCAGATGCGGTCGCAGCTTCGACTGGAAACGATCTTCAACCCGGGATGATCTGGCGCACGCTGTTCGTGCCTACGAACGAAAGTTGCGCAATGAAAAAAGAGATGCTGATCAACGTACTGCAGCCGGAAGAAAGCCGGATTGCAATTGTTGAAGATGGCGTGCTGGAAGAGTTGTACGTCGAACGCAGCAGCGCCGAAAACTACGTCGGTAACATCTACAAGGGACGCGTCGTCAATATCGAGCCAAGCATTCAGGCGGCATTCGTCGACTTCGGAGTCGGGCGCAACGGCTTCCTGCATGTCAGTGACGTCGAATACCAGTACTACAAGCACCTGGTAAAGGACGAAGTCGGCGATAGTGATGAGAAATCTTCCGGACGGCCTCCCAAGCATCTGAACGAGCGCAACGCCCGCAACAAGCCGCCGATCCAGAGAATCTTCCAGCGCGGCAGCGAGGTTCTCGTCCAGGTGATTAAGGAAGGTATCGGCAACAAGGGGCCGACGCTGTCCACGTACATCTCCATCCCGGGACGCTACATCGTTCTGATGCCCGCGCTGCAGCGAGTGGGCGTCAGTCGTAAAATTCCCGACGAGAAAGCGCGGCGCCAGCTGCGGCAGACGATGAAAAACATCCGGCCACCGGAAGGACTGGGCATTATCGTCCGCACGGCCGGAGTGGATCGCGAAGAAGAAGACCTGAAACGCGACCTGAAGTACCTGCTGCGACTGTGGGACACAATCGTCCGGCGCATCAAACGTTCGTCGGCTCCCGTAGATATCTACGAAGAGAGCGACATGATGATCCGCACCATCCGCGACATCTACACCGGGGAGATCGACGCGGTGTGGATCGACGAAGATGCCGCATTCGAGCGTGCTCGGGAATTCATCAAAATCGTCGCTCCTCACCATCAGGCCAGAATCAAGCGGTACGACGGAGCAGAGCCGATTTTTCACCGCTACGGAATTGAAGACGAGATCGCGCGTATTCAGGATCGGCACGTGCCACTGCAGGGTGGCGGATCACTGGTGATCGATCAGACAGAGGCCCTGGTGGCGATTGACGTCAACAGCGGAAACTTTCGAGCGGACGACGACGCAGAAAAAACCGCTTACCGCATGAATATGAGGGCCGCTGAAGCCATCGCACGGCAGATCCGCCTGCGGGATCTGGGCGGCGTCATTGTGAATGACTTCATCGACATGCGGGAAGAGCGCCATCGCCGTGGCGTCGAGCGGGCACTCCGCGATGCCGTCAAGCGCGACCGCGCACGGACGCGAGTTCTGCGAATCAGCCCGTTCGGCCTGATCGAGATGACTCGGCAGCGCATTCGGCCGTCGCTACGCCGCAGTGTTTACGAAGACTGCCCGTGCTGCAACGGCGTCGGACAGGTCAAGACGTCCGAGAGCCTGACCATTGAAGTCATGCGACTGGTCATGTCGGCGGCCAGTCACGAGGATGTCGCCCGCATTGTGATCGAGGTCCATGACCGAGTGGCCAACGACCTGAACAATCGCAAACGTAAGGAGCTGATTCGCATCGAAGATGACCGCGAAGTCAACATCAGCATCGTGTCGCGGACCGACGTGCGACTTGAGCACCTCGCTCTGCGCTGCGAAGATGATGACGGGCGTCCCGTCCAGCCGGACGTCTGAGGAAACCGGCAGCCGACGACGCAGATTCTTGCGTCGCGGCACAGGAAGTCGCATCAATTCCGCTCGAAGTATTCGCGGACCTCGCTATACTCCGCGATTCGTCCGTTTCAAATCGTAGCTTTCTGAACAATTGACCAGTTTTGGTCGTCCGAAGTGGTTTAGGGTGTGCCATGTTTGCAATTATTGAGGACGGAAGCCGCCAGCATCGCGTGCAGGAAGGCGATCTGCTTTCCGTCGACTACCGTGCGGACGCGGAAGCGGGAGCAACGCTTCAGTTCGATCAGATTCTGCTGGCCAATGGTGGCGGCAGCAGTGTGATCGGCAATCCCGTCATTGACGGTGCGATCGTCGAGGCCGAAGTTGTCCTGGAGGAGGACAAAGGCCCGAAGCTGGAAATCCAGAAGTTTCGCAAGCGAAAGAACAGTCGTCGTCACACGGGACACCGCCAGAAATATACCCGTGTGAAAATCACGTCCATCAAGGTGCCGAACCTGCAGATTGTCGAACCCAGGGCGGGCGAAGCCGTCGGGGCTCCAGGATAGGGCGGCGCGGTGACCACAACCGTCGATTGGGATTCAGCGTCGGTTCGAGCGCAGTTCCCGGCGCTGACTCGCCAGCAGGACGGTCGGCCGGTGGTGTTTCTGGACGGACCGGCGGGAAGTCAGGTCCCCGGCTGTGTCGCAGCGGCTGTGTCTGACTACCTGCTGACGACCAACGCAAACCGCGGAGCGCCATTCGCCACGGCTCGCGAATCGGATGCGGTACTCGACCGAGCGCACGAAGCTTTTGCCGATTTTCTGGGGACAACCGATCCCGACGAGGTCTGCTTCGGCGCAAACATGACGTCCATCACGTTCCAGGTGAGTCGCGCGCTGGCGACGCAGTGGCAGGCTGGCGACGAGATTATCGTCAGCCGGCTGGATCACGATGCCAACTATACGCCGTGGGTCCTGGCTGCCAGAGATCGCGGCGTTATTGTACGAACCATCGAGCTGCGGTCCGGCGACTGGGCACTCGACCTGAGCGACTTTCGCTCGAAGCTCTCGGATCGGACTCGCCTTGTGGCCGTCGGCTACGCCTCGAACGCCACGGGCACCGTTAATCCTCTGCCGCAGATCATCGCGGACGCCCACGACGCGGGGGCACTCGTCTATGTGGACGCGGTTCACTATGCACCTCACGGGCGGATCAGCGTGGATGCGCTGGGATGCGATTTCCTCGTCTGTTCGGCCTATAAATTCTTCGGGCCGCATGTGGGAATTCTGTGGGGCCGCCGACAGCTTCTGCAGGACACTCCGGTCTACAAACTGCGACCGTCTCCAAACGATCTTCCCGGCCGCTGGATGACCGGAACGCAAAACCACGAAGCAATTGCCGGGGCCGCTGCGGCTGTGGAGTATCTGGCCTCGCTCGACGAGGCCGGGCATGCCGGTGGCAGCAGTCCGGCAGAACCTGACGACAATTCCCGGCGAGCGAAACTTGACCGCGTCTTTGGTCGAATCAAGCAGTACGAGCAATCTCTCAGCCGACGAATGCTGCAGCGCCTTCAGCAGGTTCCCGGCGTTTGCGTATATGGCATCACCGATCCGGGTCGACTCGATGATCGAGTCCCCACGATTTCGCTGACGTCAGCAAAGGCGGCACCCGCGCAACTGGCAACGCTGCTGGCTGCACGCGGAGTCTTTGCGTGGGCCGGCAATCATTATGCGTTACCATTCACAGAAGGTGCCGGGCTGGAACCTGGTGGCACGCTGCGGCTGGGAGCACTGCATTACAACACGCCGGATGAAATTGACCGGGCTGTCGACATTCTGGCTGAAATCCTGGCATCCTGACACTGCACCGCAGCACGAAGTATCGACGCTATGACAGGGAGCAGCACAAGAGTCATCGCGGTGATGCCAGCGTACAATGCTGCGGCAACGCTGGAAAAGACGATCAGCGACATTCCCAAGGGCAGTGTCGACGAGATCATTCTGGTGGATGACTGTAGTCGCGACAACACTGTTGAGGTCGCGACTGCACTGGGGCTGACGGTCATTTGCCACGAAAAGAACACGGGTTACGGGGGAAATCAAAAGACGTGCTACGCCAGGGCTCTCGAAATGGGGGCAGACATCGTAGTGATGATCCATCCGGATTATCAGTACGACAGCCGCGTTATCCCTGTTGCGGCAGAGCTGATTCGCCTTGGAAACTGCGACGTCATTCTGGGATCTCGCATCCGCACGCGTGCCGAAGCGCTGGCCGGGGGGATGCCGGCCTGGAAATACCTTGCCAATCGGTTTCTGACCGTGACGGAGAATGTTGCACTTGGTCAGAATCTGGGCGACTTTCACAGTGGTTTTCGGGCGTATCGGCGTGAAGTTCTGGAGACCGTGCCGTGGAAGAACAACTCAGATGACTTCGTCTTTGACACGCAGTTCCTGGCGCAGGCGGTGTTTTTTGGGTTTCGCCTGGCAGATATTCCGGTGCCTGTGCGTTATTTTGAGGAGGCATCAAGTATCAACTTCCGCCGCAGTACTCGCTACGGTCTGCTGACGCTGTGGGTCATGGCTCAATTCTGGCTGAACAAGCTGGGCCTGTTTCGGTCAAAGATTTTTCGGCGTGTGTCGGATGTAACGCACCAGAACTGACAGCGCCTCGCCTGCACTTCGTGCGGGTCGGTCAGGTCGTGCTGTTCCGCATCGGCCTGTGGTCATTCTCTGCCGGTTTTTTGGGAATTGCAGTGTCCGCAGACAATTCGCAGAGTTCGATTGACATGAAAAAGAGTTGCATTAATACTTACTTCAGTTAAAGTCACAGTGGCTTTAGACATTTTCGAAGTTGGATGACTTCGGAAGTGAATGATCTTCGCGTATTTTGGGACTCGCTTTGGCAGTCCCTGTCGCTGACTGAGCCCCCTGCAGGTGTGTGCCGGTGCCAATTGACCCGGTCCCCTTCCCAGCACAAACAGTTGATGCTGCAGGCTGAACCTTCAGGAGGCTCTCAGGCTGATTCTCGCATTTTCGGGATGCGACTGCCCGCTTTGTTCGCACGGTTTTGCGGCGAGGCTCTCAGTGTTTGAAAACACCCACTGAGACGGCATGAATCCCGTTTCATCCCTGAGGGGATCTCCGTTTTTCACTCACGCCTCAGCAATGGCGTAGCGGTTATCGTTTGGGTGAGACTTCATGAAGTCAGCCTTCGCTGGACACAGAGAAGGCGCGCGGTGTGCGCTGCATTCCGTGGTGAATTCTGAAGCCATTGCCCCGCGTTTAATCCGTCTGGCCCGGTGCCGGATGGGTTCCCACTGCAAGCTGTCCGTTCATTCTGACCGGTCGGTTTTTTTCAACAAGTTCAGGTTTTCTTATGCCAACAAGCAGTTCGAGCAGCGCTGAAGGAACAAAGCGGCGAACGTCACGTGCATCCTCGGCGGCCACCGCCAAATCGCGTGCAAAGCGCGGCCAGGCCAGGCAGGATGAAACGGCCGAAAACGACCGCCTGGGCGACCAGGCGACAGGTTCCGACGACTCTTTCGGTGACGGACTCGACGACGAGACCCAGCCGACTCCGCGTCGCCAGTCATCAGGAAGGTCAGCCCGTCGGTCCTCGAAAGAAGAAACCGACGTGGCGGCAACGGACGAAGCTGCTGCGGTTCAGGAAGAGCGTCCTGTATCCCGTCGCTCCCGCGGCGATGACGATGCGACAGTCATTGCCGATGAAGAGCTGGCTGATCCGGAACTGGCAGAGGACGAACCCCGAGGCGATGAAGGTGACGACAGTGACCGTCGGCCACGCCGCCGCCGTCGCCGCCGTCGCCGCAGCGGAGGCACGGAATCCGCTCCTGCCGAAGGAAACCGTGGTGACGACCGGAGTAATCACCCGAATGCAGGCCGCGGAGGCCGAAGGCGACAGCCCGAACGAGGGGCTTCACGCGGCGGACGAAACACATCGACCGACCGCAATCGTCGCGGAACCACCTCAACGGGTCCAAGACGCAGCCGGCAGATTCAGAGTACCGGCGAGGAGATTGAAGGCACCTTTGAGGGTGTCCTGGAACTTCATCCGAAAGGCTATGGATTCCTGCGCGATCCGAAGAAGAACTACGCGGCGGAAGACTCCAATCCCTTCGTCTCAAGCTCAGTCGTTGAAAAATTTGCCCTGCGCGAAGGGGTGCTTGTCAAAGGTGATGTCGGTCCGGGAACCCGCAACCAGGGTCCGCGCCTGCGCGAAGTCGAACTGATCGACGGGTTCACGCCCGAGGACTATGTAAACGTCAAACACTTCGATGATCTGACGCCGATCAATCCGTTCGAACAGATTCGCCTGGAGACCGGCCCGAGACCGATCACGATGCGGGTTATGGACCTGCTGTGTCCGATCGGCAAAGGCCAGCGAGCATTGCTGGTGGCTCCGCCGCGAACCGGCAAGACGATGTTGCTGCAGGACATTGCCAACTCTGTCAGCGAGAACCATCCGGAAATCCATCTGATGGTTCTGCTGATCGACGAACGCCCTGAAGAGGTGACAGAAATGAATCGCCTCGTGAACGGAGAAGTCATCTCTTCGTCGCTGGACCAGGACGTGGAGAGCCACGTGCGGATTGCTCAGTTAATTATTGAGCGGGGCAAGCGGCTGGCGGAATCCGGTAAGGACGTGTTCATTCTGCTCGACAGCATCACGCGGCTGGCACGGGCGTTTAATAAGTGGGTGAGCAATTCGGGTCGGACCGGCAGCGGCGGCCTGGATATTCGCGCACTGGATATGCCGAAGAAACTGTTCGGTACGGCTCGAAGATTCGACGAAGGCGGCTCGCTGACAGTCTGCGGCACGGCGCTGATCGAAACGACCAACCGGATGGACGAAGCGATCTTTATGGAATTCAAGGGCACCGGAAACATGGAAATGGTGCTTAGCCGTGATCTTGCGGATCGACGCATCTGGCCGTCCATTGACATCGCAAAGTCAGGAACCCGGCGGGAAGAAAAAATCCTCGCCCCTGATGTACTGGAAGGCGTAACACTGCTTCGCCGCAGCCTGATCACGCTCAGCCCGGTGGAAGCGATGGAACAGCTCACCCGAACGATGGAGAAGTTTCCGACAAACGCTGAGTTTCTGACGAAGATCCGTCACGTGCTGTAGGCCGCCGCTCGACGCACCACTGGTTCTACACACCGTCCAGCAGGTTCCAGAACTCGTCTTCACCTTCCTTTGTTTCGCGCGGCCTTGGCGCATCGCCGGGCTTCCCTGAACGCGTGCGTGTGGTTCCTTTTGTCTGTCGCTGCTGACTGCCTGCGGCCTGGGGTTGCTTAGCCTTCTTCGTGCGGCCGGGCGACGTGCTCTGTTTCGCAGTGTCGCCGCATGTCGGACAGCCTCCGCGACTGTTCATGAAGGACCCGCACACGTTGCACAGAACCACGGGCTGCTCGGATTCTTCCAGCGTCGGTGGCAGGAACGCGGACAGTTCGTGCAGGGAATCCTGCGGATTCGCGATGTCAGGCACAGCTTCAGACGCGAAATCGGCTGTATCCGCGGCGTCGGAGATGTGGTCCGATTCGCGCAGAAGCAGAAGATCATCACGCTCGCGTTGCGGTGATTCCTGCAGCTGTGAATTCAGATTCTCCTGGCGGATGATTTCCGCTTCGGCGGTCCTGCCACTTTGCATTTCGCGCGCTGCAATGTGAACACGTGCCTGGTTGTCATAGCTGATGGATACTTCCACCCGGCTGCCTTCGGGCAGGTCAGGAGGCAGGTCGGAAATCACGCAGTCACCCAGCACGGTGGGCTCGCGGTCAGGGCCGGCTCCGCTTTCGACAATAAAGACATGCACGCGGGTCTGCCGCGCCGTGACTGTGCCAAAGACGTGACACTTTGATGCAGGCAGCGGGCTGTTTGGCGGAATCAGATAATGCGGCACACGTTCGCCGGTCGTCGTGTCCCGAATCAGAATTCCCAGCGCGCGGGCGTTCACACTTTGCTGCCGCAGTTTCGCTAGCCGGGTCGACGCCTGCGAACTGAACACCGTGCGTGTGTACTGCTGATTCGACAGCAGCATGCCGGCATAGTAGGCGGCCCCCTGAGCAATAGACTGATCCGGAGACAGCGACGAATTCAGAGTTCGCCCGCTTAGCTTCTTGAGGCTGTTGCGAATCATCGGCATTCGTGACGAACCGCCAGTCGTCAGCACGACATCGATGTGTGCCCAACCGAAGCCATTGTCACTCAGAATTCGCCGTGTGATGCCCTCAGAACGTTTAACCAGCTTTCGGCTGAGATGCTCGAACTCGTCCTGTTCAATCTGGTACGTGCGGCGATTGCCTGCGTGCTGTACGGTGATCGCCGCTCGCGGGCGGACACTCAGGCTGCGTTTCGCCTGCTCCGCTTCGAGAGCCAGGAACTGATGACTCTCCGCATCCTTCCGGGGATCCTCGCCGAAGTCGTTCCGGAACTTCTCTGCCGCGGCATCGACAAGTGTCTGAGTCCAGTCGAGGCCGCCAAGCTGCAGGTCACCGTCAGACGCCCGGACTGTCACCTGGTCGCTGGTGTACTTCACGACGGCAAGGTCCAGAGTTCCGCCGCCCAGGTCATATACCAGCAGCGTCTGATCGATGGCCAGTTCCGTAAACGCGAGCCCTTCAGATCCCAGCACGTGGCACAGCGCGGCAGCCACCGGTTCGTTGATGATCTCCACTTTATCCAGGCCCGCAGCATGCCCAGCCTGAATCGTGGCGTGCCGCTGGGAATCGCTGAACTGTGCCGGAACGGTGATGACCGCTTCGGTGATCGGACCGACCCGTTCCTGCGCAGCCGACACCAGCTTGCGGAGAATCATTCCGGAGATGTGGACGGGGCTGAAGCGGTTGTCGCCGATCCTCCAGTATTTCTGAGCGTCTCCAATAAAACGCTTCGCATTCTGCACCACCTGGCGAGGTCGCGCGATCGCGTTCCGCAGCGCCTCCGTGCCGACGATCGGGCCGCTTTCCTCGAAAAATACAACCGACGGAGTCGCCAGCTCACCCTCCTGATTGGGAATTGTCACCGGCTGACCGTGTTCGTTCAGCCAGGCGATGCACGAATACGTGGTTCCCAGGTCGATCCCGATTGCCTGCGTCTTCTTCATTGCTCACCCGTGTGAATCGCTCATTCGGAACCCGTTCGTCCTAATCCGGTCACATGCTACCGGCGCTGTCCATCCTGAACTACGGGAAACCAGCGATAGTTTCCGTGCGAATCTGTGCAGGTTCCTGTCATCGGATCACGCTGCCGCTGCATCGACCTGCGATCCGTGTGTTATCCTGCGGGGCATGACGAATCCGCAGTGGCCGATCAATGTCGAATTTACGGTTGAGCCGTACCTGACCGGCGTTCGCATCGATTCGTTTCTGGCCAGACACCTGCGAAACTACACGACGTGGCGACTGCACCGGATGGTTTCTGCGGGCTTCGCACGTATCGATGATATGCCCGCCGACGGAAATCAGCGGGTCTTTAGAGGTCAACAGGTGCGCATACGGCTTGTGGAACCGCCGGACAAGCTGCTGCCACCGACTCCGCTTTCCCTGACCGTGCTCTACGAAGACCCATGGCTGCTTGTTACGGACAAACCCGTGGGTCTGGTGGCGCATCCGGTCGGCGATTTTCAGGAAGGAACGCTGTCCAATGCCATGCAACACCATTTGGACCTGCAGACTCCGGCAAGAGGTCTGTTGCGACCGGGAATCGTTCACCGACTGGATCGTATGACCAGCGGACTGATCGTGGTTGCGAAGGAACATCACACTCACCGTCTGTTGTCGATTGACTTCCAGCAAGGCAGGCTCTCGAAATCATACGTAGCCCTGATTCAAGGCGATCCGGAATTCGAATCTCGCGTGGTCGATCTGCCCATCGGGCAGCGTCCTGGCGGCAACAGCGTGCTGATGTCCGCGAAGCGAGGCACCATCAATCCGCGGCCCGCAAGGACGAAGGTGACCGTGCAGCGGCGATTCGAAGAGTATGCACTCGTCGAATGCGTCCTGTACACCGGACGCAATCATCAGATCCGAGTCCACCTGGCGGAAATCGGCCACCCGATCCTTGGCGACGAATATTACGGGCCGTTTGGCAGGATTCGAAAGGCGGCTCGCTTTGATGGCGATGAGCCGACAGAACAGCGGCACGCATTGCACGCCGCGAAACTGGGGTTCCTGCATCCCATTCTGAACGTATGGCTGGAATTTCGCAGTGAGCCTCCGGCCGACTTCTGGGCGGTTGATCACTGAAGCGGCAGAACCCCGACGCGACTACGGCCCGCACGGTGCATTCCTGTCCAGCAGACACCACACGCCTGAACATCAGCGCGGGACACGTTAGACTGCCCGATTCCTCGGACTATTGCTGCCTCCTGCGGAGTACCTGTCATGAAGCGGTCCCATCTTTTCGCCGTGCTGCTGTTCTCGGCCTCCATTTGTGCTGCCGAAGCGCCGAAGCCCAATATCGTTTACATTCTGCTTGACGATGCCGGCTACGGGGATCTGTCGTGCTACGGTCAGGTGAAGTTCGCGACGCCGAACATTGACCGGTTGGCTGCCGAAGGCATGAAGTTTACTCAGCACTATTCCGGATCGACCGTCTGCGCGCCCACTCGCTGCTGCCTGATGACGGGCGTCCACACCGGTCATTCGTTTGTGCGAGGCAACCGGGAAATGAAACCGGAAGGCCAGGCTCCAATGCCTGCCGATATTGTCACAGTGCCTCGCCTGCTGAGCAAAGCAGGCTACACGACCGGTGCGTTCGGAAAGTGGGGACTGGGCGGGCCGTCATCGCCGAGCGACCCGGCAGAACACTTCGATCTCTTCTACGGGTACAACTGCCAGCGTGAAGCCCACACGTATTACCCAACTCATCTGTGGCAGAACAGGCAGCGAATCGAACTTGACGGCAGGACATACAGCGCAACGCTCATCATGGACCAGGCGCTGCAGTTCGTCAGAGACAATCGGCAGGAGAACTTCTTCCTGTTTCTGCCGGTGACGATTCCTCACGCGGCGATGCATGTTCCCCAAGAATACGCCGCGCCGTTTGAAAAGAAGTTCCCGCAGTTTGCGGATCAGATCGGTCGCTATGCCGGAACGGAAACGAAAAATCCCGTCGCTGCATTCGCCGGCATGATGACATTGCTGGATGAACAGGTCGGCGAATTGATGTCACTACTCAGGGAACTCAATCTCGACGAAAACACGATCGTGTTCCTGAGCAGTGATAACGGACCGCACCTGGAAGGAGGGCACGATCCGGAATTCTTCGACAGCAACGGGCCGCTGAAGGGGCACAAGCGAGATCTCTATGAGGGTGGCGTGCGCACGCCGCTGATCGCCCGCTGGCCGGGACATATCCAGGCCGGGGCGACTTCGGACCTGATCTCCGCTCACTGGGACATGCTGCCGACGTTCTGCGAACTTGCCGGTTGTGACGTTCCCGCGGGGCTGGACGGCATCAGCATCGTGAACGAGCTTACCGGTGAGGCAGCTCAGCCACAGCACGAATTCCTGTACTGGGAATTCTACGAAAAAGGTGGCAAACGTGCGGTGCGGTTCGGCAACTGGAAGGCCGTGCAGACCAGTCTGAAAAGCGTTAGTCAGCGAGATGGCATTGAGCTATACGACCTCAGCCGGGACATCGGTGAAGTCAGCAACGTCGCTGCCGATCACGCTGACATCGTGGATCGGGCGTTCGAATACTTTCAGGCAGCGCACACACCGTCTGAATTCTGGAGCTTCGGCGGGGCAAGGAAATAGGACGCCGCTTGCAAGCGGCGCCACGTACCTCTGCGTATGGCGTGCAAGTCGCTCGGTGTCACGCGTTGGTAAACTCGACACCGAATTCAGCACGTCATTCGCTAAGTTCGAACGTGGCTTCGTTGTCGCCTTCGTTGACCGTGTACTTCTTGGACGCATTCCCCCATTGAGGCGGAATCCGGCTCGCCATCTGTTCTCCGATACCGCCGGCGTCGTTGTCTTCCTCGCCCTCCGGAGTCTGTTCCATAATGGTCACCGTGTGCTCACCGATGATTGCCCCTTCGCGGTCATCGTCAGAAAACATCATCGTAAAATTCCCGTCGCGGTCGGTTTTCCCGTAGGATCCCATCCCGGCTTCGACATCTTTGCTATTTCCGCTGCCAACGGGCTGAAAAAGCACAACGACATCAGACACAGGAGCGCCGTTCAGTGTGACTTTGCCCGTCACGTCGGCCGAGTTGCGCTTTTCGCCGCCGCAACCCGTCACCAGCAACGGACAAGCAACCGCAAGGCAAAATGTGGCAACCCAGGCACGCGCATTCATGAAACGCATTAGGAACTCCGGAGATTCAACTCGGGGAAAACAACGACGCGGGGCATGCCACTCGTCGTTGTGAATAGAACGCGTCCAGCAACAAGCGACGCAGAAAAGGAGACGCAGTCGCGAACAGCAGGAGCCATCCGCGACGCGTCCTTGTGACGACCGGCGGAGCCGTTTCAGCCCGGAAACCCTGGAATCAGAATTCGCCGAGAACTTCGCCGCCCTGAATGGTTGCGGCACCGGTCCAGATACCCATGTCGATGTTGGGGGAAATGGTCCGCGCGGACCCGTCGGTAAGCAGGAAGTTGATTGCTCCGCCGCTATGTAGCGCTCCCCAGCCTCGCTTACATGGGTTGGAATCGCCCTGTGACGCACATCGGTTGTAGTCAGCCACCAATGTACGTGCTTCCGGAGTTGCAGCAGACAGCACGTATGACGTGTAAGTGTAGCCCCAGAACGTACCGCGTCGCGGACTGGTCACCGTGTGGAATTCACCAACGAACGTCGTGTTGGAGGTGCCGTCAATGACGTCACGCATCCTGACGCACGAGTACTTCCCGGACGGAGTGACATTGAGATCGCCACCGACCCAGTGCAGCATGCCTCGCAGGGTATTCCGGGCATTTGCGTGCAGAATGTCTGAGCTGTCCCACTGGCGACGATAGATATAGCTGTCGCCTGCAGACCAGCCGACGCCTCCCATACCGCGATAGGAACTCATGGCCCACTGCTGGCCCCCGTGAGGACCGGACCCCGGGACTTCCAGTCGACCGCCGTTGATGTCCGATGGGCAGTTGTAGACGGCCAGCGGCTGCCTCACGACGGCCTGATTGATCGGATCCTCATTCGGCAGATTGACGTCATACTGTTCCCGTAGATTGTTTTGTTCCAGAAACGGCAGGATCGAAATTGCCCAGTTGATCAGACTGGGAGTTCCGCAGCATGGCCCCATCGTGACGTTTCCGCCTGGAAAGACGTTATACACGTCATGGTAGTTGTGCAGTGCCAGCCCGATCTGCTTCAAGTTGTTCTTGCACTGTGTTCTGCGTGCTGCCTCGCGAGCCTGCTGGACGGCAGGCAACAGCAGCGCGATCAAAATGGCGATGATCGCGATGACCACCAACAGCTCGATCAGCGTGAAGCCCTTGTTTTTTACTCTTCGGTGTGACATCAAATTGCTCCTGAGAAACCAGAACGAAACGGAAACGGGAATGATTCCCGGTACAACGCAAAGATATGGGTCAGGCACTGGCCGTTGCATTCCGATGCCCGCAAAGACGGGAGTAGCCCCGCTGCTGATCCCGCGGTATGCGCTTCGGCGTGAGGCTTGCCAACTGTAGGACGTAGGTGCCGTGGGAATTTTTTCCTGCAACCAGAACCGACACTCTGCGCGATGGTGACCAGAAATAAGTGCGTCACGCAGTTGGTCAGCACGCTGCATGCAGCTCTGCCCCCGTGGTGCGATGGCTGGGAAACACTGCACTACTTGTCAGTCGACCTCGGCGGATCCCGGTGGTGAGGACTGAAGTTCGCGTTCGAGCTGATCGGCGACGTGACGATAGACGTCGGCATTCGGGCCTTCGATGGCAGCGAGACTGCGATGCGATTCGACAACCTGCTCCACGAGGCCACGAACGTCATCACATACTTCATTGCAGATCGTTCGCCAGTGCTCCGGAAACGTCACGCTTGCCGGCTGCTGAACCGGGATCAGGCGATCGATTCGAGCCGATGAGAACAGGTGCTGCTGCTTGTCAGCGCTGGCACAGACGCTCATTCGCGTTTCTGTTTTGCGAAACAGCGTAACGAGAGCACCCAGAAACGTGCTGTCCAGGTAATCGCACTGTTCGACATCGACAACCAGAGTCTGCTCCGGCGATTGCCGGATCGCAGCAGTGACCTCTTCGACAAAGCCCGGGCTGTGTTCTCGAGTGCCGTGGCCGGTCACACGGACAACGACTGAGTCCTCGGTACTACCAATCCAAAACGTCGATGAAGTTGTTCTCGGCAACGGCTTCGCGGATGTCTTTTCCGGTGATCGGGACAATGAGAGTCACTTCCCGACTCCCCCTTAGCATCTCTTTGCTTACGGTTGTCTTGAAACCGTTCCATGACACAAGGAAACCGAGCGAGCATCGATTCGAGCGGTTTTCAATCTTCTCTTTGAAGATGACAAACTCGTTCTTCCCGCAACTTGCTGTCCAATTCTTGCACTCCGCT
>CAZHET010000041.1:833-22076 GCA_964531585.1 uncultured Planctomycetaceae bacterium | reverse complement strand
CGCGCAGGCGGGAATCCAGTGCCGCGATCTGGATTCCCGCCTGCGCGGGAATGACGAACCCGGAGGCCAGGAGTTGACGAAGCAGTAGTGGCCTGCAAAGCGGCAGCGGGAACTCACTGTCCTGGCAAATGACTCTGGAGATCCCGCTGGCATCGCACAAATGCATCTACGACAAATTCGACAGGAGCCGAAGATCATGCCTGAACATTCCATGCAAGCCGACCTGCGCCGATTCACACGGGAGCATGGCGAACTGGCCGCCAGAATCGACGGCCTGCGCGAGTGGATCACGGAGATCAGTGAACTGGGAATCCCGCATTTTGGTGAGATGGGTGACCGCCTGCAGCCGCTCTATACGGAACTCTGCGAACATTTCGCACACGAAGAGGCTCACAACTTCCTGGCAGAAGCGATCGCGCTGCTGCCCGACTACACGGACGGTGCCGAAGATCTGCGACTGCAGCACGCCCCACTGTTGAGCCGGATGGACGCGCTCATCTGCCAATTGCATGAAGACGAGCGGCCATTCGCAAGCTGGCAGAGGGCCTGCAAAGAACTGGATGCGATCCTTGCGGCCCTGGCCAGTCACGAACATCTGGAAATGGAAATTCTGGCCGCCGCCGCCAGGGTCGAAGCTGCCGGCAGCCAGGGACACTCCACCGGCGAATCGACGGATACGAGTGATTAAACACAGCACAAGAAACGCTGTTGTTCACACCACATGTCGCTCGCGCCGGACGCCGAACCGGTTCGTCACTCAGCGGTTGTCCAGGTCGATGTCTCTGAAGCCCAGAAACTCCAGCCATTCCGCACTTGGCGGGATGATCGTCAGTCCGACATAAGGAATCCGGCTTAGATAGCCTCGCACACGCATATAGTTCTCACCGGCATCGCGGGTAAACGACGAAGGGTCTGTCGGCTCCGGAATGCTGTTGCGCGAGATGGCCCTCAGGCTGACGACGGGATGAACGGCCAGTTCAAACGCGAAGCCCACGCCGCTATAGAGGTCATCGCCGACCCGTTCCGTCACGCTGACATGAGCACGCAGCATGTCGGTATGTTCCCAAACAGAAGACGTCGTGCCGTGAACCCCGCGCCGACCGGACGAGACATCTGCGACGCCGACATAAAGCGAAAAGTATCCGTTGCGGTCAGCATTCGTGTTGATGCGAGTGCCCGTTCCCTGGTGAAGCTGCATGGCAGCTCCCGCAGCCGTGAAGGAGTCAAGATGGACAATGGCACCGTCGCACGCGATTCCACTTCGGTGGACACGACCGATGATCAGCAGACGATGTGAGTTCATAGGTTCTCTCCCAAAGCGGATTGTGCCGTAGCGGTCGCCGGGCAACTGGCTTTGCGAAACGCAAGTTTCATTCCCTTCATGGTGCCGGGGTGCGGATTCGGCGCTGTGGTCGGCACCGTCCGTGAATGGATGAAGCGATCAGCTCAATAGTGTGCGAAGCAGGTCCGTCGTGGTGCGCGAATTGGCCCGCTCGTCGCGCTTTGGCGACAGGCAGCTGAACGCTTTCCAGATCGCACGCTGGCAGCGTCCGCTGCATGGCCGATGCAGCCGGCATCGACGGGTGAGACCTCATCCATCGCGCGTCACCGGACACAGGCCGTGCGACGCAACACGGTGGCGGCGTTCACTCACCGGGGGTACAGAACTTGCTGCAGAGATGACTTGTGGTTTGCGCGGTGCCGTTGTTTCACTCGAACTATGAGGAGGCTTTGATGAATATCTGGACGCTTGTTGCGAATGAAACTCAGGCCCGGCTGTTTGCATCTGCAGACCCTCACGGCGAGCTGACCGGAGTGCGGGACTTTGCAGGCTCCGAATCGCAGTCGGCCGAACGCTTCACCTCGGAGCTGGTGGACTTCCTGAGCTTCTCACAGCAGGAGCATCGGTTCGATTCACTTGCTATCGCGGCTCCTGCCGGACTTCTGGATGACCTGTTGTCGCAGGCCGGCGATGACCTGAGCCGCTGCATTCTTCGCACTGTCGCTGAAGATCTGACGAACGAGACGCCGCAGGAAATCGGCCGAAGAGTACATTCGGTTCTGTGGATCGTCGTCGCGGATCGAACTCGCGCGCGGATCATGGCGCACGAACCGATGCAGTCCGGTCAGCTCACAGAGGTCGACGATCTTGTCTGGCCTGCATCACACCTCAAGGCGTCAGAAGCGCAGTCTGATCGCGCCGGCCGGTTTTCGTCGATGGGAGGTCAGCGCGAACTTCTGGAACCGCACACGGATTATCGCCACAAGACCGCCGAGGATTTTGCCGCCTGCATCGTCGATTATCTCGAACACGCTCGTACCACACACGGCATCCGGCGACTGATGCTGGTGGCACCGCCGTTGTTTCTGGGTGACCTCAGAAAGAAACTGACATCGCAGCTCAGGGACATGGTCGAACGCGCGATCGATAAAGAATGGACCACACTTCCGTTATCCGATATCGCTGTACGTCTCTTTGGTAACTCGGGCCAGCCGGTGGAATTGTGACAGGCACAGTTTACGTCGCCCGGGTCTATGAAACGGCAACGGCCTGAGCCCGCACATCACACGCAGACGCGAGTTCACTGAATCCGGTTGCCGCAGTGTAGCAGTGTAAAGGTCAATTATGCAGCCGCGGTTTGCTCACATCCTGGTCCCCGTCGATTTTTCCGCTTCGAACAAGGCGGCTCTCGAAGTCGCGTTTGAATTGTGCGTCGACAACGATGCGCGAGTGTCGTTGTTGCATGTGATCGAAGCCATCGACACCGGAGACGAGCCGGACGAAGAGCTGCGGGCGTTTTACGAACGTATGGAAGTTCGGGCGTGGACTGAGCTGGAAGCCATGGCCCAGCGATTCGCGGAAGTGGATCGAACCGTCGACCGGAAAGTCCGGACGGGCAAGCGCGCTCAGACCATCTCCGCGTTCGCGGACGAACATGGCGTGGATCTGATCGTCATGACATCCCATGCGATTGACCGGCAGCGCCCGGTCCAGAGCTGGGGAACAGTCAGCTATCAGGTGTCGATTCTCTGCGACTGTTCGGTGCTGCTGGTCAAGCGCTCAGTCGCGGAGATATCCAGCAGTCGTCGTCCACCGCACTGATGGTGCCTGCGCCGTTCTGACACCGGCGAAGGGTCGCGCCGTCCTCCTGAAGTTCGAATCACGAACCGTCTGAACACTTTCTGCTCTTCAGGCGGATCTGTGTTTCCGTGACCCGTGTGGCCGGTGGACCACGTCGCTGCTGCAGATGTCTGCTTAGCGTCATGGCCCTGTCGATCGCGGGGGTCAGATCCCACATTCGGAATGGTTTTGCCAGCACAACGGAATATTCGGCGACTGCTGCTGCTTTGTCTTCGAACGGTTTCTCTGTGATGTAGATCGCGGCAACAGGGTAATAACAGCGAATCACTGATACGGCTTCCGGCCCGCTCATTCCGGACAACGTCACATCGCTGATAACGAGGTCCGGTTCTGTTTGTTCGCATTGACGCACCAGGTCTTCGCCGTTCGTGACGAGTGCGACCAGTTGATAGCCCAGGTACGGCAGCACTTTCGCGAAGTAATGCTGCAACTCGTACTCGTCGTCTGCGACAGCAATGCGCAGCAACGGGTCAGGCATGCGGCTGTCAGAGTTTCCGGCCATCGCAGAATCCGCTGTGTTCGAAAAGCGGCGACAACCGATGGCGGATCGCGCGACGGGACTTACTGAGTCTAATCCGCGGCGAAGTCGGCTGGCCGGTGTGCTCCTGGCAGACAAATTACCATCTCCGCCCCACCCGCCGACGCATTCCGTGCTGAAATGTGTCCGCCGTGAGCGTTGACGATTTGTTTTGCAATCGCCATGCCAAGGCCCGTGCCCATTCGTTTCGTCGTAAAGAACGGTTTGAAGATGCCGCCCAACTGCTGATGCGTCAGCCCCGGCCCGTTGTCACGGACGCGGATTTCGACGCCGGGAAGCCCCTGCAGAAGGGCATTTGCGATCTCCAGTTCGATCTGCCCGGGATTCGGACAGGCGGCTATGCCGTTTTTGAAGATGTTGCGAAAGTCCTGGCGAAGTCGATGGTCATCAACGTCACAGCGTGTGTCGTCACACCGCACGCTTTCGATCAGATCAATCGGTTTACCACAGTGAGAAATATCCAGTTCCGACCACACGCGGGACCAGATTGCTCTCAGATCACAGTGCTCCACCTGCAGATTCAGCGGAGCGGCAAAGCAGCGGACTGCGTCGAACAGGTGGTGAAGATCTGCCAGTGCGTGCTGAGTTCGCGTGGTGAATTCCAGCAACTCCTGCTGCCCCTGCAGTTCGAGCGACAGCACGTCCAGACTCGCCTGCGCGCGCTGCAGAGCATTCCTGCATTCATGCGTCACGCCCGTGAGCATTTGACCGATCGCGACAAGGCGTTCGGTCTGGTTAATGACGTCGGCGGATTCGCACAGCCTGAAGTCGCCTTCAATGTCCGCAGTCGGCTCAGGCGCTGGGGAGCGTTCGAGGTTCAACGCGTCATCGGTTCGCAGGATTTCCGTCGTTGCGTAGCTCATCCGAGGGATCCGCTGAGGAAGAGGCCAAATGTGCCGGTGGGCCCGTTGACGGCGAAATCCAGCGGCGACATGCCTGCCCGGTCAGTCCTGAGAGTGTGCGGGATTGTGTGCGGAAAGCCGCACTCGCGGTGTAGGGAATTTTCCGATCCACGCCGGGAACCGCAGGTGCCGCGAACACCAACGGTGGCAGCGCTTTACGACGCGGCGGGCTAACCGTTTTCCAGCACCCACAGAGTTGCCTGCCGCGTGAGTTCGGCCATGGTGTTGACACCCAGCTTCTCCTTCACGCGAGCGCGGTAGGTTTCGATGGTCTTGGGGCTGAGGCACATCTTCGCGGCGATTTCGGTCGTTGTCAGGCCGTGTCCCATCCACTGGAAGGCTTCCAGTTCGCGGTCGGACAGGGACTCAATGGGAGATTCGCACACGCCGTCTTTACCGCGAACCATGCGGTTCAGCAGAATTTCGGACAGATCGGCGCTGACGTAGACTTTGCCGTCCAGAATTCTGCGGATCGCCGACAGCATTTTGTCGGGCGAGGCATCCTTCGTGATGTAGCCCATGGCCCCGGCGCGAAGCGCGCGGTCGGCATACAATGATTCCTCGTACATCGACCAAACGAGAATCCTGACAGGGCTGTCCATTTCACGCAGTCGTGTCACCAGATCGATGCCGTTGCCGGACTTCAGAGAGACATCAATCACTGCCAGGTCGGGAGCTGTTTCCCGAATGACCTTGAGAGCCTGGCCGATCTCTTCCGCTTCTCCACAGACCTGCAGGTCCGGTTCAAGGGAAATGATTGCGGACAGGCCGCGGCGGGTCACGGGATGGTCGTCCACGATGACGATTCTTGCCACGAGGTACTCCGCTGCGGATCCAGGAGAAAGGGTACCAGCCGAAACGCGTTGAACCGGTCATTCGACACGAATCTCATCCGTGCGGAACACGCACGAAACGAGTGTACCGCCATCTTTGGCCGGTTCAATCGACAGGCGTCCGCCGATCAGGCCGGCGCGATAATTCATGCTGCGGACTCCCAGGCCGCCGCGAGTCAGTGCGTTGGGCGGCATCCCCGAGCCGTTGTCGCGAATCTGCAGCCGGCAGGTATCGGCGTGTTTTTCCAGCGAGACGATCACCTGCCCGGCATGACCATGAGTCACCGCATTGGTCGCAGCCTCCTGAGCAATCCGGTACAGGTGCGTGGCAACGTCCTTGTCGGCCACGACCGCCGTGCCGTTGCCGTGATACCTGCATTGCATCCCGTACAGCTCTGAAATGTGCCGGGCCAGTTCGTGCAGGGCAGAGTCCAGCCCCGGCGGATCGACTTCCACCGGGTGTAATCCGCGAGCGACCGCCTTCAGTTGCCGCAGGGCTTCCTGCATTCCCGATGCAAGCTGGCTGGCCATCTCGACCAGCGGGCCGTCGGCGACGGTGGCCGACCTGCGCAGCAAACTGGCAAGTGCATCCGCTGTCATGTTCAGGCCAGCCAGTTCCTGACCCAGGCTGTCATGCAGGTCCTGGCCGATGCGGCGCTGCTCCTCCACGGTTGCGTGAAGCACGTGACGCGCCAGATTTCGTGCGTCGGTCACGTCCTGACCGATCCACAGCAGGCCGACCAGCGTTCCGCGCGCGTCAGTCAGAGCAGCGTCGTACCATTCGATCTCCCGTTCCTGGCCGTTCCTGGTCACGATGGCGCTGACGTGGCCGCGGATGCGTTCCCCGTTGAGTGCCGTTTCGAACATGCGCCGGATGGAAGACTGTTCATGGGGCGGCAGAAAGGTTTCGAACCAGTCGCGTCCCTGAACTTCCTCAGGCGACCAGCCGCACAGCCGTTCCAGAAACGGGTTGAATCTCACGATGCGGCCTTCGCGATCCAGCAGCAGCACGATGCTCTGAGCCACGGCGATGATGTGTTCGCTCAGTTCGTGTTCTCGGCGCAGAGCTTCTTCCGCTTCAATCCGCGACGTGATGTTCGTGTGCGATACGACAGCACCGCCACGCGGATCATTCAGCGGCGTGGCCTGCAACAGAAACCAGCGTTGCCGAGTCGCCGAGTGACACGGATACGTGATCTGGAATGACGGCGACCGGCCGTCCAGAACCGCCCTCAGCCCGGCAGCGACTTTGGGACCTTCCTCCGCGTCGACTCCCGTCGCCGATTCGCAGGCTGCCAGATAGTTTGCTCCGACGCAACAGCCACGCGGAGTGCCGCCGTTGGCCCGCGCGAAGTCTTCCCAGGCGGGATTCACGGCGACGATCGTCCCCCTCGTGTCGATCACCGCAATATGCGCAGACAACGAAGCGAGGATCGCGTTCTTTTCCGCTTCACGCTCGCGCAGTTCCCGATCCGCATGCCGGCGGAAAGTCACGTCCCGGTGGATCGAAACGAAGTTTGTGCGGTGGCCGGCGGAGTCGTACAAAGGCGTGACAAAGAACTCGGCGCTGTACGGCGTGCCGTCCTTGCGATAGTTGACGACTTCGGCCGAACACGCCTGGCCGGCCAATAACTGTTCTCTGATCAGGGCCAGTGTCTTTCGGTCCGTGCCGTCACCCTGCAGAATGCGGGGCGACTGGCCAATCAGTTCGGCAGCGTCGTAGCCGGAAATCCGGCACATGGCTTCGTTGACAAACACAATCGTCGGCCCCGGCCATTCCAGACCGTCCGTCGTGATCATCACGCCTTCGCCGAGGTGCGAGATGGCTTCCGCCAGCAGCCGCACTTCGTGAGTCTGTTCGGTGACGCGTTGTTCCAGCGTGTCATTGAGTTCGCTGAGATCGGTCTCCGCACATTTCTGATCCGTCACGTCGAGCATTGCTGTGCGGCAATGCCGCAGGTCGCTGTCTGCGAATGCAATACTTTCCAGCCGCAGAGTCAGCCGCGTTCCCTTCGCTGCGTGAACGCGGACTTCGCAGATCTGCTTGTCGTGGCGCGAGAACACAGCCTGCCGATGCAGATAGCAGGCATCCTGCGACTCGCGGTCCAGCCACTTCGAAATATTCGTGCCGACCAGGTGCGTGCGTTCGACGCCCAGCAGTGTGGCCGCGGTGAGATTTGCGTCCAGAATGCGACCGCCCGCATCCATCGAAACGTAACCGACGGGAGCGAAGTCGTAGAGATCCGCGAACCGGTCACGAGTGCGCGCAATCTCCAGCTGCGCTTCACGCAACTCTTCGTTCTGAAGCTCCAGCTCCATCTGATACACGCTGAGTTCCTGAATCAGCGTCCGCACGTCTGTCGGCAGCATCGCAGCCACGTCCGCCGGCTTCCCCCGCAACAGTTCCTCCGCGCGCTGACGCAGGGTGTGTTTGCTTTTCGGCATGATGCAGTTTCAGACAGATTGCGACGATGGAAGGCGCGCCAGGGAATTCGGTCACTTGCCTTCGGCTGTGCGATTGTTTCGTCAGCCGTGTCTTATTGGATCAGATCACACGGGCGCGGCAATCGGGTGGGCGAGGTTCGCTGCGGGCC
Source organism: uncultured Planctomycetaceae bacterium (assembly GCA_964531585.1). GTDB lineage: Bacteria > Planctomycetota > Planctomycetia > Planctomycetales > Planctomycetaceae > JAWKUA01. The sequence continues at coordinate 14,067 of CAZHET010000041.1, read as the reverse complement.
GCTGCCGCAGCGGGCAATCTTTGGCACACACGGCTCAGCAGGAGCCTTGTCCTCCCGATCATCGGTCGCACGTCAGCTTCCATCCAATCACGGCTGGCAGAGCACTGGTTTCCAATCAGGTTCTCTCCGGGGCAGGCATTGTGCCGTGTCAATGATGAAGAAGCCAGCTAACGCGGTGGCCCACACAACGCCGCCGTTCAGCCCCGTGCCGGTAGCACTGGCGACCTGCCTTGCACAGCCGCGGCGTTGTTCGGACGTGTGAGGGAATTCCGTCGGACCTGCGCAAGACCGCACGAGTCTCTGTGCCACGTGTGTCTGACACGCACACCGTTCACTGCACCGTGACGCTCGTCGCAACCCATCAACGCGTCTGTGCGATGACCGATTTCCGGCAACTTCGCGTGGCACGGACAATTTCGCTCACTCGCCGACGTTGATCGCCGGGTTCCACAGATGACGGACACAACCATTGGCACTCGGATTGCACATCACAGAGGTGCAGTTCGGGCCATGCAGCGCACAACGAGATTGTCAGTCTGAATTCTTTCGCAGGCTGACGGACAAGTGCGAAAGGCTGGCCTCGGTGGCCGGTTGACCGATTGACACCACTTTCAGAAGGAGTCTTGACAATGACAACGACAATCGCAACACGTCGGCCGTCCGCATTGGAACCGTGGTTTAATCGTGGCCCGCTGGCATCACTCCACGACGAACTGGACGATGTCTTTCGGCGAGTTTGGTCCGGCTGGGAAGGTGAGAATGGCGGACTGTCTCGCATGATTGCACCGTCAATGGATGTCAGCGAAACGGACAAGGCCATCGAAATCAAGATGGACGTGCCGGGCATGAAATCCAGCGAACTGGATATCGAAGTCCGCGGCGACATTGTTCGAATCAGCGGTGAACACAAGGAAGGAAAGGAAGAAAAAGGTCGCACGTATCATCGCGTTGAACGTCGTTCCGGTACGTTTGAGCGTTCGGTGCAGTTGCCGTGCGGCGTGAATGAGAAGGACGTGAAGGCCGAATACCAGGACGGTGTGCTTTCGGTCACGCTCGCCAAAAGCGAACAGGCCCGGGCGATGAAAATTCCTGTGAAGGGATAATCAGGCCCTTTCGGAGCGGCCCGGCTGCCTGACGCAGCCGGGCTGTGCGGGCGGTGTCGAAACCGCGAATGCCGTGAATGACGCATCATAGCGGTAGTGCGCGCGCCTTGCGGTGTTCGCGATACCGGACGGCTGTAATCGGAACGGGCGCCGGGTACCGATGGCTTGCGCCCACTGTCACTCACTTTCGCTCTGATCAGTGAGCCGCCGGTTTTTCCCGGCGATTTTCAATGCAGACACCGGCGGCTAGCGCCGTGCCGCTCACAAAGTGAGTGCCATTGGGCTTGCGCCCTTCCGAGAAAGTAAAGGCACACTGCTTTCGCAAGAGGCCTTGTCGGAGTGCCTGCACAGTTCCCGCGAAACACCGTCAGTTTAGGACCATGAGTTATGTCTTTGACCGCGACAGACACGGAACTTGTCCTGTGGTTTGAACAAATTGGCATCGACGATGTTGCGCTGGTTGGCGGAAAGAACGCGTCGCTGGGTGAAATGTACCGTGAATTGTCGGGCGCAGGAGTCCGGATTCCCAATGGCTTCGCCACAACTGCGGACGCGTATCGCCGGTTTCTGAGCGACACGGGACTCGACGCGAAGATTGCCTCCATCCTTGCCGATCTGGACACCGGCGACATCGAGAATCTGCGGCAACGAGGTACCGAGATTCGCCACGCGATTCTGGAAGCGGACCTTCCGGCGGATCTTAGTGCTGCCATTGTCGAAGCCTATGGCCGGCTTTGTGAGGAACGTGGCGAGCTTGCCGATGTCGCTGTTCGCAGCAGTGCTACCGCTGAAGACCTGCCCGACGCCAGCTTTGCCGGCCAGCAGGAAACGTATCTGAATGTCCGCGGTGCTGCACAGTTGCTGGACGCTTGCCGGCGCTGTTTTGCCTCTTTGTTCACCGACCGCGCCGTTTCCTACCGTGTCGACAAGGGATTCGATCAGTCGAAAATTGCCTTGTCGATCGGTGTACAGCAAATGGTGCGTTCGGATATCGGCACGTCGGGCGTGATGTTTTCGCTGGACACCGAAAGCGGGTTTCGTGACGCCGTGCTGATCAATGCAGCCTACGGCCTGGGGGAAAACATTGTCCAGGGAGCCGTCAATCCGGATGAATACTATGTCTTCAAGCCGACTCTGCGCACGGGTCACCGACCGATTCTAAAAAAGAAGGTCGGTACCAAAGAAATCAAGATGGTCTACGATGTCGGCGGCGGAAAACTGACCAGGAACGTGCCCGTCGCTGCAGTAGACCGCGCCCGCTTTGCCATTGGCGACGAAGATATTCTGGCACTCGCTCGCTGGGCGATCGTCATCGAAGATCACTATTCCGCCAGGCACAATCGCTACTGCCCGATGGATATGGAATGGGCGAAAGACGGTCACACGGGCGAGTTATTCATCGTCCAGGCACGTCCCGAAACAGTTCAGTCGCAGAAGGTGCGCGACACACTCGAAACCTTTCGGCTGAAAGCGGCAGGCAGGCAGCTGGTCACTGGACGCGCTGTTGGTGAACGGATCGGAAGCGGACCGGTGCATATCATCAACGACGCCGGTCGGCTTGGAGAATTCGTTGAAGGTGAAGTGCTGGTCACCGACAGGACGGATCCGGACTGGGAACCGATCATGAAGAAGGCATCCGCGATTGTCACCGATCGCGGCGGCCGCACGTGTCACGCGGCGATTGTCAGCCGGGAACTTGGTCTGCCGGCGATCGTGGGGACAATCAACGGCACAAAGGTTCTTGCGGACGGTCAGGAAGTCACCGTCTGCTGTGCGACCGGAGACACGGGCATTGTCTACGACGGGCTGCTTCCCTTTGACGTGCAGACAACAAGCCTGAAAGATCTCGCTCGCCCGAAGACCAGGGTGATGATGAATGTGGGAAGTCCGGAAGATGTGTTTTCGCTGTCGTTTATTCCCAACGACGGTGTCGGACTTGCGCGAATGGAATTCATCATCAGCAATCACATCAAAATCCACCCGATGGCGCTGCTGCAATACGACCGGCTGACCAATGCCGAAGGTCGTGCCGCCATCCGGCAACTGACGAGCGCATATAGCGATGACGACAAAGCGCAGTACTTTGTCGATACACTGGCTCAGGGCGTGGCGATGATCGCGGCTGCATTCTTTCCCAAAGACGTCATCGTTCGCATGAGCGACTTCAAATCGAACGAATATGCCAACCTGATTGGCGGCCGTCAGTTCGAGCCGGCGGAAGAGAATCCCATGATTGGATTTCGCGGAGCGTCACGCTACTACGACGAGCGCTATCGCGAAGCGTTCGGGCTGGAGTGCCAGGCCATGAAGATTGTTCGCGACGAAATGGGTTTGACCAATGTCAGGCTGATGATTCCATTCTGTCGCACTGTGGAAGAGGGCCGCCGCGTCCAGCAGGTGATGGCGGAACATGGGCTTGTTCGAGGCGAAAACGGCCTGGAACTGTACGTCATGTGCGAAATACCCAGCAACGTCATCGCTGCCGAGGCATTTGCGGAGATCTTCGACGGTTTTTCCATCGGCTCCAACGACCTGACGCAATTGACGCTGGGCGTCGACCGGGATTCCGAAATCGTTGCGCACATCTTCAACGAACGCGATCCGGCGGTCATGAGCGCTATCAGTTCTGCCATCGCAGCGGCAAAGAAGGCCGGCCGAAAAATCGGCATCTGCGGCCAGGCACCCAGCGACTACCCGGAGTTTGCTCAGTTCCTGGTCGAACGGGGCATCGACAGCATCTCGCTTAATCCCGACGCGGTGATGAAGACAACGATGGCGATTCTGGAAATGGAACGCGCGGCCGCGCCCACACAATAGCCCGGAAGATTGATGTCTTTTTAGGGCGGGACTGTGATCCCGTCGCGCGTATTCGACGCGATCGGAGTCCGTCGGACAGACGCGTGATAAGAAGATTATATGTTGCGCGCCTCCGGTAGCCCTCCCGGTCGGAGGCTGGGAGGGGTCGAACGAGCGGAGCAAGTTCGGGGGAGGGCTCGCCGGGCTTCGAGCAATCTACGGCGCAAGAACCGCGTCGACTGCGCGTTCGAGCCCCCCTCCCGAACATCGCTCTGCTTGTTCGACCTTCCCCTCAGCTTCGCTGGGGAGAGGTGATCCTCATTCCCTGGAAACAGCCGCGTCGTGACTTACAAAGTTGATACGGAATGTGCCGTCCCATGCAGCAGGCTGGGCGGTCACGGGGCGGTCGACTACATACATCAACACAGTCAGCTTTCGTTTGACGACCGGTCGATCACAAAGCTGGCTCCGTCCGGTGAATCCGGTCACGCTGTGCCGCTGCGTTTGCACCACAGGATGTGCTGCTCTTCCAGCGGTACGAACGCGTCCGGATGAAACGCGACAATTCGCGGCGTGAAGTCTTCGACGCGGCGCTCCGTGGCAAATTTCGCTTCGTAGACGTAGCCATTGACGGACCCGGGAAGATTGCGAGTTCGTTCGCACGTGACGACCATCGGTTCGCCGTGACTCATGGCTTCGGCATACAGTTCCACATGGACATCGTCCGGCGGCAGTTCGGCCAGATAGACCTGAACTTCGAAATGCCGATGCGTGTCGGTTGCATCCGCGCGGACATCGCCGAAATGGATGCGAGCCCAGTTATCGCCCAGTCGGTGTTGCCAGTTAGCCAGTTTCAGTGTCAGGCTTCCGTTGTTTGTCGTCCTTCGCTGCCAGGCGGCAGCGGCGGGCAGGTACGCCTGTTCGACATAGTCACGGACCATGCGGTTGCTGCTGAACATCGGCGTCAGGCGAGACATGCTGGTGCGGATCCGTTCCAGCCACCGCCGCGGGACGCCGGAATCGTCACGATCATAGAACTCCGGCACGATGCGGTGTTCCAGCAGTTCGTAAAGTCTCGCCGCCTCGCGGGCATCGCGCTGCTGTGCGCTGTCTTCTTCACCGTTGCCGATCGACCAGCCCACATCGGGATCGTGAACTTCATCCCACCAGCCGTCCGGGACGGAAAGATTCAGGCCGCCGTTGAACAGGATTTTCATGCCGCTGGTACCACACGCTTCTGCCGGTCGGCGCGGAGTATTCAGCCACACATCGACTCCGGCGGCCAGATGACGCGCCAGCACCATGTCGTAGTCTTCCAGAAAGACGACTCGATCGCGCAGGTCGGTCTGCATCGCGAATTGTGCCATCGCCCGCACCATCGATTTTCCGTGGGCGTCATTCGGATGCGATTTGCCGGCGACGATCAGTTGCACGGGATGCTCGGCGTTCAGCAGGATACGCCTCAGCCGGTCGCGATCGGTCAGCAGCAGGTTCGGACGTTTGTATTCTGTGAACCGCCTGGCAAATCCAAGAGTCAGCACGTTTGGGTCCAGCACATGAGTTGCTCTGCGGACAAGGTCATCCGCCTGGCCTCGCACGCGAAGCTGACGCGTCAGCCGCCGTCGTACGTACTCAACCAGCGAGAGCCGCGATTTACCGCGCAGGCTCCAGACCTCAACGGGGTCGGTTGCCAGAATGCGATTGGCGGCCGACTCAAGATCGGCCAGCGGGCTCAGGTCTTCGCGCCCGCCGCACCACAGATGTCTTGCCGACGAGGAATTCCACGTCGCGCAGTCGACGCCGTTCGTAATCGCACCGACAGGAACTTCTCCAATCGGCCAGCGCGGGAACAGTCCACTGAAGAGCTGCTGACTGACTCGGCCATGGAGCTGACTGACTCCGTTGACCCTCGAGCACCCGTGCATCGCGAGGTACGCCATGTTGAACGGTTCGCTTTGATTCCGCGGATCACGGCGCCCCAGTGACAGAACTCCGTCGACGGAAATCCCGGTCGTCGTCAGGAACGGTTCGGCGAACTTCGCCACCATGGCCGGGTCGAATACATCGAACGCTGCTGACACGGGAGTGTGCGTCGTGAACACATTGCCGGCTCGGGTGGCGCGAAGGGCATCGGCGGCAGACAGGCGGTGGTCTTCAGCGAACGAGGCGGTTCGTGCCAGCACCGCGAACGCCGCGTGGCCTTCGTTCAGATGACAGACGTCGATATCGATTCCCAGCGTCTGCAGCGCCTGCCAGCCACCGACTCCCAGAACAATTTCCTGCAGCAGTCGTTTTTCCTTCCCGGCGTCATACAGACTGGCTGTGATGCCGCGGTCCCAGGCACTGTTGAGCGGATCGTTGCTGTCCAGAAGAAGCAGGGTGACTCGCCCAACTTTCGCCTGCCACAGGCGAACCCGCAGAGTGCGCCCGGGTAACGGCAGCAGGACACGGCACCAGTCGCCGTTCTCGCGGCGCACAGGCGTCACGGGCAGAAAGTCCGGGTCGTTGTACGGGAACGCTTCCAGTTGGTAGCCATCGTCGGCCAGGATCTGGCGGAAGTAGCCCTGCTGGTACAGCAACCCGATTCCGACCAGCGGCACACCGAGATCACTGGCGCTTTTCAGATGATCGCCCGCCAGAATTCCGAGCCCACCGGAATAGATCGGCAGCGCTTCACTGAGCCCGAATTCCATGCTGAAGTAGGCGACTCGCTGCAGCCCGCTGTTCGCATGAGCCTGCTGGAACCAGCCGGGTGCGCTGTAGTAGGCCGACGTCATTCGCCGGATGCGAGCCAGTTCCTTCAGCAGCTCCTCGTCCCGCGCGGCAACTCCGAGTGCTTCCTCTTCGACGTTCATCAGGGTCAGGAAGGGATTTTCGGTTCTGGCCCAGACATACGGTTCAAGTCGTCGCCACAGTCCTTCGACCAGAGGACTTCCCGTCCACCGCAGATCAAGCGCAAGCGGCACAAGATCTTCCAGCTCCGGTGGCAGCGGCCGAACCGCATGGCTTCGCGTCATGCCTGCGTCTTCCGAGTGGGTTGTAGTAGGTTTCCGGCAAAAAGAACAAGTGTCGGTGCGGCAGCGAGCATCAGCGGCATTTCTGCCAACTCCGCCCACCGTGTTCCGGTCCGCGGTTCGATGAACAGCACGCGGACGGTTCCCAGCAGAAAGCCGACACCGAACACAGCAGCGAAGTACATCGTGCCTGCGATCAGACTGCGTCCGATGCCAGTGTTTCGGATTGCGGAATTTGAAGTCATGGGATCGGGTTCCCGCTCGCAATCACCATCGGCCGGGATACGGATTTCGTCCATAACGGGCGTTCACCTGGCGCAAGCTTTGAATGGCGTACGCCTTTTCCGATGGCGACAGTTCCCGTCCTCCGTACGAACGCACAGCACGATTCATCAACCTCGCGACGCGGCGGCATTCCCACGGCTGAGCCGAATTGCGGCACGAGTCGCGCAGGTCCCTGGCGAACTGCCGATCGCACTGACGACGGCTTGCGTACCCGCAGTTCAGGCACGCATCGTGGCGAGCACACGCGGGACGGAAGTTTGCTCCGGCCCAGTCCTGCGGAATCAACGCCCGATCGGCCCCGACGATCCAGTCCGGCCCGCACGGACACGCCGCGAGGTCCGTCCGCTGAGCCTCCGCACGAGTACAACACGCCAGAACGAAAATCGCCAGAAGTATCCTCATTCGTATCGCTCCTTTTTCGGTTGAAACGGACTGCAATCGCGACTGTCGGCCGAAACGACTTCACGGCGACACGTTCCGTCAAGCTGTCGCAAGTTCAGTGCCGCACGCGTTCAGTGTCCGGTCAAGCCGGGTCGGCAGGCGGCGGAATCGCATCGGCAACCAGTATACGCCGTTGCGACGACGGGGCGATTGCTTCAAACAGGCTGAGCCAATGTGTCACACAGACGCGGGGAACTGTCCGGCACCGACACACATCTCCGTTCTGCCGGAATAGCGTGCCGGTTCCTGCGCGTCCCGAAGCGACTGCCCATTGAAGCGACGTGGTCAGCGGGCAACCCGGCGGTAGAATATCGCCGTCTCGCTGGCAAACGCCGACTGCACTGTAAGCCGACGGCACTGTAAGCCGACGGCACCTGTCAACGTCGACTATCCCTGAACGTACACATGCGTCCCGCTTCCCATATCGCAAAGAACGACAAAATGAAAGATCTTTGGTTGCCACTGGCTATCTTCGCCGGCTGGTTCGTTTTGAATGCCTGGGTTCTGCCCAAATTCGGAATGCAGACCTGACTCAGCGGAAGCTGTAAGGTCCGGTCGGACTCAGACGAAGTGCGTACAGACGAAACACTGTCGCAAGGCACGCTTTTAGCGGAGCCACACTCAACAGAAGATGCGGTTGCCGCACACAACGACACCACCACAGATCAGGCCCAGTCGCCTGAAAGTACAATGCTGCATCCCGGCTCTGATCGCTGAAACATCCCATGCAACGTAACGCTATGACATTGTGGCTTATTCCTGCCTGCCTGGTGCTGAGTGGCTGCCAGCAGGAGCCGGCCGTTCAGGTTGCCGACAGCGCATCTGTCCGACCTGCTGACGACACTTTGGCAAAGAATGCCGAAATCGCTTCCGTCGACGAGTTGACGGCAGAACAGCAGGAGCAGCACGCCACTGCTCTGGCCGCCAGGGAAGCGCTGTTTACGAAGTTGTCCGGCCGACTGATGAGCGCGATCGAAAAAGATGGTGCCGCGGCAGCCATTAACGTGTGCAAGGCGGAAGCTCCGGCGATCGCCGAGCAGGTCAAGCGGGAATTCGGCGTCGACATCGGACGAACGTCGTTCAGATTGCGGAACTCCATGAACCCTCCGCCGGACTGGTCGTCACGATTCGTCGCCGAACGAGCAGAATCGCCTCAATTCGCCGCACTGCCCGACAATGCCCTGGGAGTACTGCTGCCGATCAAACTGCAGCAGAATTGTCTGCTCTGCCACGGCCCGCAGGAGCAGTTGGCCGACGACGTCAAGGCTGCGCTGGCGCTGCACTATCCGAATGACGAGGCCACCGGGTTTCTGGAAGGCGACCTGCGCGGGTGGTTCTGGATCGAAGTGCCGGCGGTTCTCAATGCGCAACAGGACGATAGCAATAGTCGTCGTTGATCCGCGGGAATAAGGACGCACCGTCACTGAGTCCCGCCGGCACGGACGGAGACGCGTTGTGACGCATTCCGACGTTCGCGTTCAGGCGCGTTGAGTGTGGACTGTGCGCGGACTGGCGCATTCGGCAACCGGTCATTCCGCCTGGTTCAGTGCTTCGAACCCCGTCACAACATCCAGCAGTTCCGCGGTGATCGCCGTCTGGCGGCGCATGGCATAGTCGGACCGCAGAGCCAGCAGTCGGTCCTTGATGTTGCGTTCCGCCGCCTGCATTGCGGCGATGCGGCTGGCGTTTTCTCCGGCCAGTGACTCCGCACACGCTCGAAACAACCAGACGAACAGGTACTGCCTGACAAGTCGCGAAAACAGGGTCGCTGTATCCATTGTCCACGTTGGCAGTGAACGATCGCCGCGTGCTGCATCGGCGTCGTCAGGCTGCCGGAGCCGGTCGAGATCAAGCGGCAGCAGCGGCAGCACGAACGGTCGCCACGTGGACGCAGACACCCGTCGGTTGTGAAACACGACGATCCGCCCAATCCCGTGAGCGTGTCGCCATTCGTTCTGCCAGCGATGGCGAACGCTGGTGAATGGAACGCAGCGTGACGTCGTGCAGCGGCTCCCGCCGGTCAATCGTGTCTCCGAAGACGTCGAACATGCGTCCCAGAAGTTCGTTGCCAACGGGCACTCGCAGGTCGTGGCCTGTGTCGGTGATCGACGCTCCGCGACTTAGCCCGCGAGTCGGCGTCAGCGCGATTCCTCGAATTGTGTCTTCGTCAAGCTGAGCCAGCACTTCCACGACGACTTCACCGCTGCGACCGGCACGCAGTTCGGAATTCACGTCCGGCAGCCGCTGCGGAAAATGAGCATCCACGACATTGCCACGAACAGCGACAACGTGCCCGATGTTTTCTGCCCCGGCGTTAAGATCGTCGGCCTGCACGATGCAACCACCCTTCGCTTGTGGTTCGTGGTGACCCGAAAGAACTGCTCCGCGCAGGAAGAGGATCAGTCGGAACAATCACGGAGTTGTGAGTTGCACTTGATGTACCGAAGTGCGTCGTTGGCTCGCCACCGCAGAACAGGTGCCGGCTCCGCAATTCCGGCAATCAAGTCCGTGCGTAGTCGCACGGCGCGCGAGACCGCGCGGCGAACGTCCGTTGTTCGCTGTTTGTGGTCGGCTCAACTGACGGTATCAGGCTGGTGCCGCGACCGCCAGTCTGGGCAACGCCGTTAAGAGTTTTTCCCCCGGAAAACACGCTCGTTTAACCCGTGGCCGAAAGGCCAGGCCGTCACGGCTTGCACCAACCTGGCCTCTCGGCCACGGGTTAAACGAAAATAAACTCTTAACGGCGTTGGTCTCTGGGGCTACAGAACGGGGACTGCACTGGATTCCCGCGCAGGCGGGAATGACGGTCAACGGCTGACTTCCGGCAGATTCCGCGACAGAGCTGCGGGAGACCCCGCCGGGCACAATGAACAATTAGCTGAAGGAAACGTGAGACGTGTCAGTCAGGTTGGAACTTAGTCGGGTCATTGTGTCTGAACTCAACGACCAGCAGGCGATTTACCTGAAAGAAGTCGGCGGGCCACGGACGTTTCCCATTCTCATCGGCGAATTCGAAGCACAGGTCATCAATCGTCGGCTGCTGGAAGAACCACCGTTCCGGCCGCTGACGCACGACCTGCTGCGGCTCGCCATTCAGGCTCTGGGTGGTGAACCGGAGGCTGTCATCATCACGGAAATGAAGGATCACACGTACTATGCGGTGCTGAGCGTCAAGCAGGGAACCGAGCTTCTGCATATCGACTGCCGCCCCAGCGACGCGATCGCTCTGGCGGTTCACTGCTCGCCGATTCTGCCGATTTTTGTGGAAGAAGCCGTTCTGGATGAAGTGACCTGATGGTATCTCATCTCCGACAACTGACGCTGGCGGGGACTTTTCTGTCGGCAGTTGTGATGACGTGCGGAACCGCCACCGCCCACCCACAACAGCAGCCCGCGACGCAACGCCAGGCCGCGCGGCAGCCTGCGATCTGGGGACTTAGCCCGGGCAACCGGCTTGTCACAAAGACGACGGTCGTTCGCACGTCTTCCGTGCAAGTCGCCGACGCACCGCCGCAGGAATCCACCATCACGGATGAGTTCGAAGTGGAATACTTCGTAATGGAAGTCAGTGATGTGGGGCAGATGATCGTGCGAGTGACGATCAATCCGCTTCTCAGAAGCGTCGCGCCGGCTGCGGAACTGCAGTCAGCCATCGGTGACGTCCGACTACCGCTGCTGAGGAATTTCGAAGTCCAGATGCTGGTCGGAGTGGACGGTGTGGTCGAAGAAGTGGGCAGCCGCACACAGGCGCTGGAATCGCTGGCTGCACTCGACGTGCCCGGTCAGCAACTGCTGCTGAAAACGTGCTCCGACGGTGTTGTCGGTTCGTGGTTTGCCCATCCGTTCTGGCTGACAGCTCCCGCGGAACAGCTCCGCGAAGACGGTTCATGGCAGCGCGTCGACCGGCATTCAATGGGACTGCTGGGTGAGCTGCAGACGGCTGCAACGATCGCCGTCACCGATATTGATGCGAGGCGGGCGACCGTCGAAATCCAGGGTTCGTCGCGACTGGTCGCAGCCGACGCTGCCGAAGAACAGCCCGGGTCGCAGCTGATTGAGTTCTCCGACGTGGCCGTTCAGGTCGACGATTTTTCGGGGACCGGAACGATGGAGTTCCACGCTCCTTCCCCGGCAGCGCCGGACACACAGCAGCCCTCGCAGTCAGGCGATTCCGACGCGCCTCCGGACCTGCCCGCTCCCGAGGAACCTGATCCCAATCCGCCGGCGACCGATGAAGTGCAACCTGCGGACGACGCTGCTCTGCCGATGCCGCGACCGTGGTTCGAAGAAATCACCGTGCGACTGGCGTATTCCGGAACGGCGACCGTGACTGCCAACGGGCAAAAGTCGGCACTGCGGTTCACTCAGCAACAGACGAGCACTTCCAGACTGCAGATGTATCAGATTCAGCGCCCCGCGCCGGATATCCGCTCGATCCCGTTGCGACAGCGGTAGTCCGGCCTGCCAGCGTCACGAATCGACCTTCGCCGGCTTGTCGTGCGAATGCGAAAGCTGGCTGCGCAGGTGACGACTCAGCAGATACTGAAACGCCGTGTAACGCGTGAACTCCTCCGGCGATCGGAACTGATAGTGCCGCGTCAGACCACGGTCGATGAACGTGTGCGTGGCCGGAGTCACCCATGCGTCCGGTGCAAAGTGCATCAGATCCCGCACCACCGCGGCGAAGTTCGACAGGCTGGACGAGGTCTTGCGAGCCGCCAGATACTCGTAGTTCATTTCCCGGTGTTCGAAGCAAATCATCATGTCCGGATCCGTCAGCACCACAGCGGCGGTGGACATATCGGCAGACTCGGATTCGGTTGCTGCGCCCGTCAGCCGCGAACGTGTACTCATCGACGCCAGCGGTGCTGCGTGATAGTGCGCCGGGTCGTCGGCCGGCAGGTTGCCGACGCTGATGACACTCACACGCGACCAGGGCACAGGTTCCTCCTCGACGCCGTTTGTATCCACCAGCACAAGTCCCCCGCTTGTGCATTTCAGATGATGAGTTTGACGAGGGTGTGACAGGTCGGGGATATCGGTTTCGTCGATGATCGTGGCGCTGACTCCAAGGTTCCGCAGAGCCTCCGCCAGTCGAACAGCCACCGACTGACTCAGGCTTCGTCCGACAAGGCCAGGCAGCGTCCTGGCCATCACTGATGCATCTGCGTGAACGATGTTCAGTTCGGTCTGCAGCGTTTCCACCAACTGCTGGCGATCATCGGGAACGGAAAAAGCCAGCACCTGAAACGCGCCCGCATGTGCAGGGATCTGGTCGGCCACGGCTCCGCCCGGACCATGTTCGGACTGTTCCTCCGAGTCACGATCGCTGAGTTTGCGAGATGATGAAGACATAGCCCGAGACATTCGTTTGATTCCCGTTGAATTCCGCCGGAACACGTATTGCGGCGGGTGCCGGTGGATCAGTCGGCATACAGGAGCACGAAATCGAACGCAGAAATGATTCCACGCAGTCGCTTCGCCTGATCCACAACCAGCACGCGATGAATTTCGTGATCCCGCATCTTTCGGGCCACGACACGGGCAGCGGTCTGCGGTGCCACCGTGACGACGTCTGCCGACATGACGTCGCAG
>CAZHET010000041.1:0-823 GCA_964531585.1 uncultured Planctomycetaceae bacterium | reverse complement strand
CGGCTGACTTTGGCGCTGGGCAGGTCGTCGAGATCATTCAGCATTCGCACCGTTTCCCACGACTGACTTTGAGGATCGAAGTAGCTGCCAAGCGCTTCCGGCTGACCCTCCGTCGACTCCACCACATCTTCTTCATAGCTCAGGATGTCCGTCGCCGTGATCACGCCGACGACAGAATTCTGGCTGTCTGTCACCGGCAGACCGCTGACGTGGTGCTCCGTCATCAGCGACAGAGCTTCGCGCAGGCTGTCAATGTCGCGGACAGACACGACGTTCGACTGCATGATGTCTTCAGCGGTGCATTCGACTTCAACAGGCACGGGAACCTCCTTCTCTACGACTGAAGGTAGAACAGTTCGGCGGTTTTGATCAGGCTGGTCGACGTCTCGCAAACCGCGTACCTGACCGCTGATTGCGTCTGTTACAGGTGCTGCGCTGGTACCCGCCGGGTCGACGCGCGCCAATTGGCACAACGCGCGCGAATCCGCGCCTTCAAACGGCGAGTTGCGCGCTTCGTGGCACTCACTTTTCCGATGTCACGCATGCTGAACGGTACGGCAGGCACCAGGCGTTCTTATTCACCGCAGCGCATCGGCCACGTGCCGGACGCTGCCAGCGTCCGCCATCGGAAATCCACCGTTACCGGTCGCCCGCACGCGCCGAACGTTGCCGGCTGGCGCTCGGCCAATGTCACTCACTTTGTAAGCGGCACGGCGCTAGCCTGGAGTGGCAACAATTTGGTATTGCAACGAGATTCAGTTGGGCAATTTTTGTTCTGATTTCGCCTCGTAGAGGCGGCAGCATGTAGCCCCAGGCTTCAGCC
>CAZHET010000040.1:0-22167 GCA_964531585.1 uncultured Planctomycetaceae bacterium | reverse complement strand
CGAAGCCGTGCTGGCCTGGGCCGTTGACAAAATGGAGGAACGCTACGACCTGCTGGCACAGGTCGGCGTTCGGCATCTGGAAAGCTACAACAAGCTGGGACGTCGCGAAGTGCTGGACCGCCTGGGACTCAGCGAACTCCATGAGGAAGCGAAGAGCATACCTGACAAAATGCCGTATATCGTGATCATCGCCGACGAGATGGCTGATCTGATGATGACGTCCGGCAAAGACGTGGAAGCTCACATCATCCGGCTGGCTCAGAAGTCCCGTGCCGTGGGAATTCACCTTGTTCTGGCGACTCAGAAGCCAACAGTTGATGTCATCACAGGGCTGATCAAGTCAAATCTGCCGGCGCGCGTTTCATTCCAGGTCGCCAGCAAGATGGACAGCCGCGTCGTTCTCGATGAAGGTGGCGCAGAACGTCTGCTGGGCTGCGGAGACATGCTGTACCTCGCTCCCGGAACAAGCAATCTCACGCGCGCTCAGGGAACATACGTCAGCGATGAAGAAGCCAACGCGGTCATCGATTTCTTCTCCGATATGGAGCCGGAATACAGCGAAGAACTGCGGCAGATCGTCGCTGGGGGCAGCGGCGGCTCGTCCGGCGGTGGCGACACCGGCCCGCGGCAGCACGATGACCTCTACCACGACGCCATTGACGTCGTGGTCCGTGAAGGCCGCGGAAGCTGCTCACTGTTGCAGCGTTGTCTTGGCATCGGCTACGGCCGTGCCTCGCGCATGATTGACTGGATGGCCGAAGACGGCATCGTCGGCGATTATAATGGCGCCCAGGCCCGAGACGTGCTTTACACGCCGGAGCAGTGGGAAGCGCAAAAAGCTGAGCACGCGCACGCGTAGCCTCTCTCCAGTGCATTCGCATCAGCGCCGGCACGGTCCGGGCTTAGCAATGAGCGGAAAAAAAGTGTCTGACCCCAATTGCCGGGAACCGGCCCTTCGGGCGCTTCGCACAATTGGGGTCAGACACTTATTTTCCGCACGATCCTTATTGCTTCGTCCGCGTCCGCGCGCCGGATGCGCTGCTCGGCTCCCGCGGTCCGCTATTCATGTCGAACCCCCTGACCGGCACAGTTGTCAGATTTTTCCAAAACAAATTTGACTACCCAAAACCCTGACCTAATTTTGCGGTGTGAAGAGACCATCAACCTGTCCGCTGCGGGAAGGTTCCTGGTCGTCTTAACCGGCCATGTGCCGTGCAGCACTATGTGGGTCCCCCCTGCGTCAGCGGGGATTGTTTTGGGTTGGCAGACAATGTGGTCTGTCGCAACGTTGTGTTCCCGGAGACGGGATTAAACCTGAGGGGTTTTTGAAATGACGAAGTTCGCAAACAGCATCAAGAAGTTCATGGTTTCTGAAGATGGCCCGACGGCAGTTGAATACGCTGTCATGATGGCTCTGATCATCGTGGTTTGCCTCGCTGCAATCACGACCATCGGCCAGAACGCCAACAGCAAGTTCCAGCAGGTCGGCAACTACCTGACATAGTTCTCCGCGCCTTCGGGGCGCGGACACTGCGGCAGCAGGCAGGGACTGACCATCGGTTGCACAGCCACACGGCTCCGGCAAACGAAGCTGCTGAACAGGACTCGATCAGAAGGCCCGAACCTCGCCGGTTCGGGCCTTCTTGTTTTTTGAACGTACGACATGTTTCAGGGAGTGGTATCCGAACGACGCTGCCAAAGTTCACCCGCGATGCCTCTTCAATTCAATTTGCCGAAATTCCTTGACCGGCAGGAAGTGTGACCTAGGTTTGAGCGGAAATTCAAACAAAAGGATCTGAACGATGTTGCCTTATTGGATCGAAATCAGCCCGGCTGATCTGCTGCAGGGAACGGCCATCTTTGGGATGGCGGTCATCATTCTGAGCATTCGGCTCGT
Source organism: uncultured Planctomycetaceae bacterium (assembly GCA_964531585.1). Taxonomy (GTDB): domain Bacteria; phylum Planctomycetota; class Planctomycetia; order Planctomycetales; family Planctomycetaceae; genus JAWKUA01. The sequence continues at coordinate 20,270 of CAZHET010000040.1, read as the reverse complement.
GCTGCCGACTAACCGCGTCTAAGCCGACGAAGGATCCGGGTTGCCTTGAAATCGCTGCTCCGGCGAACATCACAGCAATCTGAACAACACATCGAACATCCGCATCTCCCTCGATTTTGACACAGGACCCTTATCATGGACTGGAACTCGATTCTCCTCGACAACTGGCAGGTAAAGCTCGTTTCCGCAATTCTGATTCTCGCGGCCTGGATCGACGGCCGGCAGCTAAGAGTTCCGAACTGGATCACTTTTCCGATGGTTTTGTCAGGCCTTGTGTATTCCACATGGGCCGGCAATCTGAGTGGATTGGGAGCAGGCCTCGCCGGGATGGCCATGGGACTCGCCTGCCTTCTGCCGCTGTACGCGGTCGGCGGCATGGGAGCCGGCGACGTCAAACTGATGGCCGGTATTGGTGCCTGGCTGGGCTGGCAGATCACTCTGGAATCTTTCCTGGTCTCTGCGATTGTCGGGGCCATCATGGCCATCTGCATGGTGGCTGTCAGAGGTACCTGGCAGAAGCACTACGAAAACCTGCTGACCATCCTGTCGGAATGGATGGTCATCCGAAACCCATACGAACTTTCACGGATTGCGGCAGAGCGAAAGCCACGGATGGCACTGCTGCCATACGGGATTCCAATCTGCGTCGGTACGATTGGGTACTTTGTGTACAACGGCCTGATGTAATTTGCCGGTCACAGGCGAACTGCTGCGGCAAGAACCGCAGCTCCACACACGGAGTGGATCGCGAGATTTACCGATGGGGGTGTCCTCATCGACCTTGCGGCCACATATTTACAGGAAACTTTGAGTTTGGCATTCCTGCCAGCATTGTTTGAAGCGGACTTTTGGTCTTTGCCGATGACAATGCTGATGGGGCATGGCTCGGTCGTGCGGCATTTGACTGCACTGCGAATTTTGCAGGAACGGGAGGCGATCCCGCGAATTCTGCCGCAGAACAGACAACGCTTAGCGGCAAGCCGGGAGTCTCATTAACTATGAAAAGTCAGACGTTGATTCTGCTTGTCGTTGCGGCAAGCTGTGGTCTGGTGGCGATGCTGGGTGTTCAGCGAGTGCTGAACAACAACGAGAAGGAGCCGGTCGACACGGCTCAGGTCATGGTCGCGGCGACACCGCTGAACGTGGGGGATCCGCTGAATGAACTGAACACACAGTTCATCACGGTCGAACGCAGTGTCTGTCCGCCGGGGGCAGTGACCAGCCTGGACGAAATCAAGGAGCGTGCTTTGAAGGTTCCAGCCGTCCCAGGCGACTGGATTCTGATCAGTAAGCTGACCAATCCGGGGGAAACGGGGCCGGTCGCAAACATTCCACCCGGGATGCGTGTGACGACAATCCAGGTGGACGCAACCACAAGTCACAGCGGAATGCTGCGACCGGGAAATCGCGTTGACGTGCTGCTGACATGGCAGGACGTTGACAACAGCGGCCATCGACAGGAAAAGGTCCGGCCGCTGCTTGAGTACATCGAAGTGTTTGCCGTCGACGACAAGGTCTACGGTATCAATAAAGACGGGGGCGGTGCCGCCAAAACCATCTCGGTTCTGGTGACACCCAAGCAGGCTTCACTGTTGCAGCTTGCACGAAAGAAGGGGGATCTTTCGACCACGCTGCGTTCCAACGCGGATGTGGACGAGGCCAATGTCGCTGAGCTTTCCGAAGACAACCTGGAGTTCATTGGTGCAAAAACGCCGCGAGATGTTTCTGCACTGAATGTTCGGGAACAGGCAGGTCCCGCGTTTCAGCTTCCCTCTCAGGGATCACTGCTGAATCAGTTGCAGAATGAATGGAGTCCGGGGCTGGATCCGTCAACGGAACAGCCATTCGCTTCCGGTCCGGTTTCACCGCCCGGAGTGATGGTTGCCGCTGCTCAGCCGGAAAATGTCTGGAAGATTGCGATTCACGAAAACGGTTCGGTTCGCGAGGTAGAGGTCAAGCTGGATCCGGATGATCCGGTCGCCACGCCTGCTGATGCTCCGGCTGACACCGAGGACGAAGTATCCGGATCCGTCTGGGATCTTGACGAGAAACTCGACGGAGCACTGGATGTCGATCTGAAAAAGGCGGCTTCCGGTCTGCTGGAACTGCTGAACTAAATACAAAGGCTTCACTTTGGTTCGACCGTCACGCTGCGGCAGAATTCTGCTCAGCGTGAACGTTGTTCCCAGGTGTGCGTGGTGGACTGACCCAATCACAAGCGATCGCGCGGAGTGCGTGATGAGTCAAGGCGGCTGTTACGGTTAGTGTAACCGGCAACAGCTTTTTGACATTTTCCGGAGTGCATGGATGCCCGCTCTCAAGAATACCTCTGGCGTTATCGCCACTGCCGTTCTGTTTCTGTTGTTGCCGACTGTTTGCACCGCGCAGGCGACCGGAACCAGTCCGGTCTACCAGTTGCAGCCCGGCGACAACCAGATCGCCATCTACGAACGCTTCACAACGATCATTCAGCACTCCGCGAATATCAAAAGCGTGCTGGATTTTGACTCCGATGTCATCAAGATCGATGTCGTTCAGGGTAATCCTCAGCAGGTCCGCGTCTACGCTCTGACCACCGGCGTCACGACCGTGACGATCATGGATGAGTACGACCAGTACTACAAAGTGGAAGTGCTGGTGCGTGGCGATGTGCGGCACCTGGAATCGTACCTGAAGCGACGCTATCCCAACGACGCTGTCGAGATTGAGGAAATCAAGGGAGCGGTTCTGCTCAGCGGTTTCGTCACGAAGCCGGACCACATCAACGAGATCGTGGCGGTTGCCGAACAGTTCTATCCGTCGGTTCTGAACCACATGCGAATCGGCGGCGTTCAGCAGGTGATGCTGAAGTGTAAAGTGCTGGAGGTGCAGCGGTCCAAGATCCGCCAGTTCGGTTTTAACTTTGACATCCTCTCCCCCAGCGGCTATCTGATCAGCACTCCGGGTCCTATCACTCCGGTCACTGGCCTGAATGTCACGGCGGCGGGCCCCACACTGACTCTGGCGGGCCTGGCGGAACCGACGCTGAGCTTTGGCTTCATCAATTCCAACAGCATCTTTGAAGGCTACCTGAAGGCTCTGCGTGAAGAAGGTCTGCTGAAGATTCACGCGACGCCAATGCTGGTCACTCACAATGGTCAGCCCGCTCACCTGTTGAACGGCGGTGAAACGCCGATCATCGTGCCTGCCGGTCTGGGAACAACCGCAATTGAATTCAAGGAATTCGGCGTCGTCCTGGACTGTGTGCCGCATATTCTGGGCAACGGCCGTGTGCGTCAGCAGATTGAAGCGACAGTCAGTGAACGCGACTTTTCCAATGCTGTCACGGTCGGCGGTGTGACAGTTCCGGCATTCACGACGCGAACAGTCAACACACAGGTCGAAATGAATTTTGGCGAAACACTGGTGATCGCCGGTCTGATTTCGCAGCGCAGCGACGCGTCAACGTCCAAGGTGCCGTTCCTCGGCGAACTGCCGTGGATCGGAGCAGCCTTCAGCCGCAAGACATTCACAGAGGCCGAAACGGAGCTGATAATTCTGGTCACGCCGGAATACGTCGCTCCAATGGCGCCTGAAGAAGTGCCGCCGTTCGGTCCGGGACAGTTCACGGATACGCCGACGGACCACGAACTGTTCTTCCACAACATGATCGAACTGCCCCGGTACGGGGACGACTGCCAGGGCTGTATCAACTGCATGCAGAACGGTTCCTGCCCGCAGCATCCGAACGGGTGCCGCAGTTGCCAGGATGCCGGAGGCAACTGTGTTCAGTCGGGTCAGGCGGCACCGGCTGTGATTCAGCCTGCTTCACCAACCGCCGGCCAGACTCCTGCTCCGGCCTTGACGCAGCCGTCCACGATGCATCCTGCCGCGTTCTCGGGCAGCATTGCTCCGACGACTCCTCGCGGGGGTCATACCACTCAGCCATCGGGCTCAGGCGGGCTGATTTCACCGCTGCTGCGTTAGCTGAATTCGTCTTCATCCGTTCGGCCGACGGTTGCTGCGGCAGCCGTCGGCCTGTTTCTGTCTGATCCTCACTGCACTTCTGATCGAGATTCCAATGAAGAGCGTGCTGCGAATCGCGACAGTCGACCCGCATGAAGAGACTCGGAACTCGCTGAAGACTCTGCTGCTGGGAATTGATACTGTCTGGCTGGAAGCTGAATGTTCCCGTTACGAGTTCTTCATGGATGTGGTTCAGCAGACTGCACCTGATATCGCACTGGTCAACGTCGACTCGTCTCCCGAAAAAGCCATTCAGCTGATTGGCGAGATTACTCGCAAGTCAACTCACTGTGCTGTGCTGGTTGTCAGCAATTCCCAGGAAGGCAGCCTGATTCTGCAGGTGATTCGCAACGGTGCCCGCGAGTTTCTGAACCTGCCGCTGCAGCTCGATGACTTTATCGCCGCGCTCGACAGAATCCGCGGCACGATGGGCGGCGGCACGGGTGAAGGCGGAGGTCGCGCCGGCCAGATCATCACCGTGGCCGGTGTCGGCGGAGGCGTCGGTAGTACGGCTCTGGCCGTAAACATGGCCGCTGCGCTGGCACAGGAACCATCGGCGTCGCCGGTCATTATCGACCTGGACCTGACGCTTGGCGATGTCGATGTCTGGCTGGACATCATTCCCGATTACACGCTGCGCGACGTGTCGGAGAACATCAGCCGCCTTGACTACGGTTTGCTGAAACGCTCGCTGACGCGCCACGACTGCGGCGTGTTTCTGCTGCCACGTCCGGTCGAAGTGGAAACTCAGGACCTGATTCGCACAGACGACCTGCGGCGCATTCTGGCGCTGCTGAAGGCCACGTTTTCGCACCTCATTATCGATGTCAGCAAGTCATTCGGTCCGCTGGACGTTTCTGCGATGGAAGTCAGTGACCGCGTGCTGCTTGTCACCCAGCTTGACCTGACATGTCTGCGCAACGTCGTGCGCATCATGCAGTATCTGGACCAGTTCAACGGACTGGACAAAAAGATCGAAATCGTCGTCAACCGCATGGGCCTGGAAGACAGCGATATCAGTCTGAACAAGGCGCTGGAAACCATTGGCCGGGAAGTCTTCTGGCAGCTGCCGAACGACTACGCCACGATGGTCGGTTCTCGCAACGCGGGCGTACCGCTGTGTCAGTTCGCGCCAAAATCCCGGCTGACCCGCAGCATCAACGACCTGGTCCGCCGACTGGGATCGGACGGCGAAGAAGACGAGGTTCCTGAAACGGACGTCGGAGTCCGAAAAAAGGGCGGCCTGTTCGGTCTGTTTTCCAGCAACAAGTAGTGGTTTGGCGGACACAGCCAGACGTCACACCGAGACGGCAGCCGCCCCGTCAACTGATCTGCAGCGCCACTGTGACCGGTGCGGTGCCCAGGTTGACGAACGTGGGTTCGACAGGATCGAGATGCTCTGCGGCAGTGGGCGGCGTTTCTTCCGCGAGAACTGTCTCCACGAAGAACCGCAGCAAATCGCGAATGCGGTCATTGTCCACCTGCTCGATCAGGGCGTCCGCTCGTTCACGCGATCGATCCACGAGCGTTTCTGCTGTCTGAAATACGCTGCAGGCTTCAAAGACCTGGCGAATTCGGTGAATCCGATCAGACTCTGGTTCGTCGTCAAATTCGCCGGACAGCACATCCATCAGGGTGCGGCGCTGTTCAGCGCTGGCTTCCTTCAATGCCAGAGCAAGCAGCACGGTGGGGCGCAATGCCAGCGCGTCCTGGCCGGCGAGCAGCTTGTTGTCGCTGTCGCCTCGCCAGTCTTTCAGGTCGTTCAGCACCTGAAAGCCAACCCCGACATGCCGACAGAACGTGGGAACAAGGTCGCCGTCAGCAAGTTCGTGATTCGCCAGCCGCAGGCCCGCGTACAGAGCCGCCTCAAACGCCGGTGACGTTTTCAGCGCATAGATCTGCAGAGCATCCAGCGGCGTGATGCTCCAGTCCGGCGACTGTTGCCACGTCATCTCTGCCCCCTGGCCGTCGCAGAGGCGGATGTGAGCCGTCGACATGCTGTTCAGCACATCGGCCGCAATCAGCGGATCGATTTCGCGTGCGGCGTGAATCAAGCGATACCCGAGGCCGATCAGGTAGTCACCGATATTGATCGCCTGACCGGAACCATGGCGACGGTGCAAAGTGTCCGCGCCATAGCGGTACGCGTCATCATCCTGGATATCATCATGAACCAGTGAGGCTTTGTGGAACGCTTCAATCGCCATAGCGACGCGGGCAACAGCGTCAGGAATGTCAGGAGTCGCATCGCCGGCGGCGAGCAGGTCGGTGCCACTGGCGGCGTGCCAGGCTGCCAGCGTGATGAACGGACGAAATCGCTTGCCACCATTTTGCAGCCAGTCAAACGCGACGGATTCTGTGAATGCGATCGGGCTGTGGCGACGCTCCGCTGCCTGCGTCCGCATTCGCGGCAGCAGGCGCGCGAAGTCGTCTTCGAACATCCGGGATGACGCTCGCAGCAAAGGGACGTAGCTCGTCGTGGGCTTGTCAGGAAGCGGTTCATACTTATCCAGGACATCCCACACCCAGGCTTCGTCAAGCGTCGTGTTCATGCAGTCGCCGGAATGCAGCGGCACAGCGTACGAGGGAACTCCGGCAATCAGAACTTTGTCGATGGCTTTTTCGAGGACGTTCAGGCAGGCCACGCCAAGAATGCCGTCGATATAGCCGGAGACAATGATCTTGAGAACGACCGGTGAGCCTTCGGCGACCAGAACGTTGTAGCCCAGTTGTTCGGCTCGCACCTTGTAGTCCGCGATCGAACACGCGCCGCAGCGTTCGCAGTCGAGTCCGAACTCGGTGTACTCAGCCGGGCAGCCTTCCGCGTGCTTGAGGCAGTGTGGCAGCAGCAACATGCGACGTTCAAAAGGAATCGCAAGGAACTGCTGCTTCCAAAAGAAGTTCCCGATCAGCACCATTGCAAAGCCAAGGAACTTCTCCGGGAGACTCATCTGTTCCAGAAGTGTGCGAGCATGCTGTTCCAGTTCGCTTTTGTTGAACGCGCGCGACCGATGGAGTGTGCGGGAGTACTCTTCTGCTGCGGCCTTGACGCGTTCTCGCAGTTCCAGCGTATCCGGCACCGCTTTCAGATGGCTGGTGCTGCGGCGTTTGCCCTTGCGCCGGACGGGAGTGGGGTCGTCGTTATACGCGGATGCAAGGTTTTCGGTGGATACGATTGACACAGGTAACTCGCTGTGGAAATGGCCTGAGATCACTTGCGGAGCGCTGGTCAAAACGGACGCAGACACCGGCGCAGTGCCGCCGTGGTGAAAATGATCGGATACAGAGTCTCAAAATACCAGAGTTTCGCAAAATAGAAACCGATCGGTGTGGGCTGCGTCACTGTTCCGTCGCTGACACGATCAATCAGCCACGCGACTCCTGGTTGAATCGCGTGCTCAGCCGCGGGGATTCCGGCGAGTGCTTCGACTGCCAGCGCGGTTTCTTCGGTGGAACTCTGCAGGCCTTTGCGTCCCGCCCAGCCACCGTCGTCATTCTGGTTGTTCAAAATCCAGTCGACGCTCTTCGTTGCGACAGGGCCGTGCAGCAACTGCAGATCTTTCAGTGCCAGCAGGACTTTTGCCGTGCCGTAAAGCGGGTTGTCGTCGTTCTCGTTGTGCTGATTGCCGAACCACAGAGGCAGCCAGCTTCCGTCGTCGGCCTGCTGACTTTCCAGAAAGCGGACCCCGCGGGAAATCGCTGTCGTCATGCGCACGCACAGACCTGCCGGAATGTCGGGAACACGCGTCTGCCACGCGGCGAGCGCTCGCATTGCGTGAGCAGTCAGGTCGCACGTGCTGCGATCAAAGGGCAGAGTTCCCCAGCCGCGGCAGAATGTCGGCCAGCCTCCGTTGCGGTTCTGCAGGTCGAGCAGCCAGGTCGCTGCATTCTGCAAAGCCTCAGTTTCCTCGGGCGAGAATTTTTCACCCCGCAACCGAAGGCTGATCAAAGCGAGCATCGCTCCAGAAGTGTCGTCCGCATCAGGAACTCCACCAGGCAGATCTGTCCACGACCAGCCGCCGGGCGGGGAGTTCGTGTAGGGGTGAATGGTGCGGTACTGCTGTGCGAGGAGCCAGCGGCGGATCGTCGTTCTCTGCTCATCGTTCAGGATGTCTCGCAGCCGAATGGCTGGCAGCTGAGTATCCGGCGGCTCGTCAGCGTCGTCGCCGGCCAGCGCGTTAATGCTGAGCGTGGTAACCCATGTCGTCAGGTTCGTATCGATCGGCCAGCTTCCATCCGGCCTGACTGACGCCTCAATGAACTGCAGGCATTTCTGTGTCACCGGGTGCTCGATGCGGCCGCAGCCGAGGAGGCTCATGCATACAAAGCTCGTCAACGGCGTGGCTTCCAGAAAGCCACCATGCTCCGGCTGGATACGTTCGAGCACTTTCAACGACGGCTTGATCGCCGCCGCTCTTGTCGCCCGGATCAGTGGGTTCCAGTGGCGTCGATGTGCAAAGATCACCTGACCAATGGCGATCAGCGCGGGGAGCGCGTAGCTCACCACAGGCAGCTTCATGGTCGCATACCAGCGAGCCGGGACGCAGGCCAGTTCGAAGGGCAGGGGAGGCACGCTGTTCCAACCCACCGTTCCTGCCAGAGCACAGTGAGTCAGAATCGGCACCGAAAACGTGTGATCCTTTCCGTATCGCGCGCGCAGGGCAGAAATGCCGCCGGCACGGTCGATGAATGCCTGTGATCGAGCGACATGATCCGCAAAACGGCGAGCTTCCTGACCAGCTGCGTGGAAAACGGCGTTGGCCAGCATCGTGGTGGAGATGTTGCTGACGCTCAGGATTGTGTCGCCCCAGCCACCGTCTCCGTTCTGGTGGTCAGCCAGCCAGAACAAACCTCGGTCAACAAGCCTCCGGTAGCGTTGTGCGGCGTTGCTTACGGAACCGGCGTTCGCGGCGAGCTGCAGCGCCATGACCGCCGTTGCCGTCGAAAGAGCAGACGTTGAGAGTTCGCCGGTCCACCAGCCTTGCTCATTGCGCTGTGACAGCAGCAGGTCACGCATCGTCTGCCACGCGGCGGTCAGGTCCGGCGGAGACTCTGATTCACGTTCCGGAATAGTCAACGTGCTGGTGCCCTGAACATGTACTGAACAGATCGACAACTGAGAGGTGCCTCGCCAGGCGAGAATAGCACCGATCGGACCGATGATGAAAGTGTCAAGGGTCGAAACGTGACCGTCGACCGCCGTGCCGTGCGTCGCTTGACACAACCCGACAATTCCTGCGGCGGTTCCTTCGCTTTGAGGCGTGGCTGCGGCTATGCTCTTACACTGCTGCGGCGATGCATTCTGCAGATGAAGCCCAGCAGGAAGGTTTCGCGGTGCCGCAACGGTGCTGCATCTCCCCGCCCTCACATCCTGCCAGCCAATTGATAAGGTGACACCATGCCAACCGGTACTTCAGCAACTCGACGCGACTTTCTGACTCAGGCAACCACGGCGGCAGTCGCGGTCGGTATCTCGTCGCAACTTTCCGCAGGATTATACGCGGCGGGCAGCGATTCACTGAAAGTCGGCCTTGTCGGCTGTGGCGGGCGCGGCACAGGAGCCGCCGGGCAGGCGCTTGAGGCGGATTCCGGTGCAGAGCTGGTCGCTATGGCTGACGCATTCGACGATCAGCTTCAGCGCGCCCGAAAGGGCCTGCAGCGGCAGTTCAACAAGGAAGGCGAACCACCACGGGTCAATGTTACCGACGATCACTGCTTCGTGGGACTGGATGCGTACCGGCGTGTCGTCGACTTGAGCGATGTCGTCCTGCTGGCATCAACACCGCACTTCCGACCACGCCATCTGAAGGCTGCGGTGGAAGCGGGCAAGCACGTGTTCTGTGAAAAACCAGTGGCTGTGGACGCTCCGGGCATTCGCTCCGTGCTGGAATCTGTCGAACTGGCCCGCAGAAATAAGACGTCACTGGTCAGCGGCCTGTGCTGGAGATACGACTACGGGAAACGGGCGACGTTCGAGCAGCTTCACAACGGAGTTATCGGCGACATCACCGCGATGCAGTGCAGCTACAATTCCACGGGAGTATGGGATCCGCGCCGCACGCGTGATCAGTGTGACAGTGAAATGGAGTACCAGCTTCGCAACTGGTACTACTACACGTGGCTGTCCGGCGACTTCAATGTCGAACAGCATATTCACAGCCTGGACAAGATGATGTGGGCAATGCATGACGAGCCCCCGACGCTGATTAGCGGCAGTGGTGGACGCCAGGTCCGGACAGATCCGAAGTACGGCAACATCTACGATCACTTCAATGTCGTCTATGAATGGGAAAAGACCGTCGATGTCGGTGACGGCAGGATGGAAAAGCGACCCGGGGTCAAGGCCTTCGCTCGCTGTCGGCACTGGGCAAACTGCAAAAGCGAAGTTGATGACTACATCTTCGGGACGAAGGGCAGCATTGATGTCATGAAGCACGCTGCGTATGACCTTGAAGGAAACGAAATCTGGAAGTACGAAGGTCCGGAACCTTCGATGTATCAGGTCGAGCACGACGAACTGTTTGCCAGTATTCGCGGAGCAAATCCGATCAATAACGGCGACTATATGTGCAAGAGCACAATGCTGGCGATCGCGGGACGCATGTCCGCGTACACAGGGCAATACCTGACCTGGGACGATGTCATGAATTCCAGCGAAGACCTCAGCCCTGCGGAATACGCCTGGGGTGATGTACCGATTCCTGAAGTCGCAATCCCCGGCAAGACAAAGTTCGCCTGATACCACGTTCGCTGGCGAGTTCGAATGCCATCGGGCGCAGGATTTCGGCTGTCGTGGTTCCACGACGCGGCAGACTTCTATCTGCGTAAGTGACAAATCCACGCAGAGCAGCCGGCAGTGGGATTATGACCGAGGCCCCCGCCGCAGGCCGGGACTCGTTGTTCACGCTAAAATTGAACATGCGTTCAGTTTCTTCAGCGAGAAGCGTGGCGTTTTGCTGCGCTTGGCACTGAATAACGTGTTGCATTGTGTCACATGTCACAACGGCTATGACCAGTCCAATTTTTCTTTCGAGGCGATAGATCGTCCAATTTTTCGTTGGATTTTCGGTGTCCGGCGGCGGATTCTTTAGGCTTACGAGGGAACGACGTGGCGGGGAGCGAGGGAGGATGACGATTTAGGCACGCCGATTGCGAAGCAGCACTTGAAATGAGCACCACTGGACCGTCCCCACCACCGCCCACCCACAGTCGCGCGCTACCGCGTCACCGGTCCGGACACCTCTCCGTGTTCAACAAACTGTTTCAATGCACATTCTGTCAGAAGTCACGGCTGGAGCCGGTGGAGATCCGGCCGTCCGGAATTTTCAGGCTGCTGTTGGGGATGCGGCTCTACCAATGCCCGCACTGCTTTGACACCTTCTGGCGACCGATCGGGTTCATTCGTTGCGTGCTGTGCCCCTACGACGTTCTGACGAAGACACGGCACCGGCGGAAGAAGTGACGGCAATCAGCCATCGCCATCGCGAATTGAAAATTGCGAACGCCGGCTCGGGATCAGCCGTACCGCAGCGTGAAGCAATGGCGGCGCTTTCAGCTTCGCAGCGTGAAGTTTTCCCGGTGGTTGCACATCCGACGCCGAAAGCGATACTTCCGGCGCTGAAGCATCTGCAGTCATGGTCACTGCTTGTGCGCTATACCGCATGGGGGAGACGGGGTCAGGTTCCGTTGCTGGAACGGCCTGAAAATTGCATCGCGCAACGGGAACTGCCCCTGTTATCCCCCGCGTCTAGCATAAGAATTCGTTGCATTGCATGCCGAAACTCACTTTATGTCGGATCTCAAAATCGTCCCGTTTCCTCACCCCGCCCTGCGCTGGAAGTCGCGAGAAGTTGTCCGTATAGACGCCACGCTCAAACGCTGGGTTGAGCAGATGTTTGAGCTGATGTACGAAGCGCGGGGGATTGGTCTGGCTGCCAATCAGGTGGCTTTGCCGTATCGGCTGTTCGTGGTCAATCCGAGTGCGGATCCGGAACAAAAAGACGAGGAACTGGTCTTTTTGAATCCGGTCATCGTGCGCCGCAACGGCAGCGAGGATTCCGAAGAGGGCTGCCTAAGTCTGCCGGAGGTTTTCGGCCCCGTCACCCGTGCTCAGCGAGTCGTGGTTGACGCCTTTGACATCTCCGGGCAGCCGTTTCAGGTTGAGCTTTCCGGACTCCCGGCCAGAATTGTCCAGCACGAAAGCGACCATCTCGACGGCGTGTTGTTCACCGACCGCGTGACCGAGGATGTGGTGCAGAAGCTTCAGCCCCTGCTGGACGACCTGAGCCTCCAATTCCAGCATCAGCAGGCGACCGGTGCAATTCCGGATGATGACAGGCTGAAGGCCGCATTGCAGCAGCTTCAGGATGAGCGCACGTAGCCGGTTTGCTGGTATTAGCTGAGTTCAGTTGGCCGCGGCGATACTGCCATGCATCACCGGAGCAGCGACATCGGTGAAATAGACGTACGGTCGAATCGACCATGCAAGGTCCCGGCGATTGAAATAATAGGGCCACAGGTGCGTGCGTCCGACCATGGGCGATACGTCGAAATCGCGGACCTTATGCGTCCATCCCTGCTGAGCCCTCCGGTCGCGCCATGAAAACCCGCGATCGCCAAGTGCCCGGGACGTGAACAGGCAGCGCAGCGGGTAAATGTTCAATGCCGGATCACAGTCGTTGTGCATGTTCAGCAGGCATTCGGTGCTGCATAGTGCTCGACCGAAGCGTTCGCCAGGATTCAGCCAGTCGTGGTCAATAGCCGCAGCCGCAAAGATCGTACGAACGCGGCGCCCGCTGCAGCGGGCCGTTGGGTGAGCCCACCCCTGCACAGTGCCGCCGCCCATCAGATGCAATGCCGATGCGATCACACGCGTGCCGTGGCTGTGCCCCATCAGGCACACCGGGGATTCCACAGGAATGCTGCGAATCACATCCGCCAGATAAAAGCCATTGCGTGAAGCTCGCCGGCCCAGCAGATTGACGTCGATTTGAACCACCGGAGATACCGGTGGACGATCGCTGGGCCACGTCAGGTAAATCATCTGCATCGGCTGGCCGGCCGACGCGGTCTGCAGCCATTCCCAGGTACATCGCGACTCCCGGCAAACATCTTCCCAGCGAACGAAGCTCCCGTGGACCATCACACACACCGGCACACCCGGCTGCAGGTGCTGACAAAGCTCTGAAAACTCGCCCGGCCGATATCCGCTGCCGCGATCATATCGTGTCACGGCCGGGCAAAACCGCGGACCGCCATCACCGAAGCTCTGTGCTGAATGATGAGTGCTGACGATCCAGAATCCGGAGTCTGCAGGCGGACCGGCATACTCGTACGACTGAGGATCCGGAAAAGTCGCCGGGGTATCTGCAGAATACGTGCTGCCCCCCGGCAGGAAGAACTCATCTGCGGGCGGAACTTCTGAAGGATTGATGCTCTGAGCACAAGCGTCAGGCGTGGTCGCCAGCACGACCAAAACCAGAAGGACGAAAGCCAGCACAACGAGAACCGGATTCGGTGCGCAGCGGAGACCCGACGCTGTCGAATGCCATGACTGAGCACGGGAAATGCCAGCGGCATTTCCGCCGGGCGTAGAACGCGGCAGCAGGATCCCGGTCTTCACGATGACTCTTCCGTTTCTGGCAATCATAGTGCTCGCTGAAGTACCGCGTGGCTGGCGGAGACTCAGCGCAGGAAATCGGTTGATGTTTCGTGTCATCGGTCGCCACAGTTCCGCAAACTGGCAAATTCTGCCGAACTTCTGACCATGAGGCTCGCGCGCGGCGTGCAGATTCTGCACAGCTTGTCGGGAAGACGGGCGATGTGGGCCGACAATACCGCGGCGACCCGGATCACCGCGTTCGCCGATCAATCAGGCCGGCGGGACGGGAACAGGTCACCGGAATCGCGGCACGTCATCGGAACTACGACGGAGAAGCGGAATTACGGTGCCCGGCTGCCGAAAACGAGCTCCAATTCCTGTTGTTCCCGCAGCCGCCGCGACCGAAGTTTGATCGTATCTTTGACAAGCCGCTTCGCGCCGGGAACACGAATCGCAAGCTGGACCTTTCCCGCGGAAACAGAGACTCGCTGGCTTTCGCTTTCGATTCGTTCGCGGCCGTCGTCGCTGACAATGGTCGACTGAGCGTTTCGTTGCCAGGGCACGGACTGCTGGTAACCATCGGTGCCCTGAACAGAGGATCCGCGCAGGTCGTTCAGACGGTACTGTTTGACGTCTTCAGGCAGCCGAATCTCGATGATGATCAGATAGCTTTCGAGGGCGGCGGGAAATTCGGGATCCGTCCAGGCGGTGAAACTGCCCTTCGTCACAGCAAGTCCGGACTCCGGGATTTTGAAGAAGAAATCCGTGCTGCCCGCGCCGCCGTCCGCGTTTTCCTGGTTGCCCGTCAGAGTCAGCAGCGCATTCGTCGAGACCGTATCCACCAGCCCGTTCTCGACGGCCTGCAGGTGGCTGGCGACCTGTTGCACGCTGGATTCTGTTTGGGCAATTCCCGGCGAAAGGTCCGGGATGATTTCAAACCGCGGAGCGTCGCCGACGACGGTCCGGTCATCCAGACTGGCTCGCAGTGACTCGGTGTGTTCAAACGTCAGTGGCAGCATGTCCGAACTCAGCAGCCAGAACGCCGTAGCCACCGCCACATAGGCGACGATGTGCAGCAGCAGCGAGAGAAACCAACTGGCCGCGGTTGACGTTGTCAGCGCCGCCGCGATCGGCAATTTCTGCGAATCTGCGGGCGCAGCGGCCTGAACTGCCGCATCCGGTGGCGGAGACACGCTGTTGACTGCAGCGCCCCAACCGGCGGATTGCACTGGAGGCAGCACCGGCAATTGAGCTTGCTCAGCGGGCATCGCGGTCATTTCAAAAGTCGCGGGGTTCGTGCAAAAATCCGCATTCAGCGGCTGACGACAACAGCATTATCGATCATCTTACGGCTATATCGGTCATTGGTCCGGTATCGTCCCAGTTTAGCCAGATGGAACAACCGGGGCTGTTTTGTTCATCGTACCGCGCGATGACTGCTGGTCCACAAATCGTTTGCGGCGACGTGTCGATCTACTGACTAAAGGCTGATGCGCTATTAGGATGCGTGGCAACGATCGACTGCCTCACGCGGATTCAACCTGGCGGGAACAACGTGACTGATTCACGGACGAAGCGACTCCTGGAAAAACGCGACCCGTGGGGCCACGGCGTCCCGCTGTGGATCGTTGCTGCTGTTGCGTTTCTCTGCCCGGTGATGCTGTGGGGGCTCAGCAACATCCGCATGCATAACGATGTCGCAGGCTGGCTGCCTCGGGATGATCCGCAGGCAAAGATTCTGTCCTGGTATCAGCAACAGTTTCCGTCAGAAGACAGCGTGCTGGTTTCCTGGGACACCGCGTCGCTGACGGATCCTCGCGTGCCGCAACTGGCACAGAAGCTGGCTGGCCGGGAAGTGGCCTCGGGGCGAACGGAAGGAGGTTCGCCACTGGTTTCGGGAGTCACCATCCCTCAGGATCTGCTGTCGCGGATGCTGGATCGCGACATTCCCGTCGAAACGGCCCTTGACCGGATCGAGGGAGTGCTCACCGGTCGCGGGCCACTGCGAATCCGGCTCACGGATGCCGGACGGATGCGCGGTGAGTACATGCAGACGGAGATTCTGCAGCTCGCAAAAACACGCTTCGGGCTGGATGCAAAATTCGTCACAGCGTCGATGCCACTGCCGTCTTCGGACGGTATCCCGCTGGAAGACGTCAAAGCGTGGAAACTGCACGATGCTCTGACAGACTTCGTGCAGTCGCAGCCGCTGCACGATCTGCAGCTCACCTGGCCGCAAATGCACACGCAGCCGGAAACTCTGCAGCAGTTTCGAACGGCATTGCTGGAACTGACCGCTCCGTCATCGGGAACGCAAACCACCGGGAAGCCCTGTATCGAAGATGCGTTTTTCGTTGCGGGTTCACTCGCGGCGATTGCTGTTTCACTGTCCGAAGCCGGTGCGGCGGACAAAGACGCGGCCATCGATGAGATTACTCAGGCCGCTGCAGCCGTCGGCATTCCAGGCGACATATTGCGACTCGGCGGACAACCGGTCGCTGGCGCGGCGCTGAACGAGGCCGTCAAACACGCCGGCTGGAACCGTGCGTATCCCGTCTGGAATGTTGCCCGGCGTTCACCCGTTCTGTTGTCGGCTGTTGTCGTAATTCTGACATCGTTCGTGATGCTGCGCAGCATCCGTCTCGCCCTGCTCGTGCAGATTGTCGCATTCACCACTGTCATCGCGGCGGTGTCGCTGGTGCCTGTCACCGGCGGCAGCATGAACATGGTGCTGGTCGTGATGCCCACACTCCTTGCGGTGCTGACAACGTCGGCAGCCATTCATCTGGCCAACTACTGGAAACACTCCGGCGTTGAAGATTCCGCGATGTCAGTGTTTCAGGCATCGCGAACCGCATGGCTGCCATGCGCTCTCGCAAGTGCCACCACGGCAATTGGCCTGGCGTCGTTGCTGGCGAGCAATCTGGTGCCGGTTCGCGATTTCGGGCTCTATTCGGCCGTTGGCTGCCTGATTTCGTTTGTCATGGTTCTCTATTTCCTGCCGTCGCTAATGCTGTACTGGCCGAAAGCGCCGCCGTCGGATTCGGAACTCCACACGAGTCACTGGAACGGTCTCGGCAGGTGGATCGTCCTGCACCGGCACGCAATCACGCTGAGCTGCGTTCTGACCACTGTTCTCTGCGGTTGCGGGCTGGTCTACTTCCGTACGGAAACGAAAGTGATTCGCTACTTCCCGCCCGAATCCGATCTGGTGCAGGACTACATTTTTCTGGAAGACAATCTTTCGGGCGTTGTGTCCATTGACACGATTGTCCGCTTCGACCGACAGACTCAGGAGGAGATGTCGTTCATTGAGCGTGCTCGAAAAGTCATGGAAGTTCAACGCGAGATTCGCAATCACCCGGAAGTCAGCGGCGTTCTTTCGCTGGCATCGTTTCTGGATCTCCGGCAACCCGACGTGGACTCCATGTCACGGCTGGAGCGGATGAAGCTGAATCGATCGCACAACGACATCGGCAAACGTATCCGCGAACGACTGGCGAACGGTGGCGAAGACGCGGAAGGAATCTCGTCATTCCTGGCGGTGCCCAAGGAACCCACAGACTGGCTTGCCGACGGTGACCGCGCATTGAACGCGGCCGACGACGAACTGTGGCGCATCACTGCTCAGACGTCGATCATGTCCGACGCCGATTTTTCACACCTGACAGCCGACATGGACGAAATCGCCAGCCGCCACCTGTCGCTCGTCGCGAATCGCGGTACCGGACACGTTGTTACCGGCCTGATTCCCGTTTTCCTGAGAACTCAGCAGGCGGTGCTCGAAAGTCTGATACGCAGCTTCGGGATGGCGTTCGTTCTGATTGCTGTCGTGATGATGATTGTGCTGAAAAGTCCGCGAGCGGGTGTCGTGACAATGTTGCCGAATCTGATGCCGGTTATCATTGTTTTCGGACTTCTGTCATGGGCACGGCTGCGAGTCGACATCGGGACAATGATCACCGCATCGGTCGCGCTTGGAATTGCGGTCGACGGAACACTACACCTGCTGACCTGGTTTCAGGAACTTGTCAAACGCGGCCGATCTGTTCCGGACGCTGTCGCCGAGGCTTTGGAAAACTGTGGTCCGGCAATGTGGCAGACCAGCGCGGCCATCGGTCTTGGAATGCTGACGCTGCTGGGTGCTGAACTGTTGCTGATCAGTCGCTTCGGCTGGATGCTGGCCGCGCTGATCTTCGCCGCACTGGCGGCCGACGTGCTGTTCCTGCCAGCATTGCTGGCAGGGCCTCTGGGCTACATCATTCAGAAAAGCGTCACTGGGCAGGCAAAACCTGCTGCGGCAAACGAGACTGCGTCAGCCGCTCCCGGCGCAGCGATTGCTTCGGTCGACGGACAGTCTGCGAAGGAACAGGCCCCGGATGTGCCGATCGCCGGCAGGCTCAGCCACCTTCAGGGGCCGAAAACGCAGTCCGGCCACGGATTGCAGCCCCATCTGGACGAGCTTCCGTCCCTGCGGCTCAGCCGCTCGCCGCAGCGAACGCGCCCGACCAGGCAGGACGACTGATGAGCGAGTACGTTGAACCGCTGGGCATGCGCATTTTGATCCGCAAGGACGAAGCTCGCCAGGAAACCCGCGGCGGCATCGTGCTGCCCGATACTTCCGAGATCCCCACGATCACCGGCCGCGTTGTTGAAATCAGCGTGCAGATTGATCGCGACGACGACGTACCGATCCGCAAGTACGACCGCGTGCTGTTCCATCCGAAGAACGCCATTCCGGTCGATTTCGAGCCGGATAATCTGTTGTACGTTGTGCCTGTCGAAGACGTTGTCGCGGTGTTCCGCCGGCACACGAAAAATCGTCCGTCACGCGGGTCGCAGGAATCCGTCGGCGACACGGGTTCGCCGGACGCTGACGATGAGTAGCCGGCGTGCTGTGTTACACTGACCGGATCAGCTTCTTTCGCACTTCGCTCAGCACGCATGTTACGTCGCTTCATCAGTAACTACCTGCCGCGGCACCGCAATCGCGCCAATCAGATCCTGCACGCGCTCGGAGTTCCACTGACCTTCGTGGGAACTCCCGTCTGCCTGGCTGCAGGAAAGCCCTGGTATATTGCGGCCGGTTGTTTCGTTGGTGGCTATGTTTTGCAGTGTGCCGGTCATGCCATTGAGGGCAATGACGCTGGTGAAGCCGTCTTTCTGAAGAAGCTGCTCGGTTTGCCCTACACCGAGTACGGTCCGGGTGCCAATCTTTCAAGCCGTCTGAAGACTGACGACGATACGAATTCTGACTCCGCGCCGTAAGCTGCGCAGGTCTGTTCAGAATTCGATGATGCGCATCCTGCACTGTGACGATGCGACCTCGTCGCGTGCCTGAGCCGTCGCAGGAGAGAACGGTCGTAATGAGTGCGACCGGAACGACGCAGACCTGAGGAGTCACTCAACGCCCGTATTTCTTGCGGCAGGGACGTCACATGCGGCAACACATTCTGCAATCATGCTCAGAGCCCGACGGCACGCTGTGCAAACGCGCCATTCGCATGCTGTCGGCAGCGCTGTCCGGATTCCGCAGCCGGTGCCTGAGCCGCATCACCTGCACCGAGGTCGCGCGCAGTTTCGCTCTGGCTTCGCTGGTTGCCGTTGTCGGCTGTTCCACGACGGAGAAGACGCCGCTCAGCGAGCTTCAGTGGCACGACAACATCCACGGAATTTCCTACTACCGCGGCCGCTCGTCTGCCATCGAATACGCCTGCCTTGACAATCAAACGGCCGAGGCGGTTCGGGTCAGCGAAGAACCCCGCAATCTGCAGCGCCACCGCGAAGACCAGCCTCGCGAAATCACGCTGCAGGAAGTGCTGCATACCGCGCTGTCCCACAACGAAATCATTGAGTCGAGTGCCCTGGGCGGTATCGGTTCGAAGGCAGTGCTGACCAATCCGACGAACGTTCCCTCCGTTTACGATCCGGGAATTCAGGAATCAGGCGTTCTGTTCGGTCGTCGAGGACTCGAAGCGGCCCTGTCCGATTTTGACGCCAGCTTCAATACATCCATGAGCTGGGGTCGCAGTGACAATATCAACAACGGCACATTCTCCGGCGATCCAATCAGCAACGAAGTCGCCAGTTTTCAGTCGGGCATCAGCAAGCAGTTCGCCAACGGCAGCAGCATGTCTGTGTCTCACGATTGGAACTACCTCGGCACGAATTCCGCCGGCGCGCTGCTGGGATCCAGCTATGCGGGAACACTGGGAGTTGACTATCGGCTGCCGCTGCTGCAGGGTGCCGGTGTCGACTTCACTCGGATCGCCGGCCCGGCCCGGCCCGGATTCGGGGCCATTACCGGCGTAAGCCAGGGGGTCGTGATCGCCCGTATCAATCAGGACATCACCGTCGCTGACTTCGAGATCGCCGTTCGCAACGGACTGCGCGACATCGAAAACGCGTACTGGGATTTGTATCTGGCATACCGCACATACGACACAAACGCAGTTGCTCATCAAAGCGCCTATCAGACATGGCGTGAAGCGCAGGATCGTCTGGAAGTTGGTGTCCTGAAGCCGGCCGATGAACTTCAGGCACGCGACCGGCTTTATGAAACCAAGGCACTGGTCGAAACTTCGCTGAACCAGCTTTACAAAGCGGAGTCCGAACTGCGGCGTCTGGCCGGGATGCCGATGAACGACGGTACGGTGCTGGTTCC
>CAZHET010000039.1:0-22617 GCA_964531585.1 uncultured Planctomycetaceae bacterium | reverse complement strand
AACCCGGCCTTCGCGCAGACCGTCACCGGTCACCGGCCGGAAGCCGCCATCGAAGCCGCCTTTCGACAAGGTCAGCGTGATCCGCTTAGTGGAATGCTGGCGGCCGACAGCGCAATCCTGCTGCCCGATGACTTCCTGCTGAAGGTCGATCGCGCCAGCATGGCCTTTGGTCTCGAAGTGCGGCCACCGCTGATCGATCACCAGTTGCTGGAGCTTGCAGCGTCAATGCCATCGCACCTCAAGGTTCGCAACGGCTGCCGAAAGTGGATGTTGAAGGAGCTGTTTGACCCGCGGCTGCCACCGAAGCTGGCTCACCGGCGCAAGCAGGGTTTCGAATTGCCGATCAATGAATGGCTGCGAGGTCCTCTGAAGGATCAGGTCCGGCAGGTCGTACTGAACACCAACGCGCCGATCGCCGAATTCATCAATGTCGGAACGGCCACGCAGCTCTACAACAGCCACTGTCGCGGAACAGGCCGCTTCGGGCAGGTCCTGTGGTCGCTGCTGGTCTTCGGTCGATGGCTGGAAACCTATGGCACCGGGGCAGGTCCCGACCGACGTCGCCAACCGCAGTGTCGGCTTCGACATGCGACCGCGGAGCCTCAAACGGCTGCCGCTTCTGTTCACTGATTTCGCAACATCAGACCGACCGCAACAACGCTTTCCATCAACTCTCACAACATCCAACCAGAGACGAATGTCAACACTGCTGACAAGCGAAAGACCGACGACCCGCGAACCGCGGCGGAAGGAAGTGCGCGTCCCGTTCACGATGATCTCCCGTTCGCCTGCGCGTTTGGATGATGTGCCGGTGACGCGGGGCGTATGCCTTCCGAAGGGCCTTGCGACCAGCCCTGCAGGCTGGGCTGTCGAAACAGCCGACCAGCGATCGTTGCTCGCTCAGACGGAAGTTCTGGATCGCTGGAGCGACGGCAGCGTGCGTTGGCTGTTGCTGCACTTCATCGCTCCGCACGTTGTGACTGGCGAAACGGAGTACTGGCTGCTGCAGGCAGTGCAGCAGGAAAGAAAATCCGCGTCCGCAGAAGTACCGCCAAACGTCTCCGTGACGCGGGGAACCAGCAGCCTGATCGATGTGCAACTGCCGGGACAAACCGGTTCAGCGCCGTCCGGAGTCGAAGTCGGGATTTCGCTCAGCGACGAGTTCGGCCGATTCCGCGAACTGGTCGTCAGGAAAATTCATCAGGAATCCGCCGGACCGGTGCGGCATACGTTCACGGTTGCGGCCAGCGTGCGTCGCCTGCCGCTTCTCGAGTTTCAGCTTCGCTTCCATGTGTGGCCAACAACGGGCCTTATCGAAATGCAGGTGCGTGTTCGCAACGCGCGACGCGCCCGACACAAAGGCGGCCTGTGGGACCTGGGTGATCCCGGCTCGTTTCGCTTCCGTGAACTCAAAGTGTGCCTGACATCCGACAACGCGAGATCAGCAGCGGACATTCAATGGCGAGCCACCGTCGATGGCGATGTCCGCAGGGCAACAACAGCACACTCCGCCAGCATCCGGCAATTTGGCAGCGGCGGTCGCCACTGGGCATCGACAAATCATTTGACTGCCGACGGCACTGTCGACGTGCAGGGACGTGGCTTCATCGCGACATCCCACGACGGAGTCCTGCGCGGCTATCGCAGCGAGCCCACGTTCAGTCTGGTGGGTGACCAGGCCAGTCTGTCGGTCGCCGTCCCGGAATTCTGGCAGAACTTCCCCGGCAGCCTGACGGCAGCCAACCGCTCAATTTCCATCGGCCTGTTTCCCACTGTCGATGGCACCGTCCACGAACTGCAGGGGGGCGAACAAAAAACTCGATCAGTGTGGATCGGCACGCAGTGGTCGGCACCTGACGCTCAACACCTGCGCTGGGTGCATGAACCGCCTGTGTTTGTGCAGCCTGCTGACTGGGTCCGCCGAACCGGCGTCTTCTCCTGGTTCCCTGGTTCACTGAATAACTGTGGCGATTCAGCGCCCGCGGTCGCTCGCTATGGCCGCTACGTGAAGGCTGCAACAACCGGCAGTTATTCCATTGAGGAACGGCGGGCGACCATCGACGAATACGGCTGGCGCAATTTCGGAGACATCCCGGCAGACCATGAGCAGACTCACTACGCCGGCCGCAATACCATTGTCTCACACTACAACAATCAGTTTGACATGGTTCTTGGTGCCATTCTAAACCTGGCAGCGACCGGCGACGCCGTCTGGCAGGACCTGTTCGACCCGCTGGCCCGCCATGTCATGGATATCGATATTTATCACACTCAGCAGGACCGGGCCGCCTTCAATGGCGGGCTGTTCTGGCACACTGACCACTACGTCGATGCGGCCACTGCCACACACCGGAGCTATTCCCACTCCAATGCCGGCGACCGACTGGAATATGGCGGCGGACCTTCCAATGAACACAACTACACAACAGGCCTGCTGTACTATTATTTCCTGACCGGCAATCAGGAGGCTCGTCAGACTGTCCTATCGCTGGCCGACTGGGTTCTGGCAATGGACCGCAGCCGCAATACCGTGTGGGGCCTTTTGGATTCCGATGACACCGGGCTGGCGTCCCGATCCGTGTTTGAGGACTTCCACGGACCAGGCCGCGGCGCAGGATACTCCATCAATGCCCTGCTCGATGGCTGGGTACTGACTCACGACACGAGGTACCTTCGAAAAGCCGAACAACTCATTCAGCGGACCGTCCATCCACAGCAGGACTGCGAAGGACTACATCTGCTGGATGCAGAATGGCACTGGTCCTATACCGTTTGTCTGTCAGCGATTGGCCGCTACCTGGACATCAAACGGGAAGTCGGCGAACTGGACGCCGACTATTCCTACGCACGCGATGTCATGGCGCACTTCGGCCGATGGATGGCCGAGAACGAGCGTCCGACTTTGTCTGTCCCGGAAGGCCTGGAATTTGTGACCGAAGCATGGGCCGCACAGGATTTTCGCAAGGCCAATGTCATGCGGATCGCAGCGGCCTGCTGCGACAGCCCTGCTGACGAGCAGGCGATTCGCACCCGGGCAGATGAAATTAATGATGAAGCCTGGAGCTACCTGTATAAATTTCGCAGCCGGCATCTGACAGCTCGCTGCCTGTCGATCATCATGACCGAGGGGCTGCGAGAGGTCTATCATCGAACCTGCCAACCCGACTATTACCTGCCCTCGAATGTACACTATCCACAGACTTCGTGGCACATGTTTGTGCCCCAGAAGGCTCGTGTCCGGCAAATTCTGAAGTCCCCGACCGGACTGCTGAAAGCCTGCACGCGACTATGGAATCCGGTTCGCTGGTGGCGCGCGATTGATGTATTGCGGAGGCACATGTGATGATCCAGGCAACTCCAAAACCCGGCAGCGGATCTTCCGCACCTGACCTGCGCCCGACTGTGTGTCATATCATTCACTCGCTGGGAGTCGGCGGTGCCGAGGCTCTCGTTGAGCAGATGGTGCGAAGGCTGTCGGACGACTTTCGCTGCGTTGTCGCCGTGCTGGATGATGTGGGGGAGATCGGCGAGCGTCTGCGAGCAGACGGGTTCGTGGTTGAACATTTGCGGCGGGGAAGCGGAATCGACGTGAAATGTGCGGCACGGCTGCGTTCATTCACGAAGCAGCAGGGCGTCGAACTTCTGCACGCCCATCAGTGTACTCCCTTCTTTCAGGCCATGTTGAGCCGTAGTCTGACGGGACGCATGCCGGTTCTGCTGACGGAGCATGGTCGCCATTTTCCTGATCGGCCGAGCAGAAAGAGCAGACTGGCCAACCGGCTTCTGCTGCGACGGCAGGATCGCCTGATTGCGTGCGGTCGATCAGTGCAGCAGGCGCTGATTCACAACGAAGGCCTGCCGGCGAACCGTGTCGAAGTCATCTACAACGGAGTGGACTTAACGGATCTGGCGACCTCAGCGCCGGATGTCCGGCAGCGAATTCGTCGTCAGTTTTCGTTTGGCGACGACGATTTTGTCGCTGTCCAGGTTGCCCGGCTGCACGCGCTCAAGGACCACATGTCGGCTTTGCAGGCTGTTCACATCGCTCGGAGTTCGGTTCCCGGCATCCGGCTGCTGTTGGTCGGAGCTGGTGAAGAGCGCGACGCGATCGAGCGGCGCGTCTTCGAGCTTGGGCTTGCCAATCATGTCCGGCTTGCGGGAAGTCGCAGTGATGTGGCCGATGTGCTGGCGGGATGCGATGCGTTTTTGATGAGCAGTATCAGCGAAGGCATTCCTCTGACCATCATTGAGGCGATGGCGGCTGGCCTGCCCGTTGTAGCCACTGCGGTCGGCGGCATCCCGGAAATGATCGCCGACGAACACACGGGCTTTCTTGCAGGCTCCGGGGATGCCGCAGGTCTCGCCCGCGGGCTGATCCGACTGCATGAGAATCCCGAACTGCGCCAGCGCATGGTGGAACACGGCAGGCTGCGTGCTCACGAGCAGTTTTCGCTGACCAGCATGCTCGACAGTTATCGTCGGGTGTACGGTGAGATGATCGACGGAAACCGCATTGCCCCGGAGCACAGCCTCAGACCGCCAGTGGGAGCACGTGGTGCAGGTCACAAGAGCGCTGCACCGGCGGATCGTCCTCGCCGCGCCGGCAGGACGACGACCGCGAAGCCGCCGGCTTCGCTGGTCGTGTTTGCGGATGACTGGGGCCGGCACCCTTCGTCGTGCCAGCATCTGATTCGTCAGCTGCTGCCAAAGTACAAGGTGCTGTGGGTCAACACGATCGGAACACGCGCGCCGCGACTTGATGCGGCGACATTTAAACGCGTCGGTGAGAAGCTTGGGCAGTGGCGAGGGGCTCGGAATCAGTCGCAGGCGGCGGGCGATGCGGATGCGGCTCACTGCAACCTCACGGTCGTCAATCCGCGAATGTGGCCCTGGTTCGGTCGAACCTTCGACCGGGTGCTCAATCGCCGGCTGCTGGTGAAGCAACTCACGCAGCAGATTCAGCAACTTCCGCAGCCGGTTCACGCCATCACAACGCTGCCGATCACTGCCGATTTGCCGGGTGTGCTTCCTGTCGAACGCTGGACGTACTACTGCGTCGATGATTTCGCCGAATGGCCTGGGCTCGACGGCGACACTCTGCGGCGAATGGATGCCGATATGCTGCAGCGAGCGGACAACATTTTGGCGGTCAGCCAGGCTCTCCAGGAAGCGATCGCTGAGCACGGCCGATCGGCGACACTTCTGACTCATGGCGTCGAGCTGACGCACTGGCGGCAGCCCGTTGACATGTCGCAGCCATCGCCGATCGCCGACGATGTACGGCGTCCGCTGGCGGTGTTCTGGGGGATGGTCGATCGGCGGCTGGATTCGCACATGCTGCAGCGTCTGTCGCAGTGGATGTCGGAAGGGACAATCGTGCTGGTCGGCCCGCAGCAGAATCCCGATCCGGCGATTCTGCAGCTTCGCAACGTCATGTGTCTGCCTCCGCAGCCATTCGAATTGCTGCCGAGGATCGCTCACGACGCCGATGTGCTGGTGATGCCGTATGCCGATCTGCCGGTCACGCGTGCGATGCAGCCGCTGAAACTGAAGGAATACATGGCCACGGGAAAGCCGGTCGTCGTCAGCAACCTGCCTGCGGTCGGCGAGTGGAGTGACTGCATCGACGTCGCCCGGACTGCAGAAGAGTTCGCGGGGGCTGTTCAGCTTCGAATGCTCACCGGCCTGCCGACGGAACAGCAACAGGCTCGGGAACGCCTGCATTCCGAAAGCTGGATCGCCAAGGCGTCGATTCTCGAACGCTGCCTGACCGAATCCGCCCCGGTCCCTGACGAAATCAACGCGGTGGAAGGAGCGGTCTGAAAATGGAACGCACAGAATTGAACAGCCGGCCCGTTGTGCTGCATACCCGCGTCGTCACAGGCACCGGCGGCGGTCCGGAAAAAACGATCCTGAATTCACCGAGGTTTCTGGCAGATCACGGAATCGAATCGTCGTGTCTGTTCATGCATCCTCCCGGTGATCCCGGCTTTGACGTGCTGCGCGCAAAAGCCGAAGCGGCCGGTGCGGAAATCCTTGCAGTGGCCGATCGCGGCCCGCTGGATTTTCAAGTCGTGCGTCAGGCGATTCGCATCTGTCGCCAAAAGCGCGTGCGCATCTGGCATGCTCACGACTACAAGAGCAACGCACTGGGCCTGCTGGTGCGGAGATTCCATCGGATGCACCTGGTCACAACGGCTCACGGCTGGGTGAAGTTCACGGCACGGACACCGCTGTACTACAGGATTGACCGGTTCTGCCTGAAGCGCTACGAACGCGTCATCTGCGTTTCGCAGGATCTGATTGAGACCTGCCGGAACAGTGGAATTCGCGAACAGCGGCTGCGACTGATCGACAACGCGATCGTCGAATCGGACTACGAGACGACACCGCCGCGACTGACGGAACGTGCTCGTTTCGGCTTCGGCAACGATCAGATTCTGCTGGGGGCCTGCGGACGATTGTCTGAAGAAAAAGGGTTTCATCATTTGATCGACGCGGTCAATCGCCTTGTGTCGGACGGACAGCCGGTCGGCCTGCTGATTGCCGGCGAAGGTCACCTGAAGCACGAACTCCAGCAGCAGATCGATCTGCTGGGACTTCACAACCACGTCCGTTTGGTTGGCTACCTGAAGGACCCGCGCACGCTGTATCGGGCGATCGACATGTTTGTCCTGAGCAGCCTGCGCGAAGGGCTGCCGAACGTGGTTCTGGAAGCCATGGCCACGCAGCGAGCTGTCGTGACGACCAAAGTCAACGGCATCCCGCGACTCATCGAAGACGGGCAGAGCGGCATCGTTGTGGAGTCCGACAGCCGTGAAGCGCTGTACGACGGAATTCTGCGCTGCCTGGCCGACGAAGGACTGCGCGATCGACTGGCATCAGCAGGTCGCCGCACGATCGAGCAGCAGTTTTCGTTCGCAAAGCGAATGGACAAAGTGGTGGACGTGTACCGGAGTCTTGATCCCGCACTGGCGCGAGCAGTCGCGCAACATTCCGGCGACGTCGGCGAACACGCAGGTCTGCAGGATTCCCATTCATGACTCTCACAAAGACAGCATCTCCGGCCGCTCTAACCGTGCAGATCCGCCGACAGGCTCCGCATGGCTGGGACGACTACCTGAAAAGCTACGGCTATGACGGATTTCATCTGCGCTCGCAGTGGGGGCGGATTTTTCACGCCGCTCTGCGGCATGAGCCGTACTTCCTGTTCGTGGAACGACAGACGCAGATCGTCGGCGTGCTGCCAATGATGTTCATTTCCGGCTCGATCTTCGGGCGGTTTCTGACAAGCCAGCCATATCTGAACACGGGCGGCGTTCTTGCGGATTCGGACGACATCGCCCGGCACCTGATCGATGCCGCTGTGTCGCTGGCTGACACACTGGACGTGAAGCACCTGGAACTGCGACACGAACGCCCTATCGAACACGCCGCGCTGAACGCGACGAACACCGACAAGCTTCACATGCGGCTGAAACTGCCCGGAACGTCTGAGGAACTGTGGAACGGCCTGAAGTCCAAGGTCCGCAGCCAGATCAGGAAGCCGCTCAACGACGAATCGCTGACGGCGGAATTCGGCCGAGACGACCTGCTGGATTCGTTCTACCGGATCTTCTGCTGCAACATGCGCGATCTGGGTACTCCTCCGTTTGCGAAGAAGCTGTTCGCTGAAATGCTGGGCGAATTCGGTGACGCCGCCGAAATCTGCTCGATTCGGTTTCATGGCAAGCCGGTCGCTTCGGGGTTCCTGCTTCACGGCCCGGACGTCACGTTCATCCCCAGCGCCAGCTCAATGCGGGAATTCAACCACACCAGCTGCAACATGCTGATGTACTGGCACGTACTGGAACGAGCCGTTCAGCGCGGCCAGACGTGGTTTGACTTTGGCCGAAGCTCGGTCGACAGCGGCACTCACCGCTTCAAGAAGCAGTGGGGGGCGGAGGAATTCCCGGCGGCCTGGCAGTACTACAATCGTCGTGGCGACGCCGGCGACATGCGGCCGGACAGTGGCCGTTTCGACCGCGTTATTGCGTTATGGCAGAAGCTGCCCGTGTGGTTCACACGCCTGATCGGCCCGCCCATCGTGCGCGGCATTCCGTAACGGCTATCTGAAAAAGAGGCCTGACCGTTTGCAGGGCAGCAGCTTTGGAGGGCAGCAGCTTTGGAGGGCAGCAAGATCACGGGAAGAATAGCTGCCCGGAGAGGGTCTGACCCCTCTTTTAGACAGCTTCCAGGCCAGGTTCCGGCCGTGCCGAAGCGCACACTGTGACGATGTCAATAGCCGGCAGCCATGCCGTCTTTGCGAGACTCGGAGGCTCCGAAATACACGTCGCGTTCCGAGTCGTAACGAATTCCCTGATAGCCGCCGAAGTTGCCCGGTGATGGCTGCAGCCTGTGTCCCTGTCGCAGCAGCGCACGGCGGGTTTCTGCGCTGAAGCCCTCTTCCAGCCCGACCGTGCCGCCGTCCGTCATGATTTCACCGGTCGGTTCTGACGAACCGCTGTGAACCATTCGCGGAGCGTCGCCGGCTTCCTGAGTATTCATGCCAAAGTCGATCATGTTCAGAATGATCTGCACGTGCCCCTGTGGCTGAGTCGCCCCGCCCATCACGCCGAAACTCAGAAACGGCTTGCCGTCCTTCGTGACGAACGCCGGAATGATGGTGTGGAACGGCCGCTTCTGCGGAGCATACGTGTTGAAGCGGCCCTCGGTCAGGTCGAACAACTGGCCCCGGTCCTGCAGACAGAAGCCCAGGCCGTCCGGACACATGCCGCTGCCGAAGCCCCGATAGTTGCTCTGAATCAGCGACACCATGTTGCGATCCTTGTCGGCCACCGTCAGATAGATCGTGTCGCCTTCTTCGACTGCGTGAGGCAGTCCCACCGAATACTGATTCGCCGCACGGCTTGTGATCAGCTTGCGGCGTTCGTCGGCGTATTCTTTGGAAATCAGTTTTTCAACCGGCACATCGGCAAATTCCATGTCAGCATACAGGCGAGCACGATCTTCAAACGCCAGCTTCTTGGCCTCAATCAAACAGTGCAGATGATGGGAACTTCCGAAACCGGCGGACTTCAGATCGTAGGCTTCCAACAGGTTCAGCATCTGGAGCGCGGCAATCCCCTGCCCGTTGGGAGGCAGTTCCCAGACGTCGTAGCCGCGATAATTCGCGGACACCGGCTCGACCCATTCAGACGTGTGGGATGCCATGTCTTCGTACGACAGAAAACCGCCATTGCGCTGCATGTAGTCGGCAATCGTGCGAGCAATGCTGCCCTTGTAGAATTCGTCGCGCCCCTTGTCGGCGATCGACGTCAGCGTGGACGCCAGCATCGGATTGCGAAAGACGTCGCCGGTCTGCGGCCCGTCGCCGTCGGGGAAATACGTGTCGTTGAAGCCGGGGTACTTTCCGAACGTCGCCTTGCCGCCTCGCCAGCCCGAAGCGATGACCTCGGAGACCGGAAATCCTTCTTCGGCGTATTTAACCGTCGGCGCGAGTATGTCCGTCATCGGCAGTTTGCCGAACCTGGCGTGCAGTTCGAACCAGCCGTCAACACAGCCGGGCACGGTCACCGGCAGCGGGCCGTACGGTGGAATGTAGGCAAGATCCCGCTTCCTGAACTCTTCCAGCGTCAGGCTTGCGGGAGACCGACCGCTGGCGTTGAGTCCATACAACTGCTGAGTCTTTGCGTCCCAGACGATCGCAAACAGGTCGCCGCCGATGCCGCAACTGATGGGTTCGGTCAGGCCGAGACAAGCGTTGGCCGCAATGGCCGCGTCAACGGCGGAGCCGCCCTGCTTGAGAATGTCGATCGCCACCATCGTCGCCAGCGGCTGACTGGTCGCCGCCATGCCGTGCCGGGCAATGACTTCTGATCGCGTGGCGAACATCCGGCCTGTGGGACGGTCGCCGGCAGAACAGAGTGATGTGAGCGCAATAAGAACGATGGCAGACGTCAGCAGGGATCTCATGGGCTTGTCTTTCCTTTTGCGGGAGCACTTCAGACTGTCGGCCATTCGACCGTTGACGCTAGAATACCGGTGTCAAACGCTGAAGCAATCGTCACGGAGCCATCTGCATGAAGTCACCGTTCCCCGGCATGGATCCGTTTCTTGAAGGTCCGGAATGGCAGGACTTCCACACGACCTTTAACACGGTCATTCGCGAAGTCCTGCTGCCGGAGCTAAGTTCTGACTATCACATGAGAGTCGAGCGCCGCGTCTACCTTGAACGGGTCGGCCCGGATCCCGAGACGTTCCTTGTCCCTGACGTCGCCATCCTTTCGGTTGATGCAGGCCCTGCCAGCGGAGAATTCGCTGCCCACTCATCCGCCGTGACCGCTATAGCTTGTACACTGCCGCAACCTGAAAGGCGTCATGAAGCCTACCTTGTGATTCGCGAACGTTCGACTCAGGAAGTCGTTACAGTTATCGAAACGCTTTCTCCTTCGAACAAACGCGGGGGAGGCGACGGCCGCCGCGAATATCTTGCAAAGCGTGACGAAATTCTCAGCAGCACGTCCCACCTTGTGGAACTGGATTTGTTGCGTGGCGGCGAACGCCTCCCGGTCGTCGAACCACTTCCCGTTGCTGATTACTTTTGCATTGTTAGCCGCCACCACCGTCGACCTCGCGCCGAACTCTACGCATGGTCAATTCAGCAGCCGCTGCCGACGGTGATGGTTCCCCTGAAACGAGGCGACAGCGACGTCCCGCTCGCGCTGCAACTTGTGTTTGATACTGTGTACAGTCGAGCCGGATACGATCGCATGATCGACTATATGAGGCAACCGACGCCAGGTTTCTCACAGCAGCAGTTGCAATGGGTCCGTCAACAGATCGCAGAGCGAACGGGTTGAGAAGTTCGATCCCTGAAGCGTGCAACCGAACGCATCGACATCGCGGACAGCTCGTCCCCGGCATGGCCCCATTTCCTGAGCAGCACTGCCAATCGGTGCGTCACCGGCTGGTAACTGTACCGGTGGTGCCCTTCAAAAGGTTCGTCCCGCGCAGGATCGCATCGAAGTGGACGAGCCGCTGCTGGTGGCGTGCAGCCGCGATGGCTCTCGCAGCACTGTTGCCGCCGCCTACGTTACGAAGAGCCAGACTCCGAAACGCCAGCAACAGCAGCGACGGGCACAGCAGTTGCGCAGGCTGCGATGATTCGACGGAATGAAGAACCGCTGAGTGAAACGTGCCCGGACATCATCGACACCGCGTCCGGCCGTCAGGTGGTCTGGCATTCAGGTGGTCGAATTCCTGAGTCCGACAAACAGAACGAAGACTCACGTCGGTTGAGTGCTCGCGGTTATTCTGCCGCGATGATCGCAGCGACTTTCTTCGCCGCTTCGGCGCGAGCCTTTGCTTTCACGTCGGCGACCTTCACGGGCACGAAGCCCTGACGTTTGCTTTCGTCAGCCGCTTCCATGAACGCGTACAGGTCGATGGTTTCTTCGGCGCTGACCGGAGCTTCGCCTGTCCGAAAGAACTTTGCGATCTCGACCAGCAGCGGCGCATAACCGTCGTAGCCGCCGACACTGGCTGTCGCCTTCGATCCGAATGCCGTGCCGCCATAGCCGCCACTGCCTGAACGAATCCCGCGAAACGTACCGATGCGTCCGTCGCTCCAGGTTCCCGTGACCAGTTCGAAGTTGTCCGTCTGAGTCCGCACCACGGTTTCCACTCCCGGCCCCATCGCCGTAAACAGAGTCTCCACTCCGTGAATCCCGTACCAGAACAGATCCGGGTGAGTCTTCTCCAGCGAAGCCGGGGAGTACGCGTCGCAGCCCAGCACGTCACCGATTGACCCGTTGCGAATCGCCTGAACGCCGCTGGAAAATCTCAGCGACGATGAGGAAAACACGGGCGTGTCAAAATGCTCTGCCAGCTCGAAGATCGCGATGCAGTCCGTCAGCGACGCTGCAATCGGCTTGTCTACGAAGCACGGCTTGCCCGCTTTCAGCACCGGAATCGCCTGTTCCAGATGAGGCCGACCGTCATTCGTCTCCAGAAGTACAGCGTCGACCTGCTGAATCATCGCGTCCAGATCATCAATAACTTCAACACCCAGGGCTGTGATCTCCTCGGTGTACTTCGGCACTCGCGACACGCTGCTTTCAATGTCGGGCGATCCTTTCGGATACACCAGGACGACGCGGCAGCCCGGGATGTGGTTTGGGTCATCAGCATTGTTCAGCAGTTTGGCGAACGCGATGCAGTGCGAAGTATCCAGACCAATCATGCCAACGCGAATGGTCCTGACCGAATCGTCGGCACCGACGGATTTTTCATCTGCGAAAGTTTCTGATGACATGGCGGATCCAACAGCGAACACAAACAGGCTGACGACAACGAACCGGGCTTCACGACGAATCATCTGACTCTCCGACCGGAAGGGATGTGCGAAGATTTCTAACGCAAAGCGTAGCGACAGAAGTGCTGCCGCTCCAGTCGCTGCATGATCCGGATCGGGGCATCCGTTCGCGCGACCGCTTGCCCGAAAGTCCGTCATTCCCACTGAGCAGCTGCACCGTGCGACGGCACGACCGCGGATTCCAGCCGTGCATACTGGGTTCCCGCGTCCGCGGGAATGCCATTCCAATGGTGGGATGCGCTGGATCAGGTCAGCTTGCCCGCCGGGATTCTGGCACAGGTCCTGACAGTACCTTTTCCGGGAGGGCGAAGCTTCCGGTGAGCCGCGCGGGGCAGGCGACGCACGGTGCGACGACGGCTCGGCAGGAGTCTCGCCCTGGCGATTCGCAACGATTGCTGAGCCGTCGCCAACGTTCACGCCACGGCTTCAATCCGCTCGGGCACCGTTGCGGCCACGTGTTCGAGGTGGTTCATTGTCAGGCTTTGCAACGTCAGCAGATCGGCGATGGAATCGATGATGAAGTCCGGACGATAGGCGAACTTCGCCAGATCGGCGCGGGTTGTCGAACCCGTCAGAGTCAACACGGTGCGATAGCCCAGTTGCACACCGCCGAGAATATCGGTTTCCATCGTGTCGCCGATCATGATCGTGTGAGCCGCTTCCAGGCCGAGTTCCTTGCGGGCAGCGCGCATCATCACGGGGCTCGGTTTGCCCACGCTGAAGGCTTTGACGCCTGTCGCTGCTTCCAGCAATGCCACGATGGCTCCGCAGCCGGGACGCGTTCCGGTCTGAGTCGGGCAGTTCGGATCAAGATTCGTCGCGATCAGCTTCGCTCCGTTTACGATCATCTGAACGGCGCTTTCCACCATTTCAAAAGACAGCGTTCGCCCTTCACCGACGACGACATAGTCTGGATTGCTGTCGACCAGCGAATAGCCGTTGCGATGCAAAGCGTTCAGCAGGCCGCTTTCGCCGATGACGAAAGCCGTTCCGTTTGGAAGCTGCCGTGCCAGAAACCTCGCGGTGGCCATCGCACAGGTGAACACGTGAGATTCTTCAACAGGAATCCCCAGCCGCTTCAGCTTCGTGGCCACGTCACGACGCGTGCGCTGACTGTTGTTCGTCAGAAACAAAAACGGAACCTGCTCCTTCAACAATCGCGCAACAAACTCACGAGCACCGGGGATCAGTTCAGAACCTCGGTAAATAACACCATCCATGTCGATCAAGAACCCAGACTGCATCGGATCACTCCCTGATGTCAAAACCCTGCGAACAGCAGACGGCAACTCAGCCGCCGTCATCGAATGGTGCAACGGCCATGGCAAGTCGTGTGCCGTGGTTTGCACTTTCTCACCGAACCTCAACATTTGCAGGCCGCTGTTGCGATTCGCGTTCCCGGAATGCCGCGGGAATCGTTATTCGGTGAGGAGAATTCCCACGCACGGACGTCAATAAAGATGACGCCACAGCAGAATTCTCGCGCGGGAATGCTGCAAGGTTGAGCAGCCGCCAGGCTATTCCGGTAGTTCCTCGCCGCGAGTTTCCTTCGCCAGTAGTGTCACCACGATGCCGACGGCGAACAAAGGAGCCAGGTACAGAGCCGACTGATTGGGTGCCCATCCCAGCAGCCCTGCCACCAGAATTGCACCCGCTGAGCCGATGCGGCCCGCGTTGAAACAAAAGCCCGTGCCCGTGCCGCGAATGCGAGTCGGAAACAGTTCCGGGAAATACACCGCGTAGCCGGCGTGCATTCCCAGCGTCAAAAAACCGAACACCGGCAGAAACAAAACCAGGACAGCTTTGGAATAGTCACCGGGAATCAACACCAGGAACAAGGTGACGGCGGTGATGAAGGCTCCCAGGTGATAGAACAGGAAGGCTCCTTTGCGCCCCAGCCGGTTGGAGATTGTGCCAAACAAGACCAGGCCGAGTCCTCCGCCAAGCACCATTGTCAGAAACATGCCGACCATTTCCTGCTGTTTGATCTCGCCTTTGTGAATGTCCAGCACTTCCGCTCGCTGTGCCTTCTCGGAATCTCCGGCGGCTGCCCACTCAACATCGTTCAGCCCGGCCGTTGCCAGAAGATCAGCTTCAGCCTTTCGCTTCAGCGCGTCCTTGCCGTAGATGTGGCAGCCCCAGAACGTGGTCAGTCCGATAGTGGCCAGCGCCACTCCGATCACGGTATTCCGCAGGTTTTGTGCATTGAACAGATCGGACAGCACGCCCGTCGCCTGAGTTGCGTCTTCGGCTTCACGCTGCTTCGCCTGCGTCCACTGCTCGGGCTCGCGCAGTTTCCAGCGAATGAACACCGTCAGCAGTGCGGGGAGCACGCCAATCACGAACCCCAGCCGCCACGTATTGTCTCCCAGCACCTGAGCACCAATGATGAAATAGCCGACTGCGACGGCCATCAGTGTTCCAAATACGCTCGATGCGTGAAATATGGAACTCATGACGGAACGCGACCGCTGCGGCATGACTTCCGCGACCATCGCGCTGGCGACCGCCCATTCGCCGCCGACACCCATCGCCACCAGAAACCGCAGCACCACCATCTGCCATGGAGCGTTCGCGATCGCCGTCACGCAGGTGAACACGGAATAGAACAGGATCGTAATGATCATCGTTTTTGAACGACCGATCCGGTCGCTGAGCATTCCAAAGGCAATGCCGCCAAACGCGCCGCCGAGCAGAAACGAGGCCAGCGAATAGTTGTTCCACGAATTCTTCAGCTCGGCCGTGAAGTCATCGCCCAGCAACTGCGGCATGGCGTCGTTCATGCTGGCGACGAACACCTGTCCTTCAAATACGTCGAACACCCAGCCCAGCGACGCGATCAGCAGCACCAGCCACTGATAAGACGTAATGCCTTCGTGCCATTTCAACGGTGGCGCGGCTTCGGCGAGGTCCGGGGCGGGTTCAGGAACAGGAGTACTCATGGAAAACAGTCGGCGGCAGAGAAAGTCCGGAGTGAAGGAAACATGCAGTTCGACAACCTCGCGGCCGACGAGTACCAGGGATGCTACCATCTTCACAGCCGGGAATCGCGTCCATCGAAGTTGCCCGATGGATCGTCACCGTTCAGGAACACCGGCCCGTGGCCGCAAACGCCGGAATGATCTTCGACGACTGCATGACATCACGTCGCTCAACGTCGTGCTTCCTGCACGCTGTGTTTGTTCCAGTGAGTTGCTTCCGGCGAGTCAGGTGTCTTCCCGAAGCGACGGGGCGCCGGGAACCTGCCCGGACGGCGACTTTGCGAGAAGACGTTCGAACAGTGGACCAATCGTCAAGCCCTGAACGACGACAGAGAAGATGACAATCATGTAACTCACGGGCAGCAGCAACTCCCGCTCCGGCACGGGCGAACCATCTTTCAGCACTGCCGGAATCGACAATGCCAAAGCGACCGAGATCCCTCCGCGCAGACCGCCCCAGGTCAGCATCAACGTCGAGTGCTTATGCAGAGTCTGCCAGCGGCGGAGGATGCTTGTCGGCACACCCACAGCCACCAGTCGTGCGAGCAGAACACACGGAATCAGCAGCAGTCCCGCCAGCAGAAAACGCTCGGTGAACGTCAGCACGAGCACTTCGAGTCCGATAAGCACGAACAGCACCGCGTTCAGAATCTCGTCGATGAGTTCCCAGAACCGGTCCAGGTGTTCGCGAGTTCTGTCCGACATCGCGAGGGCTCTCCCGTGATTGCCCACCAGCAGTCCCGCGACGACCATCGCGATCGGCCCGGACATATGCAACGCAAGCGCCAGAGCATACCCGCCCGCTGTCAGCGCCAGAGAAATCAGAATCTCCACCGAATAGTTGTCGACGCTCCGCAACATCACAAATGCCAGATAACCCATCGCCAGACCCAGTACGGCACCGCCAACGGCTTCCTGAAAAAACAACGCCGCCAGGTGCCCGGGATCGAAGCCGTATTCTCCGGTGGCGATTTCCAGCAATCCAAGAAAAATCACCACGCCCACTCCGTCGTTGAACAGA
The DNA here is from genome assembly GCA_964531585.1 of uncultured Planctomycetaceae bacterium. Taxonomy (GTDB): domain Bacteria; phylum Planctomycetota; class Planctomycetia; order Planctomycetales; family Planctomycetaceae; genus JAWKUA01. The sequence goes on along the minus strand of CAZHET010000039.1, from coordinate 6,239 downwards.
GATTCCCCGGCAATTTTCGTCTCAAGGTCTTTTGGAGCACCCGCCTGTTTCAAAATCGCAAGCACAGCGATGGGGTCGGTGGGTGAGATCAGTGCGCCAAACAGCAGGCAATAGATGAACCGCACTTCGATCCCCAGCAGCGCAAACACAACGCTGGACAAAAGCGCCACCAGCAGCGTTGACAACGCGACGCCGAACGACGCCAGTGCGGCAATGGACCATTTCTGCTGTCGCAGGTCGGTCAGGTTGACGTGCAGAGCGCCGGCGAACAGCAGAAACCCCAGCATTCCGTGCATGACGGTTCGGTTGAAGTCGATGCTGCCCACGATCGTTTCGGCCTTCTGTTGGATCGATTCAACGAAGGCACCCATGCCGATCAACAACAGCGAAAACAACAGAGCAATCACCATCAAACCGATGGTGGACGGCAGCCTGATCCAGCGGTGGTTGATATAGCTGAACACAGCCGACAACGTCAGCAGCGACGCAATCAGTTCAAACAAATCCATCAGCGATGCGTTCCTCAGGATCGTGCGGAAAATAAGTGTCTGACCCCAATTGTGCGAAGCACCCGAAGGGCCGGTTCCCGGCAATTGGGGTCAGACACTTTTTTTCCGCTCATTGCTCAATGACACGAGAACCGGAAAAATGCGAACAGGAAGTGGACTATCAAAGACGGCCGCTACCCTTCTGGTCTCGACCAGTCTCCTCGACTCGGAATCGACTCTGGTTCGCACTGCCCGCTCGCTTTTCAACGGACGCACAGTTTCGTCCAACAGCGTCCGTCTCGCAAGACGGGGCCAAATTCGCGTCTCCTCGTCCGTCAGATCCTGCTGCTTACCGCAGGCAGCGCCCAGCTACGTCAGCCGGTTTGAAGCAAACGTGAAGAAGAACGCTCAGCACCAGCTGAAGCCGGGCGAAGGCTGCCGCGTCCTGCAACAACGGGACAGGATCGTGCAGGCGCTGGGGCTGGCCCGCGGATGCGTCTGGCCCGACTACCCTTCAGCGAGCGCCGGGTGAGCACACCCCTGCCGACGCTGGCAGCATCGGCCACCTGGCGGACGCTGCCAGCGTCCGCATCTATCAGGTCTCATCGGCCGCTCGCCTTATGCTCGCGAGTCCCCTTTGCGGCACGAAGGCTATGCGACGCGCGCAGAGAGCCGGTTTGGTCCGACGTCTGCACGATCGCATCTACGCGTCACGGAGTTGCAGCCATTCCTTCAGAACCACGAAATCCTTCGCGATCGCATCGAGATGCTGAGGCACAAGTTCCGGCGGGTGGTGATCGAGATACTCTTCGTGCAGTGAAATCGGGCCGGTGAAGTTCGTTTCCCGCAGCATGTCGAAGAACGAGGGATTCACCTGGCCCTCGCCGAGCGGAACGTTTTCGACCTTCTTATCGACCCAGCGGAAGTCTTTCACGTACACGACCGTCACGTGAGGCCGGATCATGCGAAATGTCACCGGCCAGCTCATGCCGCCTTCCACCGAGGCGTGGCGAATGTCGTAGGCGACGCCGATGTGATTCGGATCGATACCGTCCAGCACCTGCTGAAGGTCCCACAACGCGGCTCCCATATAGCCGCGTCCGGCGTGGTTCTGGTAGACGGCGCTGATTCCCAGTTCGGCATTCATCGCGGCCAGATCGCGGCAGACCGCTTTCCAGGATTCCAGTTGGGGACGAATGTGCTGGCTTTCGTCGTACTGAAAATACTTCATCCGGTAATGGCGAATACCCAGTTCCGCGGCCGTCGTGAGTACCGATTTTGTCAGCGGGTCGTTCGGGTCGTTAATATCGGAGGCCATTACCGTGATCTTCAGCCCGCGCTGGTTCAGCGCTTCGACGAGTTTCGGCAATTGGTCAGCAGCAGCTTCGGGCTCAATGTGGCCTCCTTTTCGAATCGGCGCTTCGATACCGTCGAAGCCGAGTTCTGCGATGCGATTGGCCAGTTCGTCGAACGACAGCGAATTGAACGGCTTTGTAAAGACACAGACTTCGTGTGCAAACCGCGAGCGGGTCGCGGCGCGGCTGAGTGAACGCGACAACAAAGCCGCAGCGGTTGTGGTGAGGAACGTTCGTCGGTGCATGGTGGTCTTTCGTCTGGATCCCGGACAATGCGTCGAATTTCGGTGAGACGCGGCTACGAAGATGTTTCGTCTGTGGTCTTCACACCAATGTCATCAATCTCCAGCCCCAGGCTGCGTGCTCGCTCGGCCCATTTCTGGCGAGCCAGCGCCTGCATATCTTCGGCCTTGTCCGCTTCGTCGACAATTTCCAGGCCGAGCAGTGTTTCGACCAGGTCTTCCAGAGTCACCAGTCCCGCAGCTCCGCCGTACTCGTCGACCACCAGCGCCAGGTGGGCTCGCGTCTTGATCAGCGCTTCAAACAACCGCGATAATGAAGCATCGGGAGAAATTGTCACGATGTCGCGGCGAAGGTCGCTGAGCGGCCGGTCATGCTGATCGTGAGCCTGTGCGAGCAGGATGTCGGTCTTCAGAACGAAACCGGAAACTTCGTCTCGTGTCTGTTCGTAGACAGGAAGCCGGGAAAACGGAATGTGCGGATGTTTTTCCATCACTTCGCCGACCGTCATCGACTGCGGCAGCGCGAGCATCACCGTGCGCGGTGTCATGATGTCCCTGACCGTCAGCACTCGGAACCGAAACAGGTTGTTCAGAATACGGGACTCATCATCGTGCAGGTGTCCCTCTTCTGCTCCTCTTGCCGCCAGCGCCGCGACTTCTTCTCGTGTCACTGTGGGATGCGGGTTGTCCGGAGTCATCAGTTTGGCCAGCCATTCGGACATCACCACCAGCGGGTACATCAGCCAGATCAGAACGGCGACCGTGCGAGCGACAATCGGAGCCAGCGGTCTCCAGTACACGGCTCCGATGGTCTTGGGAATAATCTCCGACAGCACCAGAATCAGCAGCGTCAGAATGGCTGACGTCAGACCGATGTATTTTCCCTTGAATACGACCTGCGCCTGAGCACCGACTCCGGCGGCTCCGACGGTGTGAGCGATTGTGTTCAGGCTGAGAATCGCAGCCAGCGGCCGTTCGACGTTTTCCTTCAGCCGTTCAATCAGCGGAGCAGCGGTGCTGCCGGAATTCTTCAACATGGCCGTGTACGACGGAGATATTGACAGCAACACCGCTTCAGCGACGGAGCAGAAAAAAGAAAAGCCCAGAGCGATCATCAAAAAGACGACCAGCAGAATGACATCGGGATTCATCGGCAATGCGAAGTTCGGGGACGGCGGGCGAACCGCAACAGTCTCGGCTTTCTCCGCACGCAGGGCAAGCCGTCACAGTGTGGCCGCTCGCCACCATGTCCCGCTTTCACGCGAGCAGGTCGTCAATCACCTTTCCATGCACATCCGTCAGCCGGCGATCAATTCCGTCGTGGCGAACCGTCAGGCGTTTGTGATCGATGCCCAGCAGATGCAGAATCGTTGCGTGAATGTCGTAAACTTCGGTCGGACTGCTGCGATCGAGCGGTTTGTAGCCCCAGTCGTCGGACGGCCCGTGGCTGACGCCGCCCTTGATGCCTCCACCGCAGAGCCAGTTCGTGAACACGAATGGATTGTGATCTCGACCCTTGCTTCCCTGAGTCGACGGCATCCGGCCGAACTCCGTCGTCCACAACACGATCGTGTCTTCCAGCAGACCGCGCTGCTTCAGATCTGTCAGCAGCGCCGCCGTGCCGATCGCCATGCCCATTGACAGCGGTCCGTGATCCCGTTCGATGTCTTCGTGACTGTCCCAGTTGCGGCGCGGAAAACTGTTGTCGTTGCCCGACCAGATCTGAATGAATCGCACTCCGCGTTCGAGCAGACGCCGAGCGATCAGGCACTTCCGGCCGAAGTATTCCGCTTCTTCGGGAATGTTGATTTCCGCCGGATACGTCGTGCCCGCGTTGTCGAGTCCGTACATCTTCAGCGTGTGATGAGACTCCTGCGACAGATCGAACGCTTCCGGAGCACTCAACTGCATCCGCGCGGCCAGTTCGTAGCTGCGAATCCGAGCGTCCAGCCGCGAATCATCCGGATGCTGATCGGCGTAACGTCGGTTCAGGCTCTGCAGCAGGTCTCGCCCGGCCGCGTCGGCGCCTGCGGTGACGAAGTCAGCCTGCGGCAACAGATCGTCGACGGGATTCTTTCGCTGAGGAAAGATGGTTGTTCCCTGCGTGCTGGCCGGCAGAAACGCAGACGCCCAGTTCTTCGGTCCGTTGCTCGCGTAGCCGCGATGATCGGGCAGCACGACGAATGCCGGCAGATTCTGATTGATGGCTCCCAGAGCGTAGCTCACCCACGCTCCCATGCCGGGAAATCCAGGCCGGTCGAAACCCGTGGCCTGCAGATACGTCGCGGTACTGTGGACTCCGGTTTTGCCGACCATATTGTGAACAAACGCCATCTCGTCGACGTGGTCGCCCAGCGGCGCAACAACGTCACTGATCGCTTTGCCGCATTCACCGTACCGGCGAAATTGAAACGGCGATTTCATCCACGGCCCGAGACCGTCCTGAAAAGCTTCGACGTGTTCGCCAAAGTCCGACGGTTCGCCATGATGCTTTTCCAGCAGCGGCTTGTGATCGAACAGATCGATGTGGCTGGCGGCTCCGCCCATGAACAACTGAATGACGCGTTTGGCGCGCGGAGCGTGATGCAGGGCATTGAGAACACCGCCCGTGCCTGTTGCCGCTTCGACCTGCTGCTGTTCGAACAGCATCGTCGCCGCAGCAAGTCCGGCGAAAGACTGTCCGGTTTGGTTCAGGAAGGTTCGACGAGGGAACATTCTATTCACCTTTTTCCAGCACATCGCGCCAGCGACGCGGCATGACATCGATGGCGTTCATGTAGGTTTGTTCCATCGGGACGAGCACGTGTCGTCTCCGCCGCAGGAACAATGGCATGTCGATGAGTGTGTCACCGACCGCAACCGGTTCGATATAGGCTTTGACTTCGTCCGCTGCTTCGTATGACACCATCGTAAGTGGCTTGTCCGGCGGAGCAGTATAAGTGGATCCGTCGAGCAGTTCCCAGATTTCGCCGTGGACTCCGTTGGGATCGCGTTTGGTGGGCAGGTTGACATCAACAATCAGCAAATGGATATCCTGCCCGATCAGTTCGGCCGCTTTCTCCGCAAATTTTTGCATGGCGAAAGTCTTCGACTTGTTTCCCGGAGAAACGATTTCGATCACGGCGACCACACTGTCGCCGCTGACATGCCGGATCGTGATCGAACTCTGCTTCCGCCGGTAGAAGTCCATTCGCGTTTGCGCGGTGATTGCAACCTGCGGCTCGGCGAGCGCGGTGGTCTGTTCCGCATCCGGATGTTCCGAATAACGTTCTCCGCCGTCCGCCGCCAGATCCTGCAACGTGACAACATCCGGTCCCAGACCGCCTGCCATCTGTTCGGCAAGCGCGTAGTGATCCGGCGGCAGCACGCTACGGTTGAGCGACCGAGTAAGCTCCTCGATCCACGCATGATGGAAATGGTGGAAAATCCCGGCTTCGATATTGGACCAGTTATGAACGGGCATGACACGACTCTCCATCAATCCACAAACACAAACTCACTCAGATTGAAAAGTACCCGACACAGATTGGCCAGACCGTGTTCGTCGGCGTAGCGATTCAGAGTTTCCGCTTCATCGGCCGTCGGCTGTCGGCCGGTGGCGTGTTCGAACGCGGACGCGACTTTCTCGGCCGTCGTGCCGGATCGCTGTTGCACGCGTTCCGCGAACGCTTCCGACATTGTCAGCACGAAGCGATTGTTCAGCAGCGACAGAGCCTGCAGAGACGTCAGCGTCTCCGTGCGCTTCGGAGTGCTCTGCGACGAATCCGCGCAGTCGAGCGTTGTCATCAGCGGGTCGGGCTGCGATCGCACAATGAAGCGATAGATCGAACGACGGTGTGATGCCGGGTCGGCCGGATCGAATTTGTGGTATTCGTAGTGAGGCGAATGGTCGGTCTTTTCGAGTTCAAAGAGATAGAAGCCAGGGCCGCCGATTTCGGTGTTGAGTTTTCCGCTGACAGACAGAACGCTGTCGCGAATCTCTTCGGCCGAAAGGCGTCGCCGGTTCATCCGCCACAGAAACCGATTGTCGCCGTCAATCGCTGTCGCATCATCCTTCACTCTGGTCCTCTCCCCTGCGACGGGTGAGGGGACGACGCTGGACGTCTGCCGGTACGTCGCGCTGCTGACAATCAGCCGATGCATGTGCTTAAACG
>CAZHET010000038.1:14771-22728 GCA_964531585.1 uncultured Planctomycetaceae bacterium | reverse complement strand
CCCGCCGAAGCCGCGGCCGCCGTATCCGTAGTTGCCATAGCCAACCCCGCGACCGTAGCCAACCCCGCGACCGTAGCCAATGCCGCGACCGTAGCCGCCGCCGCCGAAGTTCACCGAGATGCCGACGCCACTGCCGCGTCCGCCGCGAAAGTAAGGGTCAGCGCTGGCCGATGGACTCATTGCGAACGCCAGGCCGGCAACTGCCAGCAACATCATCAATGCCTTTTTCATGTTTGTCTCCTCGTAGTGAGCAAGGGAATGATTGCCCCGCCGACTGAATCCATCGCCCCGGCCGAAAACGTCTTTCGATCAGACGGTTGCGCGATGCTCCATGGCTGGCCAGGAGCGATGGGTTCAGATCGGCGGGGCGGATACTTGATCAGTTTGGGATGATCCGCCCTATGGTCACTCGATTCCGTCCGAGATTGTTCTCACGCGCCTCGTGCTGGATTCACTTCATGGCAAACGTGGTGCCGCAGTTTCTGCCGATTGCCGATAATTTCATAAGTGTCTATTGAGCAAAGGTTTACGGTGTCTGATGAAATTTCAGGGGAGGCGATCGGGATTGACTCAAGCCGCTCAATCGGATTACGACTGTCCACATTCTGATGACACATTCGCGAAGTCTTTCCGCCTCCGCGTCCGATGATTCGCCGGGTGCAACTCAACGTGCCCTGCGATTGCCATCCGCGTGTCGACGGCCCCGATTCGAACCTGAGGCAGACCAACATTGAACACCAACGATGGCAGACCCTACGGCCCGTGGAGAATTCTGCAGACTTCACAGGTCTATGCTGACCCGTGGATGTCGGTCACGAAAGACGACGTGGTGCGTCCTGATGGTCATCGCGGTACGTACAGCGTTCTGACGTTGAAGCCGGGAGTCTGCGTGCTGGCTGTCCAGGACGACTGGATCTATCTGACGGAAGAATTTCACTACGCAGTCGGACGGATGACGCTGGAAGCCGTCAGCGGCGGCCGAGACAACGATGAACCGCCTCTCGACTGTGCGAAGCGTGAACTGCAGGAAGAACTCGGAATCCAGGCAGCCACGTGGAAGGAACTGGGTGTCGTCGATCCGTTCACCGCCAGCGTTCTGTCTCCAACGACGCTGTTCGTTGCGACGGGCCTGAGCTTCGGCAGCAGCAATCAGGAAGGCACCGAACAGATTCGCTGCGTCCGGATCAGCGTCCAGGATGCGTATGCGGCCGTGTGCGACGGACGCATCACGCACGCTCCGTCATGCATCGCAATCCTCCGCTACTGGATTGAACGTTGAGTGCCGTGCAGTAGCGTCGCGCCGCCGGCTGTGCAGATCAGAACGCAAGCCATGCGTCACCGAAGATTGCTGTTCGGCAACGTGGTCGGATAAGATCAGTGCTGTTCACGGGAGTACGTTTTCGAATCGATTTGCAGGACTGCCCACGATGACAACTGACAACGAAAATCGACTCACTTCGCGCCGCGGATTTCTTGGAAACGTGGCTGCCGGTGTGACGCTGTTTCATATCGTGCCGCGTCATGTGCTCGGCGGATCTCGCTACGTCACTCCCAGTGAAACCGTCAACGTCGCGCTGGTGGGAGCCGGCGGTCGCGGGACTGAAAACGCTCGCGAACTGATGAAGCTCGATGATGTGCAGATCACGACGATTGTTGATCCGGCGGAACACTGGGATCTTTCCGGTTTCTATTATCGAGGCACCGCCGGCCGAAAACCCGCGCGAGCCGCGTTTGAAAAGCACTACTCGCAGAAACGCTCAAACTATCAGTGCGCGGAGTACGCCGACTTTCGTGAGATGCTGGACAAGGCCGGCGATGTCGATGCCGTCCTGTGTGCAACTCCCGACCATGCTCACGCCACCGTGTCACTCGCGGCGATGCGAGCCGGCAAGCACGTGTACTGCGAAAAGCCGTTGACTCACAACGTGGCAGAAGCCCGGCTTGTCGCGCGCGTCGCGAAGGAAACGGGACTCGCCACGCAGATGGGAAATCAGGGGCACGCCAACGAGGGCATTCGTCAAACCGTCGAATGGCTTCACGCGGGCGCAATCGGAACGGTCAGCGCCGTTCATGCGTGGGTCCCGGCAACTCGCTGGAACGTCGCGCTGAAGGGAGTACCGGCTGAGACGGATCCTGTGCCGGCCGGTCTGGACTGGGATCTGTGGCTCGGCCCGCGAACTGCCCGGCCGTTTCGTTCATCGTATGCACCGGTTTCGTGGCGTGACTACTGGGAATTCGGCTGCGGCGCGATGGGCGACTTCGGCTGCCACGACCTCGATTCCGCATGCTGGGCGCTGAACCTGAAGGCTCCGACAAGTGTCGAAATGTATCCCGCAGGTTTCATGAACAAGGACATCGCTCCCTATGGCGAAATCGGCTATTTCGACTTCGCAGCCGAAGGCGACCAGCAGGCGGTACGCATCAACTGGTACAGTGGAGGACTTCAGCCGCGTCGTCCTGATGAACTGCCGGAAGGCCGCGAACTACCGCGCCGCGGAGTGCTGTTTGTCGGCGACAAGGGCATCCTGGTCTGCGGCGGGGCGGGAGGCGCTGCGGAACTGTTTCCAGAATCGCGGCGTGCCGAGTTCCAGATTCCCGAACCGACAATCCCACGTTCCAACGGTCACCACCGCGACTGGATCGATGCCGTCAAAGGCGGCCCGGCGGCCAGTTCCAACTTTGAATACGGTGCGCGGCTGACCGAAATCACGCTGCTGGGTGTCGCGGCTTTGAGAACCGGCAAACGCCTCATGTGGGATGCACAGAACATGACGGCCAGGGGCGTTCCCGAAGCAGAAGAGATTCTCAACGGAACCTATCGAGCAGGATGGGAATTGACGTAGTGCTTCGTCAGCCGTGCATCGATGGATCACGCAGACGCGGCAAGCGGGCGCGCGAGCTTCCCGCCGAGCCGCGTTTGGAATCGGGAGGGCGAGACTCCTGCCGAGCCGCGTGTACCACGGTGCGCCCGACGCGGCAGAAGCCTCGCCTTCCCAGGGCTGTCCTTTGAGAGCGTCGGTCGCAAATCAACATCCCGCCGATCACGATTGACAGACCAGGCCGGCCAGCAGCGAGTGTGAAGCCGCTTGTCCCGAAATCGCGTCTCGCCCCCACAGGACCGGAATTCAGGTGACTATGTTGACAACACGGCCTTCATTTCTGCTGTTGATATTGCTTGCCGCGCGTTGCGCAGCGGACCGGCCGAATGTCGTCATTGTCATCACGGATGATCAGGGCTACGGCGACCTGTCTTGTCACGGGAACCCAGTACTGAGGACTCCGCAGATTGATGCGCTGCATTCTGAATGCGTACGTCTGACGGATTATCACGTGGCTCCCACGTGCTCGCCGACACGTTCCGCGTTGCTGACGGGGCACTGGACCAACCGCACGGGCGTCTGGCACACGATCATGGGACGATCGATGCTGCGCGAAAACGAAATCACGATGGGGCAGATGTTCCATGATGCCGGCTACGCCACCGGCATGTTCGGCAAGTGGCACCTGGGAGACAATCACCCATTCCGGCCCGAAGATCGCGGTTATTCCGAAGTGCTGCGTCACGGAGGCGGCGGAGTCGGTCAGACTCCCGACTTCTGGGACAACGCTTACTTCGACGGCAGCTACTGGTACAACGGAACGCCGGAACCCGTTCGGGGATTCTGCACCGACGTCTTTTTCGACGCAGCGCGCAGGTTCATTCTGCAGTCACAGGAACGCGAACAGCCGTTCCTCGCGTACATCGCCACCAACGCGCCTCACGGGCCGATGCATGCTCCGCCGGAATTCAGCGAACCGTACACAGGCGTCGGCGACGTCGGTCTACAAAACTTCTTCGGGATGATTGCGAATATCGACGACAACGTTGGCCGACTGCGACGGTTTCTCGACGAAGCAGGACTGACCCGGAACACGATCTTCATTTTCACCACCGACAATGGCAGTTCGTCCGGCTGGAAGCTGTACAACGCCGACATGAGAGCCGGCAAAGGCAGTGAGTACGACGGCGGGCATCGAGTGCCGTTTTTCATTTACTGGCCCGGCGGCAGCCTAACCGGCGGACGCGATGTAACGCCAATCACGGCTCACGTTGACGTTCTACCGACGTTGCTCGAACTGTGTGCCGTGGCCGCTCCGCCGCACGTGAAGTTCGACGGGCAAAGTCTGGTTCCGCTGCTGCGCGGCGAGGCGACGGACTGGCCGGATCGGATTCTGGTCACCGATTCGCAGCGCGTGAAGGATCCGATCAAGTGGCGAAAAAGTGCCGTGATGACGTCGGACTGGCGTCTGGTCAACGGCAGGGAACTTTACGCGATCAAAGCGGATCCGGCGCAGCAGAGCGACGTCGCGTCCGGGCATCCGGACGTTGTGGCGCGTCTGCGGCAGTTCTACAACGACTGGTGGGAAGAACTGCAGCCGACGTTCGCCGATGAAACGGCGATCTCGCTTGGTCACGCTGCGGAGAATCCCGCGCGGCTGACGGCTCACGACTGGATCACGACCGGTTCGACACCGTGGAACCAGTCACACATTCGATCGGCGCTGAATGGTGACGACAACACCGGCTTCTGGAACGTGAACGTCGTCGCAGCCGGCGACTACGAAATTCGCCTGCGCCGCTGGCCCCGGACGACCGACCTGCCCATTGCTGCACCGCTGGAACCCGGGGCTGACGTTCCCGGAGTCAAACCGTTCCGTGCCACCGCGGGGCGAGCCGTTCCCGCCGCAAAAGCAACGATCCGCCTGGGTAAAGTCACTCGGTCGACGGAGATCACTGCGGGCGCGAAGGAAGCTGTTTTCAATCTGTCGCTGCCTGCCGGTAGAACTCGGCTGTCGGGCGTGTTCATCACTGCCGATGGCGAACAGTTCGGTGCGTACTATGCGTACGTGCGACGGATTTAGGCGACGCTTACCTCCTGTCTGCAGGACCTGTGTCCCGCGCTGGGAGTGCCCGGCTCGCTCCGAATTTCGTCAGCAGTTTTCGCACGACCAGCGGCAACAGTCCCAGCACGACGAACGCTGCGACCAGCTTTGGCGACAGAATTCCCTGCAGCCCCTGATCGGCAAGCGTCTGCAGATTGGGAACGCTTGATCCGGCCCAGACAAACGCCGCCGTGCCCGGCAACATTCCGACCTGGCTGACCCACCAGAACGTTCGCAGCGGCACCTTCGTCAGCCCCATCACGACGTTGATGACAAAAAACGGCACCGCAGGAATCAGCCGCAGGCTGAACAGATAAAACGCGCCTTCCGTATCCAGCCGCTTGTTGAATGTCTGCAGTCGGTCGGCAAAACGCTTCTGGATCATCTCGCCCAGAATGTAGCGACTCAGCAGAAACGCCACGCTGGCTCCCATGGTCGAAGCAAAGCTGACAACGATCAGCGCAGGAACGAATCCGAAGTACCATGCGTATGCCAGTGACAGCACGGCCGCTCCGGGAAGTGACATTCCGGTGACTGCCACGTAGATTGCAAACGCCAGGCCGTAAACCAGAACCGGATGCTGCTGCTGAAACTGCCGCAGTGCCGCCTCCCGGCCAGCCAGATTCTCCAGCGTCAGTGAGTCGCCGAATGCCTGCCAGGCCGCGAAACCCGCCCCCGCCACGCTCAGCAGCAGGACGATTCGCAGCGTCCAGTTCGACCTTGACGGAAGATGTGACGATTCGCTGTCGGCCTGTTCCGCGACTGTTGGTTCGCTCATTCGGGTCGTCACATAAAGAACGGAAGTGGCTTTGGGCAGACTCCGACGCACGCAGTCTTCGACGCCTGGCGGCAACGAACACTTACCCGCCTGGCTGGATTTTCGAACGAAAGACGATTCCCACAGACAAAACTGCCTGATCACGCGGTCCATTGCTCGTAACAATCCTAACGCGTTCAGGCGAATCCCGTGCCGGGCGTGATGCAACTTCGTCATGGCGAATGGGACAGTGGTCGACTGTTGTTCGCACCATACTTCGTGCGCACGAGACCGTTGTGCCTCCGACGAAAGTTGCAGTTGTCACGGCATGAGAACAGCCTCGCATATTCGAATTAACGCACATCAAGCAGGAGTTCATCCATGAGCTACCTCACAGACAATCCCTGGCCGTTGATCATCGTGCTGCTGGGAGCGGCAGCGGTCGCGCTGTTTGTTGTTCCCGGCCGCGGCAAGTCGGTGGCACTTCTGTGTGCGGCCGCCGCCGCGCTTGTTTGGTTCGTCGAAGGCGCGATCGTGTCCGACACGGAGAAAATTGAAGCTCAGGCGCAGGCGATGCTGAACGACTTCAAGAACCGAGACCTGGATGCGATTGCGTCGAAAATCTCCACCGACAGTCCGGAGCTTGTTGACATCGCCGAACAGGGGCTGGAACTTGTCGACCTGCAGCCTGATTTTGAAGTCCGCAGCGTCGAAGTCCAGGCACTCAGCAACGGAACTGCGACGGTGCGAATTCGTGCGAACGGCTCAGGAATGCTGCGAAGCGGCGGCTTTGCTCAATACGCACCGACGTACTGGGCGACCGAATGGAAGCATCAGAACGGTCAGTGGCTGTTGTCGGCGGTTTCTCGCCTGGACGTCGTGACCGGAGAGGTTAAAGGCACGTTCGACCGGAACTGATACAGTGTCGCCACCCCGATGCATTCAGGCTGTTGAGCAACGGACTCATGCTTGTCGGCAAGTCGGTGTTCTGGAAGAATCGATGCAACAGACGAGCGGCGGCTGAGCATCCCTGCCGATGCAGGCAGCGTCGGCCACGCAGCGAACGCTGCGATGCAGACACGGCCAGCGTCTGCGTCGGTTAATTCTCACCCGCCGTTCGCCTTAGCCCGCTTCCACCACGTGATTTGAGTCTTTTTCGGGAATTCCGATTCCGTGCCTGACAATCCGGCCAATGACAGTTCTGTCTCCGGCAGCCAGGCCGGTGAAACGCCCCGGTCACGAGTCGGGCTGATCGCAGCTGCTGCGGTTGTTATCGTCGCCGTGGGTATCGCCTGGCCAATGTGGAATAGCCGCCAACCCGCCGCGCGATATGCTCGCGGTCGGCAGGCATTCGCAGCCGGTGACCTGCGCACGCTGCGAATCGAAGGGCTGGCCCTGCAGCAGGAAGCAAACTGGCAGGCTGAGGCTTCACTGCTGACCGGCATGTTCGAACTGACTCGCGGACAACTTGCCCAGGCCGTCGAAGCGCTGCAGGCAGCACGCGAAGATCAGGAAACACGGGCCGAGGCGTGGCGCCTTTCCGGCGAAGCGTTTCTGCGTGCCGGGCAGTTGAACGAAGCCCGCAGCGCATTGACAGAGGCTCTGACTTCTGACCCCGATGACGTCACAGCTCATCGCCTGATGGCCGCAACGCTCTACGACCTGGGAGCAATGTCACTGGCGCTGCCGCACCTGGAGGAAGTCAAGCGGCTGGACCCCGCTGATGCCCGGCCGTATCGCTTTGCGGGAGCCATCCACAAGGATTACGAAAACTTTCAGGAAGCGATTGCCGAGTATCGCGCGGCTTTGGAACACCATCCGTCTGGTGCCATCGAGGATGAAATCCGGTTCGAACTGGCCGAATGTCTGTTTCTGACCGGCGAGTATGACGAAGCGATTTTGCTGCTGGCCGAGTGCCAGCCGTTCGCCGACACAGATGCTCTGCTCGGCCGGTGCCGGTTCGCGATGGGAGATGTCGACGAGGCGCTGCGGCTGGCAGATCAGGCTCTCGCCACCGACGCGCAGCACCATGAAGCGTTGAAACTGAAGGCCGCCGTCCTGACCGAACGCGCCGATTATGAATCCGCTGAATCACTTCTGGAACGGGCGGCGGTGTCGGATTCCGCCGATCCGGCGCTGTATGTCCAGTTGTCGCAGCTCTATCAGTTGCAGGGCAAGAACAACCTTGCCGACGCTGCTGCCGATAAGATGAAACGCATCAGCGATCTCAGAGCGCGGCTTGCTGAACTTCACACGCAGGCACTGGACGATGTCGCC
>CAZHET010000038.1:3326-14761 GCA_964531585.1 uncultured Planctomycetaceae bacterium | reverse complement strand
ACCTGCGTTATCAGATCGGTCAGACCGCAGCCGAACTGGGCATGCAACAGATCGCCGGGATGTGGTTTCAGGCCGCACTGGCACTGGATCCCGCCCACGAACAGGCTCGGCAGGCGCTCGTGGATTCCGCCATGCCGTCAGCAACGCCCGCTCCGTCAGAAACACCGTAGTGCTCGGTCAGAGTTCAGAACCGGGACTTGTCATTCCCGCGCAGAGTCCTGCCCTCGCGAAGGCGGGGGCGGGAACCCAGCACCTCCGTCATTCCCGCGGAGGCGGGAACCCAGCGAGCGCGGACACTGGATTCCCGCCTCCGCGGGAATGACGATCAACGCCAATGTTAAGGTCTGACAAGACATTGACGCGCTGACAAAGCCGTGGCCAGTCACCGGGGTAACTATCTTCAGTATCATTCTCACGAACGCAGAACAAAAACAGGCCGCGTGGTTCCGAGTGGAACAACGCGGCCTGAGCATTAACCAGCCTTTAGCCGCGGCGACTGTTCATTCCGACCGCCACGGCACAGCAGTTAGTCTTCCAGCGGGAATTCGAAGTGGTTCTCACCGTCCGGCGTGACCGACGCCTTCAACGGAGACGCTTCTTTGGTCGTATACTTGTCTGGCACCAGCTTCTTAAACTCCATCATCGGGTTCTGCTGGAACATTCGCATCGCCTCGTCCGGGTCGATCTGTTCGTTCTTGGTCACCGTCACGACATAATCACCGGGCGTTGCTCCGGACACTTCGTGCTGTGGGTCGACATAGGTTGTCAGCGAGAACTCGCCGTTGGAATCGGTAACGCCGCGAGCGGCCTTGACGTCCTTGTTGTCCAGCTTCGAGACAAAACCAACTTCGGCGTCCGCAAGTGGCTGACCTTTGTAAGTCACCTTGCCGGTCGCGGAAACGGTCTTCGGGACTTCGACGGAATCACCGCAGCCGGTGATTGTCGACGTGAAAAGCAGGGCCGCCACCAGGATTTGCAGCCGCGCGGATCTTGTGAACATTGCAACCTCGGTGTGCAAAAAGTTGAGCGCAAAAAAACAAACGGCAGGCTGCGAGACAGCCTGCCGTTCATGGAAGGTCAGACTGTGGGCTTAGAACTCGCCGATCGGGAAGCCGTCCCAGCGGTCACCGAGCTGCTGATAAAGCGTGTGATCGATGTTCTGGCTGATGAAGCGGACGCTTCCGTCACACAGAGCGAACTGTGCTCCACCCACGTGCTTCGACTTGAATCCCATGGCCGTATTCCATGCCAGATGAGATCGGCAGCCGGCACCACCCGTCGCCGGATTTCCGTCTTCACCCGGACAGGTCGGAAAGTTGATCGGCGCAGTTGTGGAAAACCACATTGATTCTGAATCGGCCCATCCACCACCGAGGCCATCAGCACGCCACAGCGACAGCGCATCTGAGCAGACACCCCGAACTTCGCCCATCATGATCGTGTTCGAGGTACCGTCGGTGATGTCACGCACTGATGCTGCCCAAGAGGTTCGAGGAATCACGCCGGAAATGTGATTCTTGTGAGGAGTGTCGGTACGCCAATACTGACCGATTCCACCACGGCGATCGAACCAGTCTTCACCGTCATCATCGGGGTCGAACTGAGGACCGCCGTCACCGACAATCGTGCTGATGTTGCACAGGCCGCGACCAGCCTGTGCCGTCGATCCGGTGCATCCGGCGTAATTTGTCATCGCACGTGGCAGGTTGCGGCTCGGGTCGGTAAACACAGCTCCGCGGGACTCACTTGGGCACTGGTATGCCGGGATGACAATCTCGGCCAGCAGCTTGCCGTTCACGGGAGTAGCATACGGTTTGACGGTTGCGGCATTCTGAAAATTGATCGCGCTAAACAGATTTGCCTGTTCGATGTAGGGCAGCAAATTCACCAGGTTGCTCGCCTGGCTTCCTCCCCAGCTTCGCTTGCTGATGTCCCACGCACCACCAGGAGCAGTGTCCCAGATGATGTTGATGTTCGGAGCGAAGCTGTTGTAGACGTCGTGGTAGTTGTGATTTGCCAGGCCCAGTTGCTTCAGATTGTTCTTGCACTGCGTCCGGCGAGCGGCCTCGCGTGCCTGCTGCACCGCCGGCAGCAGCAGAGCGATCAGAATTGCGATGATCGCGATCACCACAAGTAGTTCGATCAGCGTAAAGGCTGGTCGTTTTCGATTCGTAACCAGGGGCGATTTCATACGTCAGTCTCCAGAACTCGAAAGGTGAAATTCGGACTTAAAACACTGCAGAAATAAAACACGCAAGGGGGGGGGACAGCATGTCTCCCAACGTTCCAGCCACCCTTTCAACAACTGTCGCGCTGCCGGGGCCGAACGCACGACGCAAGCACGAAAACTACACTGCGGCAGACACGTTTGCCAAGCGACGTCTGCTAGTAACTGAAGTAAAGGAAACGTGAAATCCAAAACGGAAGGGTTTCCGCGACCAATGTGACAGCGAGCCATTGTACAACCGGGAATTCTCTGTGTCGAACCCGGTTCGTCAGAATTTTTCCGTCGCATCTGCCGCAGGACAGCCAGCCCCGGCTCCGCCATTCCTGCACAGCTCGGAACCCGGCACCTCCGTCATTCCCGCGCAGGCGGGAATCCAGCAGTTCCGTCATTCCCGCGCAGGCTGGAATGCCGGCGACGGCACCATCACGCGCCGGTATCTGGGTTCCCGCCTGCGCGGGAATGACGGCCGTTTCAGCGAATGACGGCGGTTCCAGCAGATCATCACCAGAGGTTTCCGTGTCGCGCCGGTCACTTGTTCGCGCGAACGATCGCCGATAGTCTGACGCGTTCATTGAAGTAACCAGCCTCGCGGTTCAAATCCGTCCGACGACGTTCGCGGACGCCTGCATTCCGGCTGTTGCGACTCGGGACCGTATTATGAAACCCACTTTAAGCGTGGTGTTGCCGCTGTTTTTCCTGGCTATCGTCCTGTCGGGCTGCGACGTCAGCGACGAAACTTCTTCGAACACTGCGGAGGAGTCACAGAGTTCGGAAGCTCCTGAGGACCTGGATCCCGTTGCCTTCGAGAGCATTCCACTTGCCTCGGATACGTCATTCGAATCGCAATCGATCGTGCCTGGTTCGGAGGCCGGTGAGGTTCGCGATCTGACGCCGCTGAAAATCAAGTTTAGCTGGTGTCCGCCGGGAACATTCGTCATGGGCAGCGCACCGGACGCCTTTGGCCGCATGCAGGACGAAGATCAGCATGAGGTGACGTTGACGAACGGGTTCTGGATGCAGCAAACTGAGGTGACTCAGGCACAGTACGAGGCGCTGATGGGCGTCAATCCATCGTTCTACCCCGGTGATCAACAACCGGTTGAATCCATCACCTGGATTGCGGCAGTTGAATACTGCCGACGTCTCAGCGAACTGCCTGCGGAAAAGTCCGCCGGCAATGTTTACCGGCTGCCGACCGAAGCCGAATGGGAATATGCCTGCCGTGCCGGGACGACGACGGTCTTCAGCTTTGGCGAGGATGAGAAGGGGGCGGAGGAATTCGGCTGGTACTTGACCAATTCCGAACGGACGACTCAAGATGTCGGCGGCAAACAGCCAAACCCGTGGGGACTGTACGACATGCACGGCAACGTGGCCGAGTGGTGCCACGACTGGTACTCACTCTACCCACAGACGGCAGTGACCGATCCTGTGGGCGCGGAATCCGGCGAGGATCGTATCATTCGCGGCGGCAGTTGGTTTCAGTTGCCGGAATTCGCCCGGTGCTCGCACCGCAACGGTGCCCCGCCGTCATCGCGTTACGTGGCCCGAGGATTCCGCGTGGTGGCTGTTCCGGCAGGCAGTAATTCGGTGGCAGAAGCGATCGCGACGGAACCAGCAGCCGAGGATGTTGCGAATTCCAATGGTGCAGAGGCGGAGGCAACCAGCGAATAGTCGGAAGCGAAAGAGCCGATGCGAAATGTCGCACCGGCTCCCCCCGACGAAGCGGGAGTGCGGCGAACTCAGTCCGAAGACGTGGTCCTCCGCACGGCCTCCGAAGACGGCGAACCGCCCGGTGAGGCAGTCTGTGTAAATAGCCATCACCGGATGACGATGCACGCACTCGCCTCCCCGGAAAAACCGAATTGGGGGCTTTTTCCCTGTGCGATGTACAGGTGTGGCGCAGGGGAATTGACCAGTCCCGGTGAGTCGGCCGTACGGATCACCGGGCGCTTCCGTGCGCCGCTGGCTTCAGAAATCAGATTCCTGTCTCGTCATGTACTGGATTGCCAATCCTTCGTCGCCGATCTTCCGGAAGTACTCGACCAGCATGTGACGCGTTTTCGCGTGACTGGGATCGACAAGCAGCACGGATTCGAGCCAGGCCACGCCATCTGGTCTCGACACGTGCCGCAGCGTCAGGTCCCCGAGCTGGAAACGAAGTTCGGCGTTTCCGGGATCCGCGTCGAGTTCCCGCTGCAGGCGAGCAAGTACATTTCTCGTCTCTGCAAGCGTGGCATATTTCTCAAGCAGCTTGTCAGATTGACTCGCCCGGCCGGCAGATCGCAGTGCCTGAGCCAGAAAATACAGGGCCGCCAGATCCTCGGGCCATTCATCGATCAGGCCCTCGGCAAGTTCCAGGGCTTCCCCCGCCTGTCCGTTTGAGTGAAGTAGTTTCGCCAGCTGCAGCCGCGCGGCGAAATTCCCGCGATCGAGTTCCATCACCGACCGCAGGTACCCGAAAGCCAGATCCGCTGTTTGATTCCGGGTGGCGATATTCGCGGCATGTAACAAGGCGTCGATGTTTTTCGGAACGTGCTTCAATGCGTGCTGAATGTGCTGCAGCGCGACGTCATTCACGTTCAGGGCATGCAGTGCCTGCGCCAGGCCGATGAGTGTTTCCGGGTCTTCGGGCGAAAGTGCCAGAGCCGCTTCGAATTGTTCTCTGGCCTGCCGCCATTCATTCTGTCCGGCAAACATCTGTGCACGGAAAAGGTACGGCCGGTGATCATTCGGGAAGTCCGACTTCCATGCGTCCAGCAGCGCGATGGCTTCCCCGAATCTCAGATTCAGACAGAATCCGTTGGCGAATGCTTCGCAGATTTCCACGCCGTCGTCGCCGGGGTTTGCCAGCATGTGCGAGTAGTACGATTCGACCTGATCGATAAACCCGGCCTGTGCCAGCGTCAGCCGCCACTCGCGATCCAGCCGTTCCGCGTCTTCGAAGCCCAGCTCGCGAGCTTGTGACAGGCGTTCACGGACAAGATTGAAATCACCTTGTTTTCGGCTGACTCGGGCAAGCCAGAATTGAATCTCGGGATTCTGCGGATCGATGCTTTCGGCCGCTCGAAATTTGCTGGCTGCCGAGGAGAAATCTCCGGCCTTCAGCGCTGCCCTGCCAAGGCCTATCGCGTGCCACACGCGAATCGGTCGACCAACAAAGTACGCCGCTGCGACGACACTCGCGACGATCGCCAGAATCACAAGGCTCCGCCGCCAACGTAAACCTGTGGACGTTGAATTGAGTGCAGTGGAACCTGGAACTGCTTCGGTCACGGCGAATTATCCGGCAGAAGGAACGGTCGCGAAACACCTTCCACAAAGTGAACTTTGCGGTCAACCGGCAGGTCGTTGTACGTTGCTTCCTGTCCGCCTGGCCAGCGCACGCGGATTTCATCGATCTCGTTCGCCTCACCCAGTCCGCAGGTGATGAGCCGTTCGTTCTCTGAAGCGAAACCTCCGCCGCCCACAAGCTGCCTCACACGAGTCACACCGCCGGCTGAAATCGTGACCTGAGTTCCAATGGCATCGCGATCCGTGCGACCGGTCAGGAGGATCAGGGCCGCATGTCCGGTCCGGGCCGTTTCGTTCACGACCAACGCGGCGGGGTCAATCAGCCGCGACACCACAACGTCGTCGAGACCATCCTGATTCCAGTCCAGCCGAGCCAGCCCGCGGCCGAGCTGCTTGACTTCAAAAAACGCACCGAGTTCACTGGCGCGAAGGTCCACAAACCGCCCGCCCTGGTTGTTGAAGAACTGCGGCATCATGCGAAACGGAATGCCGGTTTCACTGAAGTCGTCCACATGGCCGTTCACGACGAACAGGTCGGGTTGGCCGTCCAGTTCGGCGTCCAAAAACTGCGTGCCAAATCCCAGCGTCTGCATGGACGGACCACGAAGACCATACGCGATCGTCTCGTCCATAAAGAAGTGACCTGGCCGCTGATGGTAGAACGTGTTGGACTCGTTGTGGAAATGGGTCACAAACAGATCCAGCAGCCCGTCGCCGTCGGCATCGTCGGCGGCGATTCCCATAGATGCCTGCGCCTGGCCATCAAAGTCATAGGCCGTTCCGGAGACAACGCCGCGTTCCTCGAAGATCGGCGGCAATTCCGCGGACACGGTTCGATTCAGAAATAGGAAGTTCGCTGACATATCGTTGGCGACGTACACGTCCAGGCCCGGAACGTCGTCCAGATTTGCCGCGATGATCCCCAGACCCCGACCGCCCGGCCGCGGGATTCCAGCCGCCTCACTGACTTCGCGGAACTGCCCGTCTCCGGAGTTTATGAACAGCCGATCGTCGCCCGCGGCGAATTCGGTGGGAACACAGGTTCGCGGAGTGTCGCCGGAGTCGCGCCGGCACCTTCGCGTGTAAGCTGCTTCGCCATCGCAATAGTTCACGTCATACACATCCGGAAATCCGTCGCCGTTGAGGTCCGCGATCAGTGCGGACACAGTCCAGTCGTGAAACGGTGGCATAGCGGTTGCCGTGATGTTCTGAAACGTTCCGTCGCCATTGTTCCGCAGCAGACGGTTTCTTCCCGCGTTGGTCACATACAGATCGGCAAACCCGTCGCCATCGATGTCTCCGGCAGCCGCGCCGCAACCGTAGCCCGCTTCGAGCGGCATGGCGACGGAAGTCACATCCGCCGCGCGACCTCGCACGTTCCGAAACATCCGATCAGCGGCCGTTGCAGGTGCCTTGTCGGCGGGAGACGCCGGGTACGCCTGGGGAAAGCACAGGTCCGGAAACCCGTCGCCGTCGACATCAATCACCGCCACACCGCTTCCGATGCCCTGGTAAATCATCAGTCCCGGCTTGTCGGGCAGCACGCCGTTGTCATAGTGGAAAATCAGCCCGACCTCATCAGTTCGATCGGTGAACCGCACGCGATGCAGCAGATCTGCGCCCGAGGAACCTGGGGCTGGAATGTCGGACCCTGGACGGACGCCCGCGGCCGGTGCTTTGACCGCGGTCGGCGGATCTGCGTCACTTCGGTCCATGATGCGCTGTTCCGCGTCAAAATTCGCGAGCCACAATACCGCTGCGACAGCCACGACAGAGATACCGGTCAGCACGAGCACGGGAAGGCGATTCTTCACGCCTGAACTGGCGAATCGATCAGGTCTCATTCGTTGGTCTTTTTGAAATTGACCGGCCGGGAGCCCAGACAGTTTGGTGAAATCCTTAAGCCGCTCATCCCCGGAGTCATCCGCCGACGCGGCGGATGCGCAGGCCGGTGCCGGTCCACAGCAGACTCAGATCGCGAGCGGTCCACAACTCGTAGCCGCGTGACGGGTCGCCGATGACATGGCGTTCCGAATTGCCTGCGGCCTGGAAGTACACCACCGAGTGCGCGACGCCCGGAATCCAGCCGCCTGTGGTGACGTAGTCCGGGACGAGATTCGCATCTGACTCCTTCAATTCGCAGCACAGCAGCAGCGGAAACTCTCTGGCCAGTTCCTGCAGATCGCTTGTGTGCGCTTCGAAGAACTCCACGCGATACGGTGTGCCGATGAGTTTCGTCGCCAGCCCGTGATACAGCCCGAGCCACGTGGTTCCGTGTCGCGTCAGGCACAAAGTGGCCATTTCCTGTTCGTTCGTTTCGATCCCCAGCGCCTGCAGGATCGTTGCCGAAGACGCCGCCGAACACGTATAGGGCGTGGTCTGCAGGCATACTTTGTGTTTCAGTTGCGGCAGTTGGCGCGGCGGAACCTGCCATTCATCGTCGCATGGCGGTGCCGCAGCGGGGATGAAGGACGTAATCGAATAGACGCCGGCGGCGATCATAATCACCATCACCGGGGCTCGCCGGGTGTACGAAGCCGGAGCCAGCCGCAGCCACACGGTGGCCGCCAACGCTCCCAGCAGCAGCGGGAACCAGTTGGACAGCACGATCACGGAAGGCAGCGGAATCCAGTTCACGATCCACAACTGCCCCCAGACGAAGTAGACGTACGCCAGCGTCAGCACCACGATCAGTCCCGCAATGACGTCGAGGAACCACTTCGACCGCCCGCGCAGCAGCCGCAGAGTGACGAAGTAGATTCCAACCGTGAGGAATGCGATCAGGGCAATCGCCAGGCGGATGTCATGCACAACGGCTCCTTTCACGGCTGCGAGGACTCTTGGGTGTCGAATTCAGGGGCGGACGGACTCAGGGGTGGTCGGACTCACGTCGACCAGCATGTCCTGGCACCCCCATGCACGCAAACTCTAACGGAATTCCGGCACGTTGCCTCCGCAACGGTGAAGATCGTGTTGAGTGTTCATCGAGTGCGGGCAGCCCCGCCACCGCAGCGCGCCCAGACGATGCTCTCCTGGCGCTGCCCCCCTTCGAACTTGCAGGCTGGCACAGATGACGGACCACGGCGTGAACATTGCACGTCGCGGAGAATTCCCGGGAGTGGACAACCGGACGTTTGACGCAGAGAATTCGCAGGCGTATTGTGTACCACTTCAAAAGCGTGCAGTCCTGCACGCATCCCGCCAGATAACTCTGCTGACTTCCTGCCACGACACCATCCCACGACCGACCACACGCGGTTTCCTATCGAGCCGCGTTGGACTTTGCGGCTGGCGACTACCAACTTGACACTTACCAGGTTCGACGCCGTCGGGCACTTGTGATGTCATGCGGATTTCAGGCGTTTGCAGAATCCTGACGGCCCCCTTTTTTTACCGGTCACGGAGAACCGCAGTTGCTACGGAAGGCGCTTCAAAGATCCTCGCTGTCTCGGATGATTGACCATGAAGTCTTTCGCCGGTTGCTCCTCGTCAATGACGGTGGCTGTGTTCGCGATCTTCGCCGGATTGTTGACAGTCGGCGGCAGTGCTGTCGCCGAGAATCCGGATATCAGTGTCAACGTGGGCGACGCGGCTCCGGAGTTCGAGGCACTGGACGATTCCGGCGAGGTCTGGAAATCGTCTGACCATATCGGACGCAGCATTCTGATTGTTTATTTTTACCCCGCTGACATGACCGGTGGCTGCACGAAGCAGGCGTGCCGGTTTCGCGACGTGTATCAGGATCTCAAGAATTCCGGTGCCGAAGTTGTTGGGATCAGCGGCGATTCGGTACGAAATCACCAGCTCTTCCGAAAGGTGTATGACCTGAATTTCACGCTGTTGAGCGACGAAGACGGAGACGTCGCTCGTGCATTCGGCGTGCCGACTCGCGATGGCGGGGAAATTAGTGCCCTGGTTCAGGGAGTCGAAGAAAAACTGGTCCGCGGTGTCACGGCCAGCCGCTGGACATTCGTCATCGGGAAGGACGGTCGCATCGTCTACAAGAACACGCAGGTTGACGCGGAAGCAGAAGGAGAAACAGTTCTGGAAACCGTTAGACAACTGGCCGCCCGCGGCGAATAATCGCCGCAGGACAGGGAGAACGTGAGCCGTCTCACGGAAAAACCAGATGGCTCCCGTGATGATGACCGGCCTCATCCGGCTCGTGGCCGGACATGACCCGAACATGTCGTGGCGAATTCGACGGTTTCGTGAATCCGTGGTTAACCTGCGTGGCAGAACGGGTTTTCGTCACTATAACACATCGCGGGTGCGTAGAATCCCTGTCTGTCGGCTCGCGTTGGGTCGGCAGGATCTGTTCCGAGTTCTGAAGGAGTTGCAAGCTATGAAGAGTCTCTTGTCGCTGAGTGTTCTGGCATCTGCCCTGCTGCTGGCCGTTTCGGCTCAGGCTGCCGATGTGAAGTCCGGACTGCAGGTGGGCGAATATCCGGGCGCGTTCAACGTCTCGGACGTGACCGGTCCGCAGGCTGGCGAAAAACTTTGCTACCGCTGCAAGTACGGCAATCGTCCCGTTGTCAGCATCTTCACGCGCAAGATGGATGCCAACGTCGCCAGGCTGATCAAAGAAATTGACGGCGTCGTCGGCAAGAACGACGACAACAAAATGGCAGCATTTGTGGTGCTGCTGACTGACACACCGGATTCGGTCGAAGCGGACCTGAAGAAAGCCGCCGAAGCTAACAAGATCAGCCATACTCCGCTGACGGTCTTCGAAAATTCAGTCGGCCCGGCTCAGTACAAGATCGACAAAGACGCAGAAGTCACCGTCATGATGTGGGTCGAAAGCGACGTCAAAGTCAACCACGCCCTGACCGCCAAGGACCTGAGCGAAGAAACGATCGGCAAAGTCGTCGCCGACACCAAGAAGATTCTGGAATAAGTTTCGACAAATCCGAGTCCCGTCACACCTGTCTGAGTGACGCAATCGAATCAGGCCCGACATCGAAGGATGCCGGGTCTTTTTTCGTTTTCAGGCACGGGGCGGACGCGAACCGGCCATTGCAGACGCTGGCAGCTTCCGCCGCGTGGCCCATGCGGTCGGCATCGGCTGTGACACCGTCAGGCTGTGACACCGCCAGGCTGTGACACCGTCAGGCTGTGACACCGTCAATGGTTCAGCAGAAACTCGCTGCTGTTCAACAGTGCCCAGAAGACGTCTGACAGCGCGGCGGAAGTGTCGCCGGTTGGACCACCTGCCTTCAGGTAGTCACCGAATCGTTGCTGCTCCTGCGGCGTCGGTAAACGTGTCAGAGTTGCCAGAAACAGCGTCTGCAGGCGGTCCTCATCCGCCATCAGCGGAAATTCGGCAATCGCCTTCAGCGTTTGGCTGTCGTCCAGGCTCGTCGCGTCGGCGATGAACCGGCCATTCATCATGGCGAGCGCCTGCAGGATGGTTGTTTCGCGGTCCATTGGCGATTCGGCGTCGTCGCGGAACAGTTCCAGAAATCGCGACCGCGGAGTGTCCGTCTGCAGTACGAATGGGTTTTCGGATCGGTACGGCTGGTAGAAACCAACGGCTTCGGCCAGGCTGTCGAAGAACTGCTCGGGCGTCATGCCTCGCAGAGCCGACCTGGCAAACGCAGACGGATCCGCCTGGCTGGCGTGTGTCTGCCGGCTGGTACGCTGGTAGACATCCGTGGCCGTGATCGTTCGAATCAGAAACTTCAGATCGAAGTCGTGTGCGACCAACTGAGCGGCCAGCAGCTCCAGCGCTTCGGGATGTGACGGCGGATTGTTGTCCGCGAAATCATCGACCGGATTCACGATGCCTCGCCCAAAGAACTGAGCCCACATTCGATTGGCCGCCATCCTGGCGAACCACGGATTGTCGTGGCTGGTGACCCAGTCAGCGAGCAACTCGCGCGGCGTATTGTCCGACGCATCCCACGAGGGA
>CAZHET010000038.1:0-3316 GCA_964531585.1 uncultured Planctomycetaceae bacterium | reverse complement strand
GTCTGTTCCGTGCCGGGAATTCGAATTGTGCGCATGAGCGGGTCTTCGCGGAGGTTCATCATTCCGGCGGGGTTGTCTTCGTCGGCTGCAGAGTTTGCGAAGCCCGAATAGAACGCAGCCATGTTCCAGAACTGTTCCTGTTTCCACTTGTCGAACGGATGGTCGTGGCACTGCGCGCAGTCCAGCCGAACTCCCAGAAACGCTCTGGCTGTCCCGGTGGCGAGGTTCTCCGGCTTTAACTGCCTGACGGCGAAGAACGCGTCGGGAGTCGTGGTTGCTGTCAGCGCCTGGCCGGTCACTCGTTCCGGGATGATCTCCGCCGTGATGATTTCCCGGACCATCTCATCGTACGGCCGTCCGTGAGCGATTCGTTCCCACAGCCACGCTTCGAAACCAGGAATCGCCCCGCGGAATTCGAGCTGCATGTTCGCCTGAGGAATCAGTGCATTCCGCCAGACCGTCGTGAAATTGCGCACGTATACGGGGCGGTCGAGCAACTGTTCGACGACACGACGTCGCCTGTCCGGTCGTTCGTCCTGAAGAAGCTCGCGGGCTTCGGAGACGGCCGGAATCCGCCCCGCCAAATCAAGGTAAACGCGCCGGAGGTACTCAGCATCGTCGGTCTTATCGGCAGGAATCACTCCTGCGCGTTGCCATGCCGATTGGAACAGTTCGTCGACACGTTCAGCAACTTCGGCGGGCGACAGCGGCATCTTCTGAGCCGCGAGAACCGGTGTTGCCAGTGCTGCTGCCGCGATGGTCCAAAGCAAGCCAGTGGATTTCACGTTTCTTCTCCGCGCGGAAACCAACGGTGCCGACGAGCTGTCGACACGATGAAAGGATGGAACACGCTGCGTGATTTGTCTACGCAATTGGGTGAATGCGCGAGTCCTGCTGAAGCGCCAAGCCCGCCGAATTCGGGATTTCGGTTCGATAAGACACGTGGTTTCGGCGTACACTGTGCCGGAAGGCATTCCGTCCGCAGGGTTTCTGCAGCCTCACATGACACGCATCGTCGCAAACAACACGGCCAAACGCTCGCTGATCGCCGGAATCAGCCTGGTCGTGATATTCTGCGCGACAAAGACGGCCAACGCGTCGTGTGGCGATTACCTGCACACTAAGGCCACCCGCGTGGCTGGCACCGAGAATACACCCCCTGCCCGAGCGACCGGTGTTCCAGCTTTGGATTCGCGACGGCTGGGCAGCGCAAACGGTGCTCCAGGCGGTGCCGTTCCGCCATGCAGCGGTCCGCACTGTCGTGAGTCGAATGAATCTGCGCCACCAGTCGTTCCGCCTCTGACGCTTGTTCCTCCTCTGCGGGAGGCACTCGCTTCTGCCAGGCTGCCGACCGCCCAAGCCGGCGTCGCCTGGTGTCGGTTCGCAGAGTCCGGCGCGGCACCACTGGCGGGCTATCCGGCTCGCCCCGAACGTCCGCCTCAGACAGACCGATTTGCCACCGGTATGTAGTCCTGGCTGCGCGTATGCTTGCGCACTGCCCGCGCTGGCTTTTGTTGCGGGCCGGGACTTTCATTCAGCATTTCGCTCTGGTTGAGAAAGCCCCGTCACGTGACCTCCATTCCCCCTGCGCAGTCTTCGGTCGACGAACCGAATGTTCCCCGACGAGTTGTCCGCAAGGCTATCGGCCCCCGCCTGCGGATCGTATTTAACGTCATGTTGCTGCTGCTGGCGCTGATCGCCGCCAACAGCGCGTACCTGATGGGCGTCAAAGTGCTGGAATGGTGGACCAGCCGGACGTATCAGGATTTCTTCTACATCTGCATGTTTCTGATGCACATTGTTGTCGGGCTGCTGATCGTCGTGCCGTTTCTGATATTCGGCCTGATCCACATGCGGAATACAAAGGACCGCAAGGTCCGGCGAACCGTGCGCATCGGCTATGCCCTGTTCACGGTCTGCGTTGTTGTGCTGCTGAGCGGACTTGCGCTGGTCCGCATTGAGGGTTTGTTCGATCTGAAGAACCCGACAACACGTTCCACGGTCTACTGGCTGCACGTCGCTGCGCCGGTTGCGGGATTGTGGCTGTACTGGCTGCACCGTCTGGTTGGTCCGCAGATGCGCTGGAAGTCCGGGTTGGCCTATGCGGGAGTTGTCGCGGCAGCAGCAGGTATGATGGTGCTGTTGCAGTCGCAGGATCCGCGCGAATGGAATGCGGTCGGACCCGCGTCCGGAGCCACCTATTTTCAACCTTCGAAAGCTCTTACGCTGTCCGGCAACTTCATTCCGGCGAAAACACTGGACATGAACGAATACTGCCAGAAGTGTCACGCGGACGCTCACGCCGGCTGGGCAGACAGTGTTCACCGCTTTAGTTCGTTCAATAATCCTCCGTACCTTGCTGCCGTGGCAGAAACCCGCGAAGTGGCGCTCAAGCGAGACGGAAACGTCCAGGCATCGCGGTGGTGTGCCGGCTGTCACGACCCGGTGCCGTTCTTCAGCGGAGCCTTCGACGACCCGAACTTCGACATGCTGAATCACCCGACGGCGAAATCCGGTATCACCTGCACGGTCTGCCACGCGATCACGCACGTCAACAGCAACGTGGGCAATGCGGACTTCGTCATCGAAGAACCTCAGCACTATCCGTTTGCTCACAGCGAGAATTCGTTCCTGCAGTGGGTGAACAACCAGCTTGTGAAAGCGAAGCCGTCGTTTCACAGGAAGACGTTCCTGAAGCCGCTGCACAAGACGGCCGAATTCTGCTCCACCTGTCATAAGGTTCATCTTCCTTACGCGCTGAACCACTACCGTGAATTTCTGCGCGGGCAGAACCACTACGACAGTTGGCTGTTAAGCGGCGTTTCCGGGCATGGGGCGCGCAGCTTCTACTATCCGCCGGTTGCACAGACTGACTGTAATGGCTGCCACATGCCAACGCAGACGTCCACAGACTTCGGAGCACAGCCGTTCGACGACGACGGGTTGCTGAAGATTCACGATCATCTGTTTCCGTCAGCAAACACGGGCATCGCGTGGCTGCGCGATAAGCCTGACATCATCGCCGCCCACCAGAAGTTTCTGGAAGGCGTGATGCGAGTCGACATTTTCGGAATCCGCGACGGAGGCGACATCGAAAGCGAACTCATCGCGCCGCTGCGGGACAGCGTGGAAAACGTCGGACGGGACACAGGTCCGGGCGAATCTTCAGTCGCACCGGAGTCTGAGTCCGGTCGTCCGGCAGCCGTGCCGACGCTCACGCCAGGCGAGACCTACGTGCTGGAAGCCGTCATCCGCACGGTGACGATGGGCCACCATTTCACACAGGGAACAACTGACTCCAACGAAATCTGGCTGG
>CAZHET010000037.1:5847-22828 GCA_964531585.1 uncultured Planctomycetaceae bacterium | reverse complement strand
GCAAGCTGATTGCAATCGACCGCGCTGTCGTTCTTGTCGGTCGCAGCGCCGACTGCGACGCCGTCATCACTCACAGCCAGAAAATTTCCCGCAAACACTGCTGCCTGGTTCAGGCGGATGATCAGTATTACGTTCGCGACCTGGGAAGCATGAACGGTGTCTGGCTCAACGGCACCAAAGTGGCTCAGCAGTCGCGCCTGAGCCTCGGCGACAAGCTGTCGATCGGCGATGTCGAGTTTCTGTTTCACCCGAATGCGCGGATTGAGCCGCGAAAGCAGGTGCTTCCGACCGCCGGTGCAGCCGCGCCGAAAACTGACGCCGGATCGCGGCGCCCGATCATGTTCTCCGATCAGAGCCGCAAGGCCGAGCCAGGTCGCACCCCTGTCATCGATGAAGAAATTGTCGAAGTCCTCGACGACGAAATCATCGACCTGGATGACGATTCCGTAATCGAACTTCATGACAACGACATCGTGATGTCCGTCGAGGAACTGGATGCGATCGACGATGTTGAGATTGTTGACGACGCCGAATTCGTCGGCCGCGTGGAGGTCGTAGACGACATCGAGGTGCTCGACGACATCGAAATGCTCGATGACGGTTCGTCGGAAGAAGTGCAGATTGTGGAAGTCATCGACGACATCGAGGTGCTGGATGACGATGACCTGGAGATTCTCGAAGAAGTGGAAGTCATTCGGCCAGGCCGACCGTTGCGGCGACGTTCCGCCCCTTCAACCTTCCTGGACGACGACGTCGCAGTCGACGACGAGGATCTGCTGATCTTCGACGACGAAGACTGACTTTGCCTGCCCGCGGGCAGGGTCATTCAGACGCTGCCGGACAGTACATCGACAGGTTCGAAACGGCCCTTGAGCACCGGTTCTGACGGACAGCCGAGCCAGCCTTCAAGGACCGTCGCATACACCTGGCGGAAGTCGGTGTGGTGCTTCAGATCTCCGTTGGCCAGGTCATCCAGATCCGGGTGAGGACCGAGCAATCCCGGCTTCACCGGCGTGCCGGCAAGGAACATCGGGCCGGCCGTGCCGTGGTCTGTTCCTTCGCTGGCGTTTTCTGCAACCCGTCGACCGAACTCACTGAAGCACATGACCAGCACGCGGTCTCCTTCGCCGTGAGCGATCATGTCGTTTACGAACGAAGTGACTGATTCGCTGACTTTCTTCAGCAGCGACGCGTGTGCGCCCGGCTGATTCGCGTGGGTATCGAATCCGTCGATCTGCACGTAGTACACGGTTGTGCTCAGGCCGGAACTGATCAGCTTGGCCACGGTCTGCAGTTTCTGGCTCAGATCAGAATCCGGATATTCTCCCGCGGGCTTGTAGTTCATGGTGGCCGATTCGATGCGTTCACTGGCGATGATCGCCGAACTGGTGCTGGACTGAACGAAGCCAAGCAGATCGTTGCCGGCATCGCGCCGTGCCTCGGCAAGATCCTTCACCGCGTCCCGGAACTTTGCGTCGTCGGAATTCAACCGGAACTGATCCAGTGACCGGATGGAAGGAACTCTCACCTCGCGCGACATCAGCGCGAACGGCTGCTTGTCACTTCCCAGGTGCAGACCGGCGGGGTCCTGTGTGACTGCGTTCGCGGTCAGTTCCAGGCACCGGCCCAGCCAGCCGTCGATGCGGTTCTCATTCTTGCGCTGACACGTATGCCAGATGTCCATTGATTCAAAGTGCGAATGATTGGGTTCGGGATACCCGATGCCCTGAAGAACTGCCAGCCGCCCGGCTTCCAGCAGCTCAGAAAAGCCCTTCAGCGAAGAATGCAGCCCCAGTTCGCCGTTGATCGTCAGGACGTCATTCCGCGGAATGGCCAGTTTCGGCCGAAGCCTGAGGTACTGATCGTGACCGAAGGGGATCACGGTGTTTAGCCCGTCGTTGCCGCCCGCCAGTTCAACGACAACCAGAATGCGCCCGTCGCTTTTTCCAGCGGTTGCTGCCTGTTGAAGAAAGCCGGGAGCGGTGCCGGTGAAGGTCATCACGGCTGACGCAGCCGCAGTGTTGCGAAGGAAGTTTCGTCGTGTGGTGCGGGACATGGTCGCGGGTTCCTGAAAAGCATGAATGATCACCACCGGGCGTGTTCCCGTGGTTTGCTGCCTCTGCGCTACCTGAGTCTGAGTGGCGGTCTGGTCATCCCAGTTGAAATTCCGGAAGCGTACACAAAGCGTGAACGGTTTCGTTGAGCCGTTGTTCAGCGCTGCCCGCGCCGGTCCGGTGAATACCTGTGATGCGGTCTCGCGCGGCCGCCGGAATCGGGACTGCAAACAAAGTCGTTTCAAACCAGTCGATCATATCCCGCGCCGACGTTGCGTTCTGTGCGGCAAGGAACTCAAACAGCGACTGCTTGTCGAAGCGGGTCTTGTCGCCGGTCAGCAGATCGTGAATCAGATTGGACCGGCCCAGCAGGGTGGAGGAATTGATCCATGTCCGTCCGCCGTCCCAGCCTTTGACACTCGGAGGATAAAACAGCCCCTGCCCCAGCGTCTCCATCGCCTCGGCCAGTTGATAAGAATTGGTAGAACCTTCGGTGGCCCGCAGAAAGCCGATCGCGAACTCCACCGGCGAGCGCACCTTGCGGCCAACGCAATGTTCAGAATAGAACAGGTTGCTGGTCAAAATGCGTCGCACGACCGGGGCGATCTGCATTCCGCCGGCGCGGAACTCAGCGGCCAGCGGTTCCAGCAGCTCCTGCGGCGGCGCGGGTTCGTCGAACATCAGAAAGCTGACCAGCTTGCCGACGATGAACAGCGGAGCCGATTCCTGTTCAGCGACGATTGCAACGCCGTCTTCCCCGCCAAACTCGCCGCGACGCCCAAGGATCGACTTGACTCCTGTGTCGTGCTGATAACGGTTGAAGCGAAACTTTTCTCGCTTGATCTCCCAGCCGGTGAAGCAACGGGCGAGTTCGCGGATATCGTTTTCGCTGTAGTGCCCTTCCCCGAGACTGAACAGCTCCATGATTTCGCGAGCGTAGTTTTCGTTGGGGTGTGCTTTGCGGTTCGACACGGAATCGAGATAGATCAGCATGGCCGGGTCGCGGGAGATTTTGAGCAGCAGCTTGGGGAATTCGCCCACCGCGTGCTCTCGCAGCAGGCTGTTCTGAGCGAACATCAGTCTGCCGTCTTCCACCTTCGCGGCGCTGGTGGCGAAGTGCCCGTGCCAGAACAGTGTCATCTTTTCCGTGAGCTGGGCGGGCGTTGTCAGCAGCCGGTACGTCCACCACGCGGACAGGTTCTTCACGTTTCCGGTTGCCAGGGCGGCCTGAGCCAGCGAGTCGATTTCCGCAAGATACTGCTCTGGTTCCCGTTCTGCGGACAGCATGCCGTCTACGGCGGCCACCGGGCCCGCCGCGACGGCTGATTCCAGTTCCCTGCGAGTCGCCGCAAAGCCGGCCCGGCGAAGCAAATGGGCGGCCGTCCGCAGGTTCCAGTCTTTGGACTCGGCAGGATCGAATGGTGCCCATGCCCATGCCGGATCGATCGGTGCAGTGGCTTTCATCATGACTGTCAGCCGTTGAAGTGTGCGGGAATCAGGACCGATTCCGCGTCATTCGCTGCCGAGCGGCAATATTGGGCGGCATTTCGAAGAATGTCGGCCACCGATGAATGAAGCTGGCGACTTAATTGGGGCTGCCCCCTGTTCACGGTCGCCGAAGCCACAATCGCTGGAATTCGGGCTTCGATTTCCGTCAAGTGGGATTTTCGTCAGGAAGCAATCTGCCCCCGTTACATCGAAAGCCTCGAATGACGGGTGACAGCCATGATATCGAAATGGCTGCGGGGAGTCATCGATCGACTTCGACGCGCAGAAGCTGACCGGCGCGCAATTCGGCCGATCTCACTCATTCGACGGATGGGCTCAGTTGACGCACGGAACCGATCAGTTTCGCGATTTATCCCCGCGCAGGAGCTGCCATCACGGCGGGCTTGTGGCGGTCGACACGAGCCTGAAATCCCATCGCCGTGAAGCGCGGCATCTCGATCGGGTCGGTGATTTTGATCGCCTTGACGGAGTCGATGTCCAGAATCACGCGACGGGAGCCGGCGGTATCCGGGACGCCTCGGTCGACCAGAATCAGGTGACCGCACAGCATGAAGTCGACAAACGGAACGGACTCACCGAACGAAGTGATCAGAACGCCCTTGCGTTCGATGCTCACCGGCCATTCGTAGAAGATTCTGTAGAAGTCCCGGCCGCTGGCGGAGCCGCCGGTTGAACCGCTGGTCATCTGAGCCTGCATCATCGTGCTGCATCCGGAACGAGGTTTGTGCTGGCGTTCGCGCTGCGGATCGTGCAGCCCGTGCGGACATGTTTCGTTTCCGCAGCCTCTCAACGGTAGCTCGCGAATCGTCACAGGCGGGCGGCAAATTCTGAATTCGGCACGGGCAATATCACGTAGCCACGGAAGTCGCTGGAAAGTCGCGGCCTCGCGCATGAATTTCGGCAAGAGCCGCAAACTCTGACCGATGACCTGAAGCAAACGAACAGCGCGAACAGAACACCGCCACGAACAGCGCCTCAACGTACTATTCCGACACCGATCACCGAGCACGACGATGACCACCACAACGGAGTCCACGGCAACGGAACCTCTTGAGTCGCTGAACTGGTCGCTGAACTGGTCGCAGTTGCGAGCCGGTGCTCTGCAGGAACTGGCGTCGCTGGAATTTCCCGACGACATCGACATCCCCGCGCTGCCGCAGGCGGTGACCGAATTTGTCGACAAGTCGGCGAACCCGGACGCTGAAGTGCCGGAACTGGCCGCCATTGTGGAAACCTGTCCGGGGCTGACTTTCGAGATTCTGCGTTACGTGAATTCCGCCAATTTCGGCCTGAAGAACCCGATTCGCAGCGTCGCTCAGGCGATTTCTCACATCGGACTCAGCGCGGCCAAGACGTACCTGATCGCCGCCGGTGTCAAAGCGGCCACCGCAGCGATGGAATCGCGTCTGCTGAATCACCGCAAGTTCTGGAATGAATCCCTGCAGCGCGGGCTGTTCGCCAGAGCCACCGCCACGCATCTGAAGCTCGACGCCGGGCTGGCGTTCATGGGAGGGCTGCTGCAGGACTTCATGCTCCCAGCGATGACCAATCAGTTCGATTCCGACTACATCCTGTTCATGGAATACGAGGCGAAGGCAGGCCGGGAGATCATCGACTGGGAACAGGAAACCTTCGGCTGGACCCACGCCGGAGCCGCAGCACTGGTCGCTCAGAAGTGGCACTTCCCCGATGACCTCGTGTGTGCGCTGTTCTATCACCATTCGCTGAAAACAACGCTGGGCCGGCCGGAAATGGAATTCTTCAAGCTGTTTCCGGTGACGATGGCGGCGCTGCTGCCCGACCAGCTCATGCAGTGTCCGTCCGGGATCGCCGAACTGATCCGCGTCGATGGCAAATGCGCCGCGATCGATCTGGATGAACTCTGCCGCATCGTCGATCGCGAACAGATGGAACAGGCCGACGGCTTCGAGATCCCCAATCACCTGTTCGAAATGGTGCAGGAAGAACGCAGCATCGCGGGCCAATCGTGAAGCGACGGAATTCCAGCGTTCAGGTTTTCAGGGGGCGCGTTAAACGATACGGTGAACGGAACCAGCCTTTGACCGCGTCAACGGC
The DNA here is from genome assembly GCA_964531585.1 of uncultured Planctomycetaceae bacterium. Classification (GTDB taxonomy): domain Bacteria; phylum Planctomycetota; class Planctomycetia; order Planctomycetales; family Planctomycetaceae; genus JAWKUA01. Next base: position 17,189 of record CAZHET010000037.1, on the reverse strand, counting down.
GATCCTGACGTCTTCAACCCCGGAACCTGGAATTTCTCGCTCTGTCGTCTGAACGCTGCCCTCTTTGTGAATATACCGACGTCGCGCCGTTTCAGGCGGATGCACATCGCAGCTACCTGCAGTGCTCCGTTTGTGACCTGGTGTTCGTTCCGCCGGAGTTTCATCTGTCAGCGGCTGACGAGAAAACACATTACGACTTTCACCAGAATTCTCCCGACGATCCGCGGTATCGCTCGTTCCTTGATCGACTGGTGCAGCCGGTGCTTCGAGTCATTCCGCCGCACAGTTCGGGACTCGATTTCGGTTGTGGCCCGGGGCCAACGATGTCCGTGATGTTCGAAGAAGCCGGTCATCGAATGGCAATTCATGATCCATTCTACGAGCCTCATCCGGCTGTGCTTAACGGCTCGTTCGATTTCATCACCGCATCGGAAGTGGTCGAGCACCTGTATTCGCCGGGAGTGGTTCTGCGGCAATTGTGGGGCTGCCTGAAACCCGGTGGTCTGCTGGGAATTATGACTCAGCCGCTGCCGAAACCTGCAGACTTCGCGACGTGGCACTACAAGACCGACCCGACTCACGTCTGCTTTTTCTCTGCATCGACCTGGGACTGGGTCGCCGCCCGTCTGCACGCAGAACAAGTCCGTCCGCGCCGCGATGTGACGCTGCTGATCAAGCGCCACAGCACGTCGTAATTTCCCCCAGCGAAAACGCGGTCTTTCGATATTCCGGCGTTCCGGATAATCGTTGAACGCCGTGCGAATGCCGCGGCAAACCCCGCACCGGCACGATGAATCGGCAACATTCTCTCAGACGCAGCGGTGACCGGCCGATGACTGCCTTCAGAAAACACGTCGATTCGCGGCTGCGCGCGGTCGCCGCCGTGGTTTCTGTAACGAAAGCAGGCCATCGATGAATGCAACAGCCTCCCCGCCGAATGCCACACATGCCGTGTCACTCGACCAGGCAGTCCACTCCATCCTCGACGCCGACGACAATGACCTGCCTGTGTTGCCTGAAGTCGCGGCAAAGCTGCTGCGGCTGACGAATGACATTGACTGCGAACCGCGCGACCTGGTCGAACTGATTCGGCGCGATCAGTCTTTGGCGGGGCACCTGCTGCGAATCGCCAACTCGACTCGCTACTGCAGTGGTCAGACAGTCTCGTCCATTCAGCAGGCGCTGGCCCGGCTGGGGTTGCTGCGTGTCCGTGAAATTGTCGTGCTCATCCACTGCCAGACGCGCATCTTCGATGTCGATGGTTTCGAAGACGTGGTGCGCAGGTCGTTCCGGCATTCGCTGGCGGCGGCTGCGTTCGCTCAGGAAATCGCTCGTGTCCGCAGGCTAAACGTCGAAGAAGCATTCATGACGGGCCTGCTGCATGACATCGGCCGACCGGTGCTGCTGCAGGCGCTGTCCGACCGACGCCGGCGCAAGGAAATTAACGACGGGGACGACGAAATTCTGCGGGCCGCCGATGAACATCGTGTTCCCCTGGCAGCGCGGCTGATCCGGAACTGGGAGCTGCCCGCCCGGCTGTCCGAGGCCGTGATGTACCAGCAGCGACCGCTTGAATCGACGAGCTGCGGTGAAAACTCCCGCATCGTCAATCTGGCCGTTGACCTGGCTCAGCATACGCTCGACGGAACCGCGTCGCCGGATTCCGCCGCACTCCAGCATCCGATGATTGCTGTGCTGAATCTGTATCCTGAACAGGTTGCGGAAATTGTCACGAAGGCTCAGGAAATCCTTGAATGGGTGGAGTCAACATCATGATCGCGCCCAGCAATCACTATGACATCGTCGTGATTGGCAGTGGTCCGGCTGGCCAGAATGCGGCCATTGAAGCCGGTCGCCGTGGTGCTCGCGTGCTGATTGTCGAACGCGAAAAACGAGTCGGCGGAGCGTGCGTGCAGTACGGCACGATCCCCAGCAAGACACTTCGCGAAACTGCGGTGACACTGACCGCATTCCGACGCCGCAGCGGCGGCGTCTACAACGTGACTCATGACAGTCGGCTGAGCATTTGGAGCCTGATGGCTCGCCTGGATCAGGTCGTGACGGCTCACCAGGATGCAACCGAGTGCTGCCTGGAAATGGCCGGCGCGGAACGTGCCTGCGGCCGAGCTTCGTTTGTTGACCCGCACGAACTGAGGATCGATACCGTATCGGGGCAGTCATGGACTGTGCGGGCAGATAAAATCGTCGTGGCGACCGGTTCTCGTCCGCGAACCCCGCCCCACATTGCCGTCGATCATGAAAACATCCTGGACAGTGATTCGATTCTGTCCATGAGCTACCTGCCGGCATCCCTGGCTGTTCTGGGCAGCGGAGTGATTGCCTGCGAATATGCGTCGACGTTTGCAGCACTGGGCGTTGAAGTCATCATCATCGACAAGTGGCCGGGGCCGCTTGGCTTTCTGGATGTTGAACTCGTTGACGTCTTCCTGAATCATTTCCGGGCAAACGGCGGACTGTTCCGAGGCGAATGCAGCGTCCAGTCGGTGACGTGGGATGGAATCAAGAGCGTCGAAGTGAAACTCGACTCCGGCGAGATCATCCGGACTGACAAGGCTCTGGCCGCGACCGGCAGAATCGCAAATCTGGATTCTCTGAACATCGAAAACGCAGGACTGAAAGTCAGTGACCAGGGCCTGCTGGATATCAACGCGTTCTGTCAGACGGCGGTTCCCCACATCTATGGCGTCGGGGACACCATCGGACCGCCGGCTCTGGCGTCGACATCCATGGAACAGGGGCGTCGTGCAGTTTGTCACGCGTTGAACGAAACGCAGCCGTCATCGGCCGACCTGATTCCCACCGGCATCTATACGATCCCGGAAATGGCGATGATCGGCCTGACCGAAAAACAGGCAATCGCAAAGCACGGAGCGGCACTTGTCGGCCGCGTTTCCTTTGACCGATTGGCGCGAGCCCACATCAAGGCATCGGATGGCGGCCTGCTGCAGCTTGTCGCGGACGGTCGCGGAGAACGATTGCTGGGAATTCAGATCGCCGGAGATTCAGCCGCCGAACTCATTCACCCCGGCCAGATGGCGATGGTCGGAAATCTGCCGATCGACACCTTCGCCACCACAGTTTTTAACTTTCCAACCATGGCAGAAGCCTACCGTCTGGCCGCACTGGAGATCATCCACCAGCGTTCGCCGCGCGGCTGTATGCGTGACACAATGGCAGTTGCCGTGGACGAAACTGCAGAAGCGAATGCGGTGTGACGCCGCCGGATTAGTCAGCCATCTGCGATTCCGCCCACTCACCGAGCGCCGATTGTACTTCCTTCATCACGCTGTCGCCGGCACCTTTGGCCTGAGCCAGATCTTCTCCGGCGGGAAGGTCAGACTGGCAGAAGAAATAGAATTTGATCTTCGGCTCCGTGCCCGAAGGACGGCCCGCAATCTGAACGCGAACCGGCTGATCGACGGCGGACTTGTAAATCAGCAGGTCGCCGCGCGGGTCCTCTATCGGGCCGAGCAGTTCGCCACCGGGAATGTTGCTGCGGCGGCCGGTCTTGTAATCCGCGACCTCGACGAATCGAATCGGGCCGAATTGCGTTGGCGGTTTGACTCGCAGCGTCTGCATCAGCGCGTCGATTTTTGCCTTGCCGGTGGGGCCGGTGGCATAGATCGATTTCTGGCCCTCACAGTGGTAGCCATGTCGGCGGTACAGGTCGTCAAGCTGATCCAGCAGCGTGCGGCCTTCGGCCTTCAGTTCCGCGGCAAGTTCAAGGATATACATCGCGGCGATGGCAGCGTCTTTGTCGCGGCAGTAGGTTCCGGCAAGGAACCCGATTGACTCTTCCGTGCCGAACACAAAGTGATCCGTCCCGCGTTCTTCCATCGTTTGAGCGATGTACTTGAATCCCACGAGCAGCTCGCTCACCGCCACGGCACCGTGCCCTTCTGCGATGGCTTTCGTCAGCGGAGTCGTGACCAGCGTCTCGACAACGTAGTCGTCAGGGCTGAAACTTCCGGCGGCCTTGCGTTTTCGCAGCAGGTAATCGGTGAGCAGTGCTCCCACCTGATTGCCCGTCAGATAATGAAAGACTGCGTCGCCGCCGCGGACCATGACGCCCAGTCGGTCAGCGTCGGGGTCGGAAGCCAGCACGAGTTCAGCGCTATGGTTGGTTTCGTTGATCCACTTGATCGCCGGATCGAAAACTTCGGTGAGTTCCGGGTTCGGCAGGTGCTTCGGAACATTCGGGAAGTTGCCGTCCGGCTGACGCTGAGCTTCGAAGATGTCGACCTGGTCGAAGCCGAGCCGAAGAAGAACCTTAAAAATCGAAGTTTCACCGACGCCGTGCAGCGGCGTATACACCGCACGGATGTCGCGACAGCTCGACTGACTCAGCACGGCCACTTCGTCGATATAGGCGTTGTCGATCTCGTTGCCGATCAGCTCAATCCTGCCTTCGCGAACTGCCTGATCGTAATCAATCGACGGAATGTCTTCGGCCTGCTCGACCTGCCGGATGATACCGTTGTCGTGCGGCGGAATGACCTGAGCACCATTCGACCAGTACGCTTTGAAGCCGTTGTCTGCCGGAGGATTATGCGAAGCGGAAATCATCACACCGAGATCGCAGCTCAGGCGTCGAACGGCAAACGACAGTTCGGGAGTTGCTCGATGCGACTCGAACAGGTACACGCGCAGCCCGTGAGCAGCCAGAGTCGTTGCGGTCAGCCGAGCGAAGTGCATCGAGTTGTTCCGGGTGTCACAAGTCACGACGGCCGACCCCCCGTCTGTCACGCCCGATTCGCGGAGATAGGCAGCAAGGCCGTGAGCGGACTCGGCAATTGTCCGGTCGTTGATCGTCGCCGGACCCATTTCTCCCATCGGTCCGCGACGGCCCCCGGTGCCGAACGCGATTGAAGTCCAGAACAGTTCATTCAGCGTGTTCCAGTCGCCGGCGTTGACAAGTTCGGCGATGCGATCGTGATACTTCGCAACGCAGTCCTTCGACAACCAGTCTCGGATGTTGGCCGGAGCGTCGGCCTTGAGGTGTCCTTGGGCGGCCGCGTGGTCGATTTTCAGGTTAAGTTCTGAATCCATTATTGTTTGGGCCTTCTGCAGTGTCCCGGTGTGGTGTTTCGGTGATTCTGTGTTCGCATACCAGGCCGCCAGAGAAGAGAGAGAGTTACCCCGCGGAGGCCCGGTCTGTGCCGCGGAACTGACGACGAAATCACTGCCCTGACGCCGCGGAACCGTACAGTTTCCCGGCCGGACCGGGTACGCAGCACATCGCCGTGTGGCAACACCAATCCCGGTATTCCCTTGTCAGGTTCCACAATTCGCAGTTTCACCGGAGTCTACCGTTTGACTTCCGAGATGCCATTGCCCACCATGATTCTCACGAGTGACGCGCTTCATTACGGAAAGCGAAACGTGGTCCTCACTCCAATCCACGTCTCCCGCCGGCCGCGTCTTTCGAGTCCAGTCCTCTGCTCGCTTTCGCGAGATCAGTTCTTTCTCCCGTAGTCACCCCCTGCTCACCAGTCCAACTTGTCTTCCGGGCTTCCATCTCGTCACGCTGTCGTTGCGCCGATTGTCGGTATTCTGGGAGGCATCGGATCCGGGAAATCGTCGGTTGTCAGAAACGTCCGCTGCCTGAATCTGCAGATTCTTGACGCCGACCGGATCGGTCATGAACTATTGCTGGACGCGGGGATTTCCCTCCAGATCCAGAACCACTTTGGTTCCGAAGTTGTCGACGAACACGGCACCATCATACGAGCTCGGCTGGCACAGCTTGTCTTCGGGCCGTCCGACGAACAGCAGACCAGAAAACGTGACCTTGAAAGCATCCTTCACCCGAGAATTCGCAAGGCTATTGAAGAGAAGATTGAAGCGACGCCGCACGATGTGGACGTCATCATTCTGGACGCGGCCCTGCTGCTGGAAGCCGGCTGGTACGCGGTTTGTGACGCTCTGATATTCATCGACACTCCCAGAGCGATTCGCGAGGCACGAGTCACCCGCGATCGCGGCTGGTCGGTCGACGAACTCCGGCGGCGTGAAGCCACTCAGTTCCCGATCAAACGTAAACGTGACGCGGCAGACTTCGTCATCGACAACTCCGGCCCAATCGAAGCCGCGGCGGAAGAAATGGGCCAGGTTCTTCGCCGGATTATCGAAGGAAAACCGACAGGAGCCGCCGATGGACGGTAATCCAATGTTAAGGAAACTCGCTTCTGCCGGGATGGCCGGCCTCATCGGAGTCCTGCCGTTTCGCGATTCTTTCGCGTTCGATCAGCGTCAATCCGTGGATTTGTACCTTTCTTCCCCTGTTACTAGCTGACGTCCGCGAATCAGCCGTCGATTCGACGGTGCATTCTCGGCTCTCCCACTCTCCCGGTCTCAATTCCCCCTCTCTCCGGAGGCCCGTCGCTGCCATGAATCGATCTACCAAACCCGCCGAAGGTCAGTCCTCGACCAGCAGCACCACACGACGCATTGACAGTCGGCCTTCCGTCGGCATCAACGATGCGGACGTTTCCGAAGCGTTCTCACCTTCAAAAGCAGCCGATTTCAACATTGCCGATCTGCAGCGCATGTCGATGAAGGAACTGCTGGACATCGCGAATGCGGAGAAGCTGACGGAATACAATGGCCTGAAAAAACAGGATCTGATCTTCAGAATCCTGAAGGAACGAACGCGGCTCAGCGGCCTGATGTTCGGCGAAGGCACGCTGGAAATTCTGCCGGACGGATTTGGCTTCCTCCGCAGCCCGGATTACCACTACCTGCCCTGCCCCGACGACATCTACGTCAGCCCCAGCCAGATCCGCCGGTTTGGCTTGCGCACGGGAGCCACCGTGGCCGGCCAGATTCGTCCGCCAAAGGAAAACGAACGCTACTTTGCTCTGCTGCGAGTCGAAGCGATCAACGGTCAGGACCCGAACCTCCTGACGGCAAAAGTGTTCTTCGACGACCTGACACCGCTGCACCCGGAAAAACGTCTGCGGCTCGGCGACAACGCCGAACACCTCAGCACGCGAGTCGTCGATCTGATCGCTCCGATCGGCCTCGGCCAGCGCGGGCTGATCGTCTCGCCGCCGCGAGCCGGCAAGACTGTTCTGCTGCAGCAAATGGCCGGTGCCGTACTGAAAAATCATCCCGAAGCCTACGTCATCGTCCTGCTGATCGATGAACGCCCGGAAGAAGTCACCGACATGGAACGCAAGCTGAAAGGCGACAACTGCGAAGTTGTCAGCAGCACGTTCGATGAACCCACGTCCCGGCACATTCAGGTGTCGGAAATGGTGATCGAAAAAGCCAAACGCATGGTCGAATACGGCCACGATGTCATCATTTTCCTCGACTCCATCACACGGCTCGCCCGAGCATGGAACACGGAAATCCCGAATTCCGGCAAGACCCTTTCCGGCGGTGTCGACGCGGGAGCACTCCAGCACCCAAAACGCTTCTTCGGGGCTGCTCGCTGCGTGGAAGAAGGCGGCAGCCTGACAATCGTTGCGACGGCTCTGGTTGACACCGGCAGCCGCATGGATGAAGTGATTTTCGAGGAGTTTAAAGGCACTGGAAATACCGAACTGCACCTCGACCGGCGTTTGGTCGAAAAACGTATCTGGCCGGCAATCGACGTCAATCGATCGGGCACCCGCCGCGAAGAACTTCTGATGAACGAAGAGGAGCTAAAACTCGCCTGGGTTCTTCGCCGTGTGTTGAACGACATGAATCCGGTCGAAGCGATGGAGCTACTGGTGAATCGCATGAAGCGCACGAAGAGCAACGAAGAGTTTCTGTTGTCGATGAATCTGGACTAACTCGTACGATGGCCGTCCGAGGCCGTCGAATTGCAGCCCGACGGCCTCGGACGGCCATCGTACAATTTCTAAACGCATTCCGGTCGAGCCATATCCCAATGCCCAACACCATCCAAGGCATCCTGACCGCCACCGACGCGACGTTCGCGATTGTCGTGTCGCGTTTTAACGACCTGATCACGTCGAAACTCGTCGATGGAGCACTCGGCACCATCACACGGCTGGGCGGCGATGACGACAAAGTGGATGTTGTCTGGGTGCCCGGCTCATACGAAATCCCGCTGGCAGCCTCGAAACTCGCATCCAGCGGCAAATACTCGGCCGTCATCTGCGTGGGAGCCGTCATCCAGGGAGCGACCACGCACCACGAATACATCAACAGCCAGGTCGCGGCGGGAATCATGAGAATCACGCAGGAAACCGGCGTTCCGGTGACGTTCGGCATCATCACCTGCGAAAGCATGGACCAGGCTCTCGACCGAGCCGGCGGCAAAGTCGGCAACAAAGGTACGGAGGCAGCTTTGGCGGCCATTGAGATGGTGAATCTGCTGAAACAGATTTCGTGACTGCTCAAGGCCACGTTGGCGAACCCTGTAACCGACCCCGTTTAGTCAGACTGCCCCGTGAGCTTTCGCAGTTCCGTGAACACAGCGAGTCGTTCGTCGTCAGCAATGTATCCCAGTTGCCCGCCGATGCGTTTGCGATCAATCGCTCGGAACTGAAACACCATCGCAACGGAATCGTTTCGCAATCCACTCGCGGGTGTCGCCGCGATCAAGGCAGTACCAGGGAAACGCAAGGCTTTCCTTGTACTGCTCAGCGGTATCACGAAAACTGTCGGCAGGTCACCGGCGTATCTCTCATCCTGCACGATGATCGCGGGCCTGCGGCCCGCTTGCTCCCTGCCGCCACCGGAGGGCAAATCGACCCAGTGGATGTCGCCGATATTCACTGATTTTCACTTTCCCACTTGTCGATCATGGCCCAGGCTTCGTCTCCGGCTCTCTCCCACACATCGAATTCCGCCTTCAATTCGGGCGTGACTTCGGCCGGCTGCAATACGATGTTCACGTGGGCTCCGTCGGGCAAGTCGCTGTCGGACTGAGGCACGACAACGCCGTTCCTGACAATCCCTGGAATGATTTTACTGTTGGTTGGCATGTAACTCTCCAGTCTGATTCCGTCGAACGGACGACCGTCGAATAAGTGGTGAGACGAAGTCGCACAACATATCGTCGTCGATAGGCGACTCTGGTCGGCGTTGATAGAATGTGTTAGCACATCAGTCGTGACTTGCGATGTTGTCGGCGGCGACTGCGATGGTGAATTTGTTGACGAAGGATCTTTAGTGATCGGACCACCGGTCCATGGTTACGGGTTCGGTAAACTGATGTATTCCCGGATATCAGACCACGGAAGACAATACATGGCAGACTTCCATATCTATCGGCTGTTTCGAAACGAGCTTAGGATCGTGCGGAAAATAAGTGTCTGACCCCCAATTGTGCGAAGCACCCGAAGGGCCGGTTCCCGGCAATTGGGGTCAGACACTTTTTTTCCGCTCATTGCTTAGACTTGAGCCGCTCGGCATCGTATGTGAAGATTGGGTTGCGACACGAGAGGCGCTGAAGACACGCGGTCGGAGCAAAAACGAACAGTTGATTGTACTTCACTCGGGACTAATTTATGCAGTCGAACGTGCCGATGGTGACGGCTTCGCGATGGCTTACCAAGACCGACAAAATGCTGAGGATGAATACTGGTATCCACCTCGAGACCGCTGATTGCAGGCAAATTCCAACGGAAGCAAACCGGCTTTTCTACTGCGTCGGAGGCTAAGCACTGCACATCGTATCGGGGGAAGCAACGCAGTGCAGACGGCGGTCAAACATCACTATGACTGTGTCTTACCCATTTTGACTTTTATCGCCTCGGGACGTGCTTCGTGTGCGCGTGGCAAGGCATCGACATGGGTGCCGTCCATCGGCGAGTTTTCAACACCGAACGACGGGCGACAGTTCGCACAAAATGGTTTACTCTTCTCAACAAAGGTCGAGACCCGGATGGCAGCGTTACACTCACAACAGTAGTTACGAAAATAACGAGAGCCGGGAATTTTTTCGCCCCTGCGAAGATGTGGTTCAGCCATAGCTCAAGCCTTTTCATTGGCAACGGGATGGGGTCAGTAAAGGGCCAGCAAGCAATCATATCGCTCGGTGTGCGACCAGCCAAGCCTATCTGGCAAATACAGATCCACCGTGCCCACCGGCCAGGGTGACTTTGACGTTCGTGACGGCGGGTGTCGCTAGCGGGCAACATTATTTACAGGGAATCGCATGACGGCCAAAGAACGCGAACAAACGGTCGCCCGCCTGCCCCCTAACGAACTCGCGCGATTCCATGAGTGGTTCCTCGACTTCGACTCGTCTCAGCGGGATCAGCAGATCACGGACGATGCAAGTCACGGGCGGCTCGATCGGCTTGCGGATTTGGCGGTTGCGGACCATCGTGCGGGACGCACAAAGCCGCCATGCAACATCCGCATTCTGGGGGAAGAATCCGTGCGATTTCTGGTAACGATCGATCGCGATGAAGACGGCATTTGGGTTATTGAATGCCCGTCAATTCCCGGCTGCGTCAGCCAGGGGCAGACCAAGGAAGAAGCTCTGACGAACATCGAAGACGCCATCAAGACATGCCTTGAGGTACGGTCGGAACGAGGAATGCCGCTGACGGTGGAAACACGTCAGGTGGAGGTCACTGCCTGATGGCCCGGTTGCCCGCGATGAGTGGCCGAGAAGTCGTCAAGGCGTTCAAACTATTCGGCTGGACGCAAGTCCGACAGAACGGCAGTCACATGATTCTGGTCCGCGACAATCATCCGGCGACTCCGTCAATTCCGGATCACAAGTAAGTCGCAAAGGGAACTCTTCGCAGCCTGATTCGTTCTTCCGGCCTGACCGTCGACGAGTTTGTCGATGCAATGAATTGATGCAGTAGCGTCTTCGCTGTCGGTTGTGCCCGCTGACTCGATTGCCGACTTGTTCGGCAGGTGCCGACGCCCTACAGTTCCGCCCGCCATTCGCCGACTTTGTTCTTTTACAATGTGATCTCATGCCTCGCCGTTCTGACGCTCGAAAAGTTGTGCTGCAGATGCTGTATCTGATCGACCAGAATCCCGATGCCGATGTGCCGCGGATTCAGGAGGAGATCACCGAGCAATTGAAGACGGATGAGCTTGTCGAATTCGCCTGGGATCTGTTTCGTGGCGTTCGGGAAGTGCGCGATCAGCTTGACGAAATGATCACGTCGGTGGCTCAGAACTGGCGGCTGGACCGGATGGCTCCGACGGACCGAAACGTGCTGCGGCTGGCGATTTATGAGATGCACCACAGGAATACTCCGGCAGCAGTTGCACTCGATGAAGCTATCGAACTGGCTCGCGAATTCGGCGGTGAGAATTCCACCAGCTTTGTCAACGGAATTCTGGACAAACTGATTCCGAAGCAGCCTCAGGTTTAACCCGTGGTCGACGAC
>CAZHET010000037.1:0-5747 GCA_964531585.1 uncultured Planctomycetaceae bacterium | reverse complement strand
CTCGACAGACGGCCTGGTCTGCGACCACGGGTGATTCGACTCAACAGGAGGAACATCACTATGAAAAGCGTCATCACCGCGTTTCACTTTACTCGAAAATACTGCGAGCTGTTGCTCGCGGACATCGACGATTCGCAGATGACAAAGCTGCCACACCCCGGCATGAACCATCCCGCGTGGATTGTCGGGCATGTGGCTCTGGCTGCCGATCTGGGAGCACAACTGCTCGGCGAAGACTTTGCCACCGACGAAGCCTGGATGGCGATGTTCGGGCCGGGGTCGACTCCGGTTGACGATCGTTCAAAGTATCCGTCGAAGGACGAATTATTGGCGACGGTCTCGCGGACCTACGACCGGTTGCTGGATCTGGTGGAAGCGGCAGATTCCGAAAGCACGCTGCTGCAGCCGAACTCAACACCGTTCTTTCCTGAGCAGTTTCCGACCACTGGCGACCTGCTGACGCATTTGATGACGACTCACGCCATGCTGCATCTCGGGCAGTTGTCGGCGTGGCGGCGCTGCGTCGGGCTGAAGAGCGTGCTGGGAATCTGATGACCGACGCCGTTTCCATTGTCCCCGTTTCCGGCCCTGTGCGCGGCACGATTCGGCCGCCGGGTTCGAAAAGCATCACGAACCGCGCGCTCATTCTGGCGGCGCTGGCGGAAGGCACTTCGACGCTGACGGGGATGCTCGACAGTCAGGACACGCAGGTGATGCTTGAAAGCCTGCAACGGCTTGGGCTTCACGTCTCGCACGATGCGTCCGCCGCGAAGTGCGATGTTGCTGGCTGCGGAGGCCGGCTGGAATGCGATCACGCGACGTTGTGGCTGGAAAACAGCGGCACCAGCATTCGGTTTCTCACGTCGCTGTGCTCGCTGGGACGCGGGCGCTACCGTCTGGACGGAGTTGACCGAATGCGACAGCGTCCGATCGGCGATCTGGTACGGACGCTGAACCTGCTCGGCGCGTTCGTTGAATGTGAGCAGGCGGGCAGCGATTGCCCGCCGGTGATCGTCGACGGTTCGCTCGGTCGGCTTAGCGGCGGAACGGCGATGATTCGTGGCGACATTTCCAGTCAGTTTCTCAGCAGTCTGCTGATGAGTGCTCCGGCCGCCGCGGAACCGATTGAGCTGACGGTGGACGGCGAACTGGTCTCCAAACCCTATGTCACGATGACTCTGGAAATGATGAGATCGTTCGGGGTTGAAGTGGCTTTTCCGCCGGACCTTTCGTCGTTCCTGATCGAGCCGCAGGCGTACCAGGGCCGACGTTATGACATCGAACCGGACGCGTCAGCGGCCAGCTATTTCTTCGCAGTTGCCGCGGTCACGGGTGGCGAAGTCACGGTGAACGGCCTGTCACGAAGTGCGCTGCAGGGTGACGTTGGTTTCGTCGACGCCCTTGAACAGATGGGCTGCGAAGTTCGCTGGGAGGATGATTCCGTCACAGTGGTCGGTCGGCCACTGCACGGGATCGACATCGATATGAACGCCATCAGCGACACAGCCCAGACTCTGGCGGCAGTCGCCGTATTCGCCGATTCGCCGACAACGATCCGCAATGTCGAACACATGCGACACAAGGAAACCGATCGAATCACGGCTGTCGTCTGCGAACTTCGTCGAGCTGGCATCGGTGCCAGCGAGTTTGCTGACGGACTGACCATACATCCCGCGAAGCCTCAGCCTGCGGACATCAGCACCTATGACGATCACCGAATGGCAATGAGCTTTTCACTGCTTGGTCTGAAGGCCGACGGTATCCGGATTCTCGACCCCGGATGTACGGCGAAGACGTATCCGAACTACTTTGCGGACCTGGACGCGTTGTGCCGCGGAGTTCGCCAATGAGCGGCAGGCACGCAAATCGCGGTCGACCTCGCTGGAATCGCCATTCAAAACAAAAACGCGAAGACGTGACGCAGGACCGTGCGCAGTCTGTGTCGGTTTCCGACATCGCGTCGGGACGACTTCTGGCGTGGGTCGTGCTCGAGGAACACGAGCACACGGGGCGCTTTCTGACAGACATTTTCGCGTCGCTGGACGGGCGACAGCAACTCAGCAGCCAGGAACGCGCGCTTGCTGTCGACCTTTGTTCCGGAGTTGTCAGGCGTCGGCGTACGCTCGACGCGCTGTTGCAGTCACAGATTTCGCGACCGCGACAGGACGTCGAGCCGGAACTGTGGCGGCTGCTGCAACTGGGGACGTACCAGCTTGTGTTTGCCCGCACGCCGGACCACGCGGCCGTGGATACGACGGTGGAGCTGGCGAAGGAGCTTCAGCGCAGCCGCTGGACTGGTTTTGCGAACGGCGTGCTGAGAAACATCGCCCGACTGCTTGTCACGCCCGCCGACACTCTGCTTCGCAGCGCAACAACAGAAGGATCTGCCTCCGTCGATGTGGCTGAGCAGGACGTACCCGACCCTGACGATCGCCAGCAGCGGGCTGAGCCTGTAAGAACGCTTGTTCCGGGCCTCAGCCCCGGAACGAGTGAAGAGGATGCGATGAGCGGTGTGCGGCTTGCGGCAGAGCTGGTGCCGACTTCTGACGGGCAGTTCCGGCAGCTTGCATCACGCGTGTTCGCTGATCCGACACTGCATCTGGCGGAGTACATTGCCGATGCCTTTTCGCTGCCAGATTCGCTGGCAAGGCGCTGGACTGGTCGCTTTGAACTTCCGGAACTGCTGAAGGTCTGTTTTCACAGCATCAATTCGCCAAACGTCAGCATTCGAATCAATCCGTTGCGAACATCGACGGTTGAAGTGCAGCACCTTCTGTCCGGTGCCGGTGTTGAGGTTCTGCCTGGAACGTCGCTAAACGCATTAAGACTCCGGCACGCATCGCGAGTCGATACGCTTCCCGGATTTGCGGAAGGATTGTGGTCGGTGCAGGATGAATCAGCGATGAAGGCTGCATTCCTGCTGAATCCGCAGCCGGGCGAACGCATTCTCGACCTGTGTGCGGCTCCCGGCGGGAAGAGCTGCCATCTTGCGGAACTCAGCGACAACGCAGCGAGAATCATCGCTTGCGATGTCAACGAAGCCCGACTGCGGCGAGTTCACCAGAATGTCGCGCGACTGGGCATGACGTCGGTTGTGCCCACACTGATCGAACGCGACGCGCGTGACATTCCTGACGACGACTTCGCTGCAGCGCTCGTCGACGTGCCCTGCTCCAATACGGGAGTTCTGTCGCGCCGCCCGGAAGCTCGCTGGCGTTTCCGCGAGGGCGATCTTCCGGAACTCGTCATTCTGCAGACGAAGCTGCTGCTGACCGCGTTCGACAAAGTCAGATCCGGCGGTCGGATTGTGTACTCGACCTGCAGCATCGAACCGGAAGAAACGACGGAACTGATTCGCGACGTCGTGGCAGCCGTTAACGGACTCAGGCTGGTCGAGCAGCACTTCTACCTGCCGGGTACACTCGGCGACGGAGCCTATCAGGCACTGCTTGGAAAGGCATAAGCTGTTTGAGCATAAGAGCACTGCGGACCGCCTGACGGTGTTTCAGTTGCTGCGGTACATTGTGCGAATTTGGGAACAGCAGCATCGGCAGAAACAGAATCTCTGTCCGGTCATCCCGTTGGTTGTCTATCATGGAAGACGGCAGTGGTCAGCAGCTCGGTCAATGCGAGACTTGCTGCGGCCATCTGACGAATTGACAGGCTACGTGCCGGACTTCTCGTATCAGATTTGTGATCTGGGCGCGTGGACTGACGAGGAACTCAGGGGCGCTGCTCTGACGCGGGCCGTATTGCTGACGCTCAAGTACATTGCACGGGATGAATTCGCCGATCGGCTGCCAGAAATCCTCGGCCTGTTCCGCGATCTGATGCAGCAGCCGGCTGGCCTGGCCTCTCTGGTGACGTTATTGACATACATATCGTCGGCCACCGACAGAGGCGACAAAGAACAACTGACAATCGCGGTTCGACAGAATCTGGGCCGCTCGGGAGAAGAACTAATGCCGACAATCGCTCAGCAGTGGCGCAACGAAGCACTTGAAGAGGGCCTTCAGCGTGGACGTGCTGAGGGACGTGAAGAGGGGCTGCGAACCGGAATTCGAGCCGTGCTGGAGCTGCGGTTTCCACAGGACGCTCAGTCGATTGGTAACCGTCTGGGGGCAGTTCATTCGGTCGAATCGCTGACTGGTCTGCTTAAACTCAGCAAGTCCGCATCAACATCCGGCGAACTCACTGCATTTCTTGACCGGACTTGTGGCACTCAATGACGATTCGTGCGCATGACCGCAATTGAAGTGCTGCACCGGCTGAGGGGTACCCCGGCACTGTTCGAAGCCATCTCGGAAGCGACAGGCTCTGAGTTCGCCGTTCAGGGACAATTGCGAACACGCTTCGAGGATGACCTGGTGCGCGCCGCGCTTTCGGTCGCGGATGCTCGGCAGAAGGCACAGGGCCGGTTGCCCGAATCGCACAGATTGTGGCTGACTCGCGTTGGATTGGAGCAGGCGACGGCGTGGGAAGTGGCGCGCCACAAGGCTCAGAGATTTCCGGCGGGTAAATTGGTACTGGATCTGTGCAGCGGCATTGGTTGCGACACAGCGGCGCTAGCGGACCGCGGGCCCGTCACCATCGTGGACAACGATCCAGCGATGCTGCAGCGCTGCCGCTGGAATCTCGACGTCTGGAATCCGGCCGCCTGCATTCAGGCCGTCGCTGCGGATGTACGCCAGCTCAATCTTGCCGGCCAACTTGTGCATCTCGACCCTGATCGCAGAGCCGGACGCGACAGGCCGACGAAACGGCTGGAGCAATACTGCCCGGACCTCGCGTGGATGCAGCAGCTTGTCGAAACCGCCGCCGGAGGAGCCATCAAGCTCGGGCCGGCCAGCAACTTCATGCAGAAATTTCCCGGCTGCGAAATCGAACTCATCAGCCTTGCCGGCGAATGCCGCGAAGCCACAGTCTGGTTCGGCAGCCTGTCCTCGGAAAGCTCGTTTCGTGCCACGATCCTGCCGGCCGGCGAGACGATCGCGGCCGATCCGCTGTCAGCGTGGTGTCCGGCCGCAGATGAAGTCGGACCGTGGCTCTTCGATCCGGATCCCGCGGTCGTTCGATCCGGCCTGCTGGACGTCGTCGCGGACAAGCTTCACCTGCAGCGTCTCGACAGCGAAGACGAATACCTGACGGGTGACACGAACATCGATTCGGCATTCGTCACCGCATTCGAAGTCGAAGCGGTCCTCAGCGGCAACGTCCGCGACCTGAAACGCTATCTGCGCGGTCGAGCGTCGTGCAGTTATGAAATCAAGTGCCGCCGGGTTTCGGTCGATGCGAGCGCCTTGCGACGCAAACTTCCGACGGGCGACGATCCGCCGAAAGTCATCGTGTTTGCTCGCGTCGCGGGGCGGGCGAGAATCATCGTGGCCCGGCGATCAGGTTGCGTTCGACCAAAATCCGCTGCCACGATACAATGAGCAGAGTTCACCCAAAGCGACCAACGAATTCGGTACCAGAGAACGGATTATCTCATGAGCAACGTACTGGCTGTTGTCCTTGCCGGCGGTAAAGGGTCCCGACTGGAACCACTGACGCGAGACCGCAGTAAGCCGGCCGTCCCGTTTGGCGGCTGCTTCCGCATCATCGATTTCACGCTGTCGAACTGCATTAACAGCGGCGTGCGTCAGATCCTGGTTGTCACGCAGTACAAGGCGGCCAGTCTGGAACGCCACATCGAGCGGGGCTGGCATTTTCTTTCGGCCGAACTGGGCGAATTCGTTGCCGTACGT
>CAZHET010000036.1:0-23048 GCA_964531585.1 uncultured Planctomycetaceae bacterium | reverse complement strand
CATGGAAAAACGCTGGGAAAAACCGGCGGCTAGCGCCGTGCCGCTCACGGAACCTAGCGCTGTCCAGTTAGGTCTTCAGGGGGCTGACACGAGATGCTGAGTTCGGACGAATTCATGGAAAATGCGCGCCACTGTCGACCGTTGCGGACCTGGGTGAAGGCGACAGCCCCATGAGACTCAGGACATTGTCGGGAGCACTGGTCGTACTTTGTTTCATGGCGCTGTGCCTCTTTGCTGCCACCACCTCGGTTCTGTGGCAGTTCCCTGCCGCGCGCGAACCCGTGACAGCGTCGGTGGCCGCCTGGTCACCGACCTCGCTCGACACCCCCATACGCGTCCTGGTCGTGGGGCACGAATATTTCTGGCGATTCCGCTTTCCCGGGCCTGACGCTGAATTCAACACGTCAGATGACGTGCGTGTTGAGAACGAGCTCCACCTGCCGGTGGAGCGAGACATTGAGTTCCTGATCACCAGCGATGACTACGTCTACACGTTTGCGATCCCGGAACTCGACCTGCGACAAATCGCAATTCCTGAACTCACATATCACCTGACGTTTCGCATAATGGAGGAACGATCGCTTGATATCACGGCTGATCCTTTGTGCGGCGTGCGGCTGTTTCATGATGAGCACATGGGAAAAATCGTTGTTGAGCGCGCGTCGACTTTTGACTCATGGTACGAGACACTACAATGACAGTCTGTGCCAATAGGGTGCTGTTGTGCGGACTCGTCCTCGGGTTGCTTGGCGGATGTTTTCAAAGTACGACGCCTTCGCGCTTTCCGGAAGTGTCTCCGGGGGATGATGGCGTCTACCACGTTCAGCCGGGTGACAGCATTCAGGCAGCGATTGAATCCGCCGCAGGAGATCCGGTCAACAAGACGGTCCGCGTTCATGCCGGAACATATCGCCCGCCGAGTCATGGCCAGGCTTTGATCTGGTTTAATCGCAATCACGATGGTGTTGTGCTTGAGGCCAGCGGGAAAGTCATTCTGACTGCGGCGAACGAAGACATCGCCGACAAACGGGCAGAGAGCTATCCCGCAGTCGTGAACCACGTCATCTTTTTCGGCGATGGCATTACCCGAAAAACGATCGTGCGCGGGTTCACCGTCACAGGAGCGAACAACTTCGTGATGACGGCCGAAGGGGCTGACTCCATTGAGCCGGACGCCCCAAAGAACCGCGGACTCGTCAAGGGATTGTTCTTCTACGCGGATGGTGGCGGAATCAAGGTGTTTGGAGAGTCCTGCCCGTCCATCCTCAATATGGAAATCACTGATAATTACACCAGTCCCTGTGGCGGCGGCATATCGATTGAGCAGTCGGGGTTCAGCGAGAATCCAGTGACCATCAGAAACTGCATTTTTCGCAACAATCGGTGCCAGATTACCGGTTCTGCCGTTGATGTTCTTCCGGGAAGTTCCGCCGATATCTCCAACTGCCTGTTCGTGGGCAATATTTCAAATACCGGCGAGAACTATATCGGTGGTTCAGAGAATCCCTACAACGAGGAGCACGGCTGCGGCGCGTTGACCGTCTTTCCGAATTCGCGTGTCACTGTCGATCGCTGCACATTCACCGGCAACTGGAATGGTGCTGACGACAAGGGGGCAGGAAACGCGTACACAAACTGCATCTTCTGGAAGAATACGCTGGCCGGTGGAATTTCTCCGGGGCACCGGTACGAGCTTGATATTCTGGACGGGTCAGGTGTGCGCCACTGCCTGCTTGGCGGAAGCACCAGTGATCTGCGCGGGACGATTGATCCGTTATTAAATACGCTTGATGCGCCAGATCCCGACTTTGATGGCTCGTTTGTGCCCCGTGCAGCGGAGTATTCAGACGCGGGATATCAACCATAATGACAGTAGTACAAAGCCCCGCCGCAACCGTGCAGCAACCGGCCCGGTCTCTCGAGCAGTCGTTGGGGTCATTGTGGCAGGCCGTTCCACTGTGAGGTTCAACATGAAAAAACTGATCGCCGCCTGTCTGCTTGCGGTCTTTGGTGGCTGTGACGCAGAAACTGAGACTGCAGCGCCGGAAGCGTCGGGCAGGAGCAGCGTTGAAGCGCCGGCTGAAAAGCCACCGGTGCTGATACGTGCTCCGGACTTTACGCTGACGGATCACTCCGGACAGCCCTATGGTTCAGATCATTTCCTGGGCAGGGCGTGCATTGTGAACATCATCTGCACGCGTTGTCAGACAACAAGTCCGACGCAAACAGCGAGGCTGAAAGAACTTCAGGACGAATGGGAAAGCCACCCCGCATGGAATGACATCAGAATACTGAGCATTACCGTCGATCCGGCGTACGACACGCCGGATGTCCTTATGGATTATGCTGCGGCGACCGGAGCGGACATGGATCACTGGAAGTTCCTGACCGGTCCAAAGGACACACTGCTGGAATTGATCCGCCAGGGGTTTCAACTGCCGGTGGCCGATGAAACAGTGCCTGATGGCGTACCTGTCACGCATAGTTCGGATTTTGTGCTGATTGATCCCCAGGGCCACGTCAGAGGATTTTACGACAGCAGTTCCGTGGCGGAGCTTGGGCAGATGAAAGAGGACATCAACACAACGCTGGCGGAACGGTTGCTGATTCCCGCTGACCTGCTGAATCCGGCATGGGTGAGTGAACGCCGCGCAGCGCAGCTTGGTACCGTCGAGAGGTTTGACGTATTCTACGATTTCGCGTTCACAGATCGTCGTCGCGAAAGCGGCATTACCTTTCGCAACCGCATCGTGGACGACGCGGGCCGGGAACACAAGGCGTGCCATTACGACCACGGCAACGGGCTGGCAATTGCTGATGTAGACGGAGACGGGTTGCTCGACGTCTACTTTGTGACACAGGTGGGCGGCAATGAACTGTGGAGAAATGTCGGAGATGGAACGTTCGAGAACATCACTGAGTCTGCGGGGGTCGCGGTCCGCGATCGCATTGGCGTTTCTGCCTCGTTCGCTGACATCGACAACGACGGTGACGCTGACCTGTACGTGACCAATGTGCGCGGCGGCAACGTTCTGTTCCAAAACGATGGCCAGGGACGGTTTACGGACATTTCAGCGACATCCGGCGTTGACTATGACGGACACTCCTCCTCCGCCGTCTTCTTCGATTATAACCGTGACGGCCGGCTGGATTTGTTTCTCGTGAACGTCGGTAAGTACACAACAGATGAGATCGCCACCGTCGTCAACGACCGTTTCACCGGTCCGGACGACGGTGAGTATTCGTATTACATTGCCAATCCGGACGCTTTTGTTGCACATCTGAAACCCGATCGTTCTGAAAGCAGTATCCTGTTTGAGAATCAGGGAGACTGTCGATTCGTCGACGTTTCAGCAAAGGTCGGCCTGCAGGACCTTTCCTGGTCTGGTGATGCCAGCCCTCTGGATGCCAACGAAGACGGTTGGCCCGATCTCTATGTGCTGAATATGCAGGGACACGACGAATATTACGAAAACGACAATGGCCAGCGATTTGTCAGGAAGAGCCGTGAGATGTTTCCGGCGTCTCCCTGGGGAGCGATGGGGATCAATGTATTCGACTTCGACAATGACAGCCGGCTCGACATCTTCCTGACCGACATGCATACGGATATGGCGGATTCATTCGGCCCTGAGGAGGAAAAGCTGAAGACCTCAATTGAAAAAATGTCACCGGAGGTTATGAATTCTGACGGCAATCATGTAATGGGAAACGCCGTGTTTCACAAACAGCCGGATGGAAGCTATCAGGAGATCTCTGATCGCATTGGGGCAGAGACTTACTGGCCGTGGGGACTGAGTACCGGCGATTTGAATGCTGATGGTTTTGATGATGTGTTTATTGCTGCCAGCATGAATTTTCCGTTTCGGTACGCCGTTAACTCAGTGCTCCTGAACAACGAAGGTCGCGAATTTCTGGACGCCGAATACCTGCTGGGTGTTGAGCCGCGGCGCGCCGGCAGGACGGCAATTCCCTGGTTTGAACTGGATGTCACCGGAAACGATCGTGAGTTGTTTGAGGCGTATCGAGCGAGAGGGGCCGACGTTACCCGGATGGCCGCATGGGGCGCGATCGGTTCCCGGTCGTCCGTGATATTCGACCTGGACAATGACGGTGACCTCGACATTATTACGAACGACTTCAATTCCGAACCCATGGTGCTCGTCAGCAATCTGACGGAAAAGAACTCCGAGTTTCATTACCTGAAAATCAGCCTGACAGGAACCGAATCCAATCGCGACGGGCTGGGAGCGGTAGTGACGGTGGAGACTGCCAACAGAAGTCTCCTGAAAGTCCACGATGGCAAGTCCGGATATCTGTCGCAGAGTAGCTATCCGCTTTACTTCGGCCTCGGCACGTCAGACGAAGTCAGGCGAATCACAGTGCAGTGGCCTTCCGGGCAGTCGCAGGTGGTGACCGGGCCGGTTGCGGTTGACTCAGTGCTCGAGATCGCCGAACCCGCTTCGCGTTGAGAATCCGCGGCACGCCCAATCCATCCACGCCTCAGATCCAGCGAATGGTGCTGATGCCGGATTAAGACAGCCTCTTGTGCATCTGCGGCCCCTGTCTTTGTCTCACCCGGCGAGCGTCTGGTGCGCGCCGGTCTGTGTGCCCCGTCACGTCGCAAGCCGGCTTTGCCGCCCTTAACTTGCTTCTGTCGTGGTGCGGGTGATGGGGCATTCCTGTGCCTGCAAGCGGCAGGTTGTTCTGCAATCGGTCGCTGCGGGAGAACGGCGTGGTACTCACTGAAGACGCAGGCGGTGCGGTATCAGCCACTGTTGGCGAATGGTTGAATTCGGTGTATTCAGTCGCTCTAATGTAAGTCGCGTGAGGGGGTTGTTTGACTTTGGCGTTCCCGAGCGTCGTTCTGTATTTCTGTCCAGCACTTTCGAGGAGGTTTCCGATGGCTCGTTTTTCCTGGTTGGTTGTCATGTGCGCATGTTTTGCTGTTTCCGGCTGTGGCCCCGGAAGCATCGAGGCACCGGATGAAGCAGAGGTGAAATCGACGACGCCGATTGAAGACGACATGCAAGCTGCCGGCATGGAAGGCATGTCAGAGGCGGACTACTACGGTGGCGGCAATAAGTAAGTGATGCCAGCCGCCTGCGAAGCTGCGTGACAATGTCGGCATGGAAGGCCTGTGCCTGTTAACCAGCTTCCGCACTGGTTTGCACATGTCGCTGCGAGCGGCGGCAGCATCGTTCTTTCGACGGTGTAAGGTCGTGATATCGTCATCGTTTCGCGTCTTTTTGAGCGGTTCGCTCACGGGTGAACTGCCCGGCGGCTTGTTTGACAGCATCCCCGGCACCCAGGTGTGCCGCGACGCAAGGCCACGGCGGGCTGTCGTCGCGAGCATGCCCGTTATCTCAGAGGTGCGATTGGCCACTCCGCATGAGCCGGTGCGTGCACGGCTGGCTTGGTGCGCCTTGATCAATTGAGGCAAGCTGAAGCGAACGCATGGAGACTGCCGAGACATCGAAATGCCGCTTGTGGCTGGCTGCGATATTGCTGGCTGCTGCGGGGGCAGTGTTCATGTTCGGTGTCTGGCTGGCTGCCCGCAAACCTGACGCGCCACCTAGTGTCCTCGTTGACCGGACTGCACCTGTCAGCCGCCAGCCGGAGGTTCTTGGTTCGGCGAAGTGCGGCGAGTGCCACGCTGAACAGTTTGCCGACTATCAGTCCAGTGGTCATGCAAAAACGCTGTGGTCCACACGCGACTTTCCGTTCCGTGATCGGTTTGACGGATTGAAATTCACGGACGAGGAACGCCAGGAAACGTATCACTACGTCGTGGACGATTCCGGTGTCGATGTGGTTGTGCCCGGCAAGTTCGGCGGGGACCGGTTTCCGCTGCAATTCGCGTTCGGATCAGGTCAGCACGCAATTACGTTCGTGTCACTCACCCCGGACGGCTCTGACGTTCCAACCGGAATTGAACACCGTGTCTCCTGGTTCACTGGCTATGATGCGGCCGGATTGACTCCGGGGCAGCTTGGCCGAACTGTCCGGCACGAAATCGAATGTTTCGGCCGGATCATTCACGGAACGACCCTCGAACGTTGCTTCGAATGCCATTCCACGTCCGGCAGAATCGAAGGTGATCAGGTCGTTGGACTGATTCCGAATGTCGGCTGCGAAAGCTGCCACGGAGGCGGCGCTGTTCATGCGGCCCGAATGCAGGACGCAACGGCCCCCCGCAGCCGGTCCGTGCATGGTTTCGAACAACGACCATGGCGCACCGCGGAGCAGATACAGATTTGTGCTCGGTGCCATCGCGGAGAAGACACGGTCGACGCCAGCACGATCACACGACAGAACCCAAAGATCGTGCGGTTTCAGCCCGTGGGTCTGGTGCAGTCGAAGTGTTACATCAAGTCCGGACGACAGTTGACGTGCTCCAGTTGCCATGATCCGCATCAGCATGCGTCCAGGCAGACTCCGGAGCAATATGAACAGAAATGCCTGCAGTGTCATTCCTTGTCGCCGAGTCACGTTCGCTGCTCGGTATCGCCGGAAACCGACTGCGTGTCCTGCCACATGCCGCGCGTGGAGGTTCATCCGTCCATTTCGTTTCACGATCACTGGATTCGAGTCCGCAGCGACGCTGATCCGCCTGCCGTTCAGGGTGAGGCTGATGCCAGTAAGTGACCGCAGGCATAATGGCGACGCCTCCGGTAGTGTCGGCCAGTCCGTGCGCACGAAGCAGCGTGCCGCACCGACTTCAGGACGCAGACGCTGGGTTTTCCGCATCGTGGCGTTGTTGCTGCCGGTGGCGACTGTTGCGATCGCAGAACTGCTGCTTGTTGCCTGTGATGTCGGCGACGATCTGCACCTTTTTATACGGGTGCCTGGAAATCCTGAGATACTCCGGTATCAGGTCAATCCGCGGGCGGAAGAGAGCTACTTTGCCGGGCGCAAACTCGGCGGGCCCGAACCGCGGCGGTTTGAATCCCCGCAGCCAGATGGCGTCTATCGCATTATCGTTGTCGGTGGTTCTACTGTGCTGGGGTTCCCTTATCCGCCTGAGCTTGCGTTTTCGCGACAACTGGAAGTCCTGCTCAACCAGCAGAATGCAGATCAAACATTTGAGGTGATCAACACGGGCATGGTCGCCATCAACAGCTTCAGTGTGGCTGATGTCGTCGAACAGTCCGTTGCTGTGCGACCCGACCTGATCGTTGTGCATACCGGCCACAACGAGTTCTATGGGCCTGGAGGAGTGGCGTCGACAGCGACCATGGCACCGATTGCCGTAAATGTTCGGCGACGAAGACTGTTCCAGCTGGTCGCCCGAAGCTTCGCCAGCGAACCTCCTGACCAGGGCGACTTAATGGCGGAACTGCCTGCAACGGTCTCCATTGCACATGACGATCCAGCCCTCCAGCAGGCAGAAAATTCCTTTCGTGAGAACCTCACAAAGATGGCTGCAACGGCCTCGTCGGAAAAAATCCCGATTGTGTTCACAACCGTGGCGTCAAATCTGAGCAATCATTCCCCCGTCAGCTTCCATTTGCCGGCAAGGCTCACTGCCGCGGAGATGGAACAGTGGAGGACACATTTTGACGCTGGTCTGCTGCTCACCGCGTCAGAAGACTGGCAGCAGGCGCTGGAACAATTCGAACTTGCGAAGGCGATTTCCGGCGACTCTTCGCTGCTGCACTACCGCATGGGCCAATGCCTGACCGCACTTCAGAGATATCAGGAGTCACGAACGGAATTTGAATCGGCACGCGACCTCGATGGGTGCAGATTTCGTGCTCCAGGCTCCTTCAAAACCATTGTACGCGACGTGGCCACGCAGGCGGCTGCCTCGGACGTATTCTTCGTCGATTCCGCCGAACAGCTTGCGGCGGAAACCGGCCC
The DNA here is from genome assembly GCA_964531585.1 of uncultured Planctomycetaceae bacterium. Classification (GTDB taxonomy): domain Bacteria; phylum Planctomycetota; class Planctomycetia; order Planctomycetales; family Planctomycetaceae; genus JAWKUA01. The sequence continues at coordinate 15,185 of CAZHET010000036.1, read as the reverse complement.
CGAAGTGCCAGGAGAAAATTTGTTTCTGGAGCACGTCCATTACAACCTTGAGGGGCACCGGCGACTGGCACTCATTCTGAGCCGGTATATCCAGCAGCAGGTGCTGCAGCGCGAATGGGACGATGCCAGAGTGCCTGTGGATTCAGAATTTGACCGGCTGCTGGGATTACTGCCGGAAGATCGTGTTTCAGGTCTGTCGTATGCGCTGCGCGTGATGAGTGTTTTTCCAATGTCAGAGACGTTTGATGTGGAGACCCATCGGTCAGCGATTGTGATGCAGATCCAGCAGGCACTCCTGGTTCTCGATACGGATCAGCAGCAGGTTTTCGCAGATCTCTCACTGGACGACATGGCAATGCGCCTTCCGGCAGCGATGGCGGACAGCTTCCACAGGAAACAGCAGCCTGAGCGGGAATTGTACTACCGTCGCTGTGATCAGATCCGGCAGCCCTGGGATCCTGATGCAACGTTTCGCCTGGGGAAATGTCTGTCGGAATTCGCCGACCGTCAGCCCGAAGCCATTGAACATTGCAAACGCGCTCTGCAGTTGAACCCGCAGCATCTTCCTGCGAAAGAACTGCTGGAGCGATTGGCAGGTTCCGGCTGACCGCATGGCTCCGAAAGGAGCCCTGATACAGAAATCCGGTTGCCCGGCGAGTGCGGATGCGAGCTATTCGCGTCGGCGGCTTCGACTGATCCGCTGCGTTGTTGACCATGCTGACATGGCGAAATAGAATGCCATCTGAGGTCAACGCTGTGAAAATGGCTGGATCAACACCAGTTCGCGCGTTGTCGCGGCGTATGATGGTTGTGCCAGCCTGGCCGGACGATCGCGGAAGTCGCTCGAGCGCGCAGTCCCGATCATCAGTGCATCCCTGATTGAGGGCCGCATGTTTGTTTACGCTGGTGCCCTGTCAAGGCTTGAAATTGGAGTTGTCCGTTATCTCCGCGCAGAGTCCTGCCCTCACGAAGGTAGGGGAAGGACTCTGCGTGGGAATGACGAACCCGAAATCCAGGAGCTGACAAGGCACCAGCCGTTGAGATGGGTCACTATGATTGAGATGCCCCGCGACGTCGTACTTTCCCTGGTGAATCCGGGGCAACTGCTATTCCCTGGCCGTTCTATCCAGGATCGTTTCGCATGAGTCAACACCGACTTCTGTTTCTGATGCTCGCGATCTGTTGCGCTGGCGCGGGTTGGTGGCTGTTCAAGCCGAAGAATGCGCCAACCACCACACGCACGGCATCGGAAGTGTCCGAACCCGCTGTGTTCACAGGTCTGGATGAGGTGAAGCAGAAAGAAATCTGGGACGCGGAGCACGTGACGTTTGAAATCGAAACGTACCTTGGCCGCAAACTGGTGGAGCAACTCAGGAAGCGCTCGGTGGAACACCTGGCAGGCTTCTATCATGTTGATTTCTCCGGTGTCGTGCCTCTCCGAGCCGATCCAGATACGACGGAACACGCCTCAATCACACAAACCACCTGGACTGTCGACACCAGCGGATCGACGAGCGTGGACGCGGACGGCTTTTCTCGTGCCCTGATCGAAAGTATCAGCGCCGTCCCGGAAGACGGAAGCGGGCGGTTTCGCGTGCTGCAGATCGCACGAGTGCCGGAGGAAGAAGCGGTCGACACCTGGCAGTTAAGCGTGCTGCTCACCTTCAACGGCACCAATTCGGCAGGTGAGCCGATCGCGTACGTTTCCAACGGCAGTATGCGGGTTCGCTTTTCCAGTGATGACGACATTGTTTCCGGACAGATTATCGAGTCCTGGCACATTGACTCGGAATCTGTCCGCAGGGGGCGACAGTCGTTGATGGAGGAAGCCACGGCCCAGGTCGGACTCGACCGCCTGGCAATTCCAGACAACTGGGATTGTGGCAAAGAGTCCGTGAGGCAGTATCGCTTCCAGACTGCAGTCGAAGACTTCAATTCCGATGGCTACCTGGATATTGCCGTGGCGACTGCCGACGGGCAGCGTTTTCTGCTGCAGTGGAACCCACAGACGGCGCAATACGAGGATGTTGCAGCATCCGTGGGTATCTCGACGGCGTTCCGGTCGGACAATCGCGCTTACCTGGCGTGCTGGCTGGACTTTGACAATGACGGCGACGCCGATTTGCTCCTTGGGGAGTCGCTGTATCGAAACGTTGAGGGGAAGTCATTTGAACCGGTTGCAGACAACGGCGGCCTGAAAATTCAGTTCAACCCAATGGGGTGTGTTGTCGCAGACTATGACGCTGACGGTTTGCTGGATCTGTACATACTCTATCAGCGAGACGCTGCGCCGGCACGAAGTGAGAAGCCGCCTGCGTGGGTCGGCGATGACAATACAGGTGCCGTAAACCAACTGTGGCGCAATCTTGGCAGCGGACTATTCACCGAAACGGGTCGTCTGGCCAAAGCAACAGGCGGCCGACGCCACAGCTTTGCCGCCACCTGGCTGCATGCGAACGAAGATCACTATCCGGACCTGTACATAGCCAACGACTTTGCAAGGAATTCTTTGCTGATCAACCAGGGCGATGGTTCTTTCGAGGACGTTGCCGATGAATCGGGGGTTGGAGATTTCGCAACGAGTATGGGTGTTGCTTCGGGGGACATAAACAATGACGGCACACCCGAGATTTATGTAGCAAATATGTACTCAAAAATGGGCCGCCGGATCATCGCGCAGGTTTCTGCTGAGGATTATCCGGACGGAATCTACGAACAGTTGGTTGGTTCCTGCGCGGGAAATCGCCTGTACTCGACGCAGGGTGGCGACATCCGCCAGTTTCAGGAACTCAGTGAACAGTTGGGTGTCAATGCCGTCGGCTGGGCGTACGCTCCCGCGTTCGCGGATTTCGATGGTGATGGCCTGCTGGATCTGTATGCCTCGACCGGTTTCCTGAGTTTTAACCGTCAAAAGCCCGATGGCTGAACATGCTTATGGAGGGCTGTCGTGTCACAGCCGCTTGACCGGACCTGCGAAATCGAACCTCTCGGAGATATCAACGAGGAAGCCGGAGAATTCTGGACCCATCCGTTTGCCATGCAGCAGGAGGGGGACAATCTGAGCGCTTATGAGAAGAACTGTCTGTTTCTGAATGTTGACAGCACACGGTTTCTGGACGCGAGTTTTGCGTCAAATGCCGATATCGATGCTGACTCCCGATCAGTCATGGTGGGCGACTTTAACGGCGATCGCGCGCCCGACCTGCTGGTGGGGTCTGTCGGTGGAGGACCGCTGCGACTGTTCCTGAACCGCTTTCCCGATGGAAATCACCGTGTTGAGCTTCGCCTGAGAGGGGTCGAGAGCAACTACCAGGCGATTGGGGCGAGGGTGACCGCCGAGGCCGGCGGCAAGACGATCGTGCGTGATCATTTTGCTCCGAATGGATTCATGGGACAGAGTCCTGCCTGGCTGAATCTCGGCGTGGGAACGGCGGAGCGAATTGACAGGCTGACAGTCCGCTGGCCCACCGGCAAACAGCAGGTGTTCCAGGATCTGCCGGTCAACTGCACAATCGAGATCGTCGAGGGGACAGACGAGTTTGGTGTTCTGGCTCAGGACGGGTCGCAATAGTCCGCGTTGCGTTCACTCGCTCGAATTTCGTTCCGGAGCAGACGGTGTCGCTTGCGGTTCGTCCGGTTGTCCACTGATCAGGTCCACGATTTCCTGTTGATACTGCCGCGATTCGTCGCGACGGCCAGACATTGCGGCGGCCCGTGCAAGGCTTCCCAGAAAATCCCGCCGAGTTGCGTGTTCGGGATACAATGGTCGCAGCGCTGTGTAGGCCTCTTCGGCTTTTCGCTGAAACAGCAGCAGATCGGCCTCCACAATCCGGCACGCAACATCCATCGGGGAATCCTTGATCGCGAGTCGGATTTGCTTCAACGCCTCATCGTGCTCACCCCGATCACGAAGAATCATCGCCAGCCAGCGACGCACGTGAATGTCCTGGGGTTGTCGATCCAGACACCAACGTGCTTCCGCTTCGGCCTCCTGTAGTTCGCCGGAAAACTGCAGCGCATACGCGAGATTCGCGTGAGCCGCGTAGAGTTCAGGCTCCAGCTCGATCGCCTTCCGAAGCGGGTGCAACATTTCAGCGGTCCGTTTCAGGTGATCCAGAACTTCCGCCAGGAGCAGCCATGTGAGCGCTCGCTCGGGTTGCAGCAAGGCGGCTTGTTCCACCCGGGGCAGCGCTTGCGAATAGCGACCGGTGCGGCAGTACAGCTCGGCAAGACTCAGCGAAACACCGGCATCATTCGGGCGAAGCGTGTCCAGTTTCTGCAGCGCCGCCTCCGCCATATTGTCATCCTTGCCAACCACGGCAATATGTGCGATATGCCGAATCGCTTCGGGATACTCAGATGCGGATGAGGGAATTTTTCTAAGCTGAGTCAGTGCAGATTGCGCGTCCAGGGCCTTCAGCAACTCAGCGAACTCCAGACGTGCCGCATGGTCGTCCGGGACTTCGTTGAGATGCCGAAGGTAATATTCGACCGCGCTCTTCGTGGCGCCGCGGGTGGCATCGTTACGGGCCTGATCCAGCAGGCTGGAGTCCATCAGCGTGAATGCGACAATCGCCATGCCCGCCACTGCCAGCACTGCGAATGCGGCTCGCAGCCACGGGGCTCGATGTTTATTGGTGGATGTCATCGACAGTCGAACTCAGGACATAAGGAGTTTGCCTGTGCTCTACCAAAGCGTACTTTCGTCCGGCAGGCAGATGATGAAATGTCTGAACAGTGCCGGACGACCACCTCACCTCAAGGATCTCGACCTGTTTATCGTTTCCAAGTCCGATCATGACATCCTTCTCGTTTGATGCAAAGTATCCGCCATCTGAGCTGCTGCGAAAATGCGTCACGCGCCCACCGGCGGTGACCGCGATGCGGGCATCCTGAACATCGCGTGGCGAGTCAACGCCGATCAGGCGAACAGAAAGGCGGTTCCCGCCCGACGTGTTGTTCTGCAGCAATGCGACGGGGCTCTTTAGAAAACTGACAGTCAGGTCGGCTGCAAGATCACCGTTCCAGTCGATCACTGCCGCACTTCGCCCGAACTTTTCGGCCTGGAAAAACTGGCCGGCACGATCCGAAACTTCTGTGAATAAGCCCGAATGGTTGCTGAACAACTGCGAACGCATTGGCGGTTCGTACAAGTGGCCGTTGGTGACAAACAGATCACGCTCGCGGTCAGCGTCAAGATCAATAAACTGCGTGCCCCACCCCAGCATTGGTCGACTTGCTTCCGCCAGACGCAGATGATGAGTCTGATCAGCGAAGCTCAGGTCACCCAGATTTGTATAGAACGTATTGGTTTCGTGTTCGTAGTTTGTGATGAACAGGTCGAACAGGCCATCCTGGTTCTGATCCTCGCAGGCAATGCCCATGCAGGCTTCGGCCTTGCCATCGCGATTGAAGGCAACGCCGGCCAGCAAACCCATTTCCTGAAATCCGGACCAGTTGTTGCGGGCTCCGCTTCCATGGGCCGTTTCGGTGCCGGTGCCAAGATTCCTGAACAGGAAATTCCCGGTGGTGTCGTTGCCGACGAACAGATCGATCCATCCATCATTGTCGAAGTCGGCTGACACAACGCCCAGACCTTTGCCATTCTCTGCCTGAATTCCCGCGGCATCAGTCTGATCCTGAAACGTGCCATCGCCCAGGTTTAACCAGAAGGTATCCTGCTCAGCCGGATGATCCATGACGCGGCACGGTCCAACATAGTTTCCTGTTCGGCACGACTTCATGTCCTCTTCCGGCATGTGGACATAGTTGACACTGTACAGATCGACGTCGCCGTCGCGGTCGAAATCAGCGAATGATGCACTTGTGCTCCACTGCTGGCCATGCAGTCCGGCGTCGCGCGTGATATCACTGAATGTACCATCACCGTTGTTTCGATAGAGAATGTTCTCCCCGTGATTACACACGAACAGATCGGGGAATCCGTCATTATTCATGTCCGCGGCGGCACAGCCCTGTCCGTAGCCGCCGTGAGCCACGCCGGTTTCGGAGGTTACGTCAACCGCCGAAATCGCGCGGACATTGCGGAACAGGCGATTGAAGTGCATGGTTTGTGGCTTCACAGGCAGAGACGTTCCCTGTGTCAGGAATAAATCGGCCCAGCCGTCCATATCAAAGTCGATGACTCCGATTCCTCCGCCGAGCGTCTCCGGAAGAAAATCAACGCCGGCATCACCACGGAAGAATGTGAAGTCCAGTCCCACCGCTGGTGCGATGTCGCGCAGTTCGATGGTCGTCCCGGACTCAGCGTCGCCCGGATCTGTTCGCGTGGTCGCCGACGGGACCAGTTCATGTTGAGTGCCTGTGATGGAACTGCTGCGAGTCAGATCGCTGACGTCGGCAACGGTGAGGTATCGCGGCTGTCCGTCGGACTCATTCGCACGTGTGGTGAGCTGAGTCGCCTCGACACCGAACACGTGGTGGTCCAGCAGCGAGTCGAAGCAGATGATGGCTTCTCTGTGCCGGCCGAGTTGCAGCAGGAGTCGCCCGACATCCATCACGGTGCTGGCGGACGGGCCTTGCGGAGCGAGAGGTTTTGCGTGGCTCAGGATCTGCCACAACTGACTGTTCAGGTGTGCCCGCTGTGCCCACTGCGATGCATCGTCGTGCCTGCCCTGGCGAGTCAGCAGCCGCGACATTGCGGCGACTGGTTCGGGATCAAAGGGACTGAGACGGGACGCATTGTCGTACGCGATGATCGCCTGTTCGATTTCGTCCTGCTCGGTAAAGATTCTGGCATGCGCGAGCCACGTGCGCAGCACGGCGTCGGCATCCGCCGGCATGCGGGACAACTCCTGCTGAGCGTCACTGAACCTGCCTTCGTCGATATGGTGCTCGGCAATTCCCAGGTTGATGCGCCAGCTTTCGAAGTCGTCCTGCGAAGTGTCCGAAGAATTCAGCAGCGCCAGGGCTTCGTCCTGCCGTCTGTCCAGGCTATGGAAGTAAGCCAGAGCGGTGCGGGCAAGACAGTCGTGCGGTGAAGACCGAACACAGCCTTCCAGCCATTCCAGGTGCGAATTGTCCTCCCAGTAGTAATTCCTTCCCACGCAAAGCAGGGCGACATCCGCGGGCGTGGCCTGTCCACGTCGGTCGAGTTCCGCGATGTGAGCGAACATCGACTCCCAGCGCGTCAGGATCAGCTCGAGGTGGATCAGCAAACGTCGGGCGGATTGGTGGTCAGGATCCAGTTGCAAACAGCGATCCAGACACAGGCGCGCGTCGGTACCCCGCTGCGACTGCATGGCAAGCTGAGCACCGCGGAAGGCAGCGGCGATGGCTTTCTGCGGTGACGAGTCAGGCACTCTCGACAGCCAGCTGATCGCGGCGGCTTCGTCTCCGGCGCTGAGACAAACATCCGCCAGTGATTCAACAACGGCCGCGTCGTCGGGGTTGAGTTCGTGCAGTTTCACGAGTGCCACGCGCGCGGAATCGAAGTCACCTCTCACGACGGCGTCGTAGGCCTGACCGGTGAGTGAGTCGGCGTCAGGTTGACGCGTCCAGAACCAGCCGGCTGCGACAGCCGAGATTGCAAGCACGAGCGCTGCCAGGCCGATATGCCTCCGGGAATGTGCTTGACGTGATGAACGAGCTGACGGCATGTACGGTCACTTCAGGAACAAACGTGTTCGCGATGCGTGGTGCGTTGAACGGCGAGGGTGGCAAGGACACGCGGATTCTGTGATGAAGGCAAAGTCGTTAGCCACCGGATGTAAAGCCCCCACAAGCTGACTCTGGCAGCAGCAGCAGCCACCAGGCCAGCGGTGCCCGCATCGGCAGCCATCATCGTCCCGGCTGCCTGCCTGCTGTCATCGGCCTGCGACCTTGAATGAGAACATGTCGCTGGCCGGTTTGCAAAGACGGAAAGGTCTCGCTGGTTCCGCCGGGCCAGCGTACAGTGACGTCGGCGAGTGACATGGCTCTGCCGACGCCGATTGTCATGCAGCCTTCATCGCAGGACAGGTATCCAGACGACCCCGTGCGGAACCGCGTCAGCCGCTGGTCGTCAACGTGAACTTCGACGACGGCACCGATCGCATCGCGATTACCGCTGACCCCAACCAGTTCGATCTGCAGACTGCTCATTTGCGGATCGCGCGCCTGATTGCGCAGCAGCACCAACGCGGAATTCAGGTGCCCGACAGCCAGATCCTGCCAACCATCTCCGTCGAAATCCGCAACAGCACAGCTTCTTCCCACGACAGCGCGCTGAAAGTAGGGACCTGCGTCATCCGAGATGTCCGCGAACCGCCGACCTTGCGAATTCTGAAACAACTGCGGCTGTTGTGCGAACGTTTCTTCCTGGCCGAGAATCTCCGGCCGATCATGCACGTGTCCATTGGCAACGAAGAGATCAAGCCAGCCGTCGTTGTCGAAATCAAACAACGACGTACCAAAGCCAAGCCGGAGCCGACTGGAACTTCCCAGGCCGAATTCATCGGTGACGTCCAGAAACAGGCCGGCTGCCTCATTCCGGTACAGCGTGTTCGTCTCACCGTAATAATTCGTCACGAACAGATCGGGCCGTCCGTCGCCATCGACGTCACCGGCGACGGTCCCCATGCCGGCTTCACGCTGCCCGACACGATTGAACGCGGTCCCCGACGAAATCCCTTCGTTTCTCAATTGACCGCTGCCGTGGTTGATCCACAGATCGTTGGCAACCGAATCGTTTGCGACATACACATCAATATCGCCGTCTGCGTCGAGGTCCGCCGCGACGACACCCAGTCCCTGCGCGGCCGGACTGGCCTGCATTCCCGACGGCACGGTTTCATCTGCCATTTCCCCGTTGCCGCGACTGCGAAAGAAGACATCGCGCGTCGGGACCACGGAACGAGGATGGCAGGTAATGCCGAACTGCTTGCCGTTGCGTTCAGCAGTGCAAAGCTGGTAATCGTCAGCGTTCAGTTCGACGTAGTTGGTGACGAACAGGTCAAGGTTGCTGTCGTCATCCAGATCAGCCCATGTGCAGGACGCTCCAAAGCCCGGGTCGGCAACACCCGCCGCTTCGGCGGTTTCCGTGAAGGTACCATCGCCGTGATTCTTCAGCAGACGATTGCGGCCCCAACTCGTCACATAGATGTCGTGGAAGCCGTCGTTGTCGAAGTCTCCGACGGCGATGCCCATCGAATAGTCCTTGTCGTTGAGTCCACAGACCTGGCTGATATCGGCGAACCGGCTGTTCCCAAGGTTACGCAACAGGCAGTCTGATTCAACATCCGTGTTGGCAGCGTTGTTTGCATTGAACGGTGCGCCCTGTGCGGCGTAGAGGTCCGGGCGGCCATCGCGATCAACGTCAACCCAGGCGACGCCGGAGCCAAACGCAAGATGCGTATGTCGTTCGGGAGTGAATGGCGACGTATGGACGAAGCGAATTTGCGACGCGTCGGTCACGTCGGCAAACGCTGACCTGTCTTCATCAACCGGAGGTGCAGCAAGACCGTGATGACAGGCCGCCGGTTGAGTCAACACGGTGACTGCCAGAGAAATTACAGGCCAGAGGGAGCCCAATGGCAGGGACCGCACGCTCATTCGATGAAGCCAGACGACGACACGCATCAGGTTTTGGTCGATTCACGGAGAGCAGCGGTGGAGAGTTCACTATGCGGTACGACAGAAATTGCTGTCCATCGCTCGCTGCACGGACAGACATGTCCATTCTATGTGTCACTGCTCACACGCCGCTCACACTACGGCTCTTGTTCCCGGCGATTCGGACCTGGCGGTCGTCCAGTGCTTTGTTACGACTTGAAATTGGAGTGGTCGTCATTCCCGCGCAGGCGGGAATCCAGATTGCGCCACTGGATTCCCGCCTGCGCGGGAATGACGACGACGCGCCCGACGAAAGGGGGCACCCTTTCGTCTCGCAATCATGAATAAACCGGGTGAGTGCAAGAGGCGCGCTGGACGGACAGGAATGACCGTTCTACGTTCGACTAACGAAATATGAGCAACAAATGCAGAGACCCAGTGTCGGGGGGACACTGGGTCTCAGGGAACTCATTTCGAATTGACCAGACGGTTACTTAGAACCCGAGGTCAATCGATTCACCGTTTGCCATACTTCCGGCACCGCGCCAGACGTTAATGTCAATGTTGTCACTGATGAAGTGAACACTGCCGTCGCCGAACAGGATGTTCGCACCGCCGGTGTGAGCACTGGACACGCCACGAGCACCTGCCATGCTCTGAGCGACGTCGTCGACCCACGATACCTGATCGGCACAAACGCCGTTGCCGGTCAGACACGCCGCGTCGTTTTCGGGACCTTCCTGGGGTGCCGTGGTGGCACCTCGATTGTTGCCCTTGTTGCGGTGTGCGGCATTCGGAGGGTTAAATGTATCCGCGTGGCAGAAGCCGGTTTCGGCAGCCCACCACTTGCATCGCTGGCCCGTGATATTGCTGGGCCCGCCACTGTAACGATTAAACAGCACGCCACGATGAACCTCGCCGACCATCGCCGTATTGCTCGTACCGTCCGCGATGTCACGCAACCTGGACCCGCTCAGTTTCATGATTCCTTCTTCAGCCTGAATGGTATGCCAATCGTGGCCGTGAGTGTTCTTTGCATTCCCTCCGATTCCGGGGTAATTCGTCGGAACTTCCGATCCGACAAATCGCGTATTGTCGCTTGGACAAAGGTACGCAGGCATGTGGTGTCGCAGCAACTGCAGACGTCGTTGAGCACCATCTGCGAACGGACCACACGTGTAGATGCCTGTGTCGGTCCGGTTCACCAGGTCAAACAGCGGGGCCTGCTCCATCATCGGCAGGATCATCACACGCCAACTGAAGCCGGAGCCTTCGACCCACGTCGGACAGCCTACGTAGTTCGGATTGCCACCCGTTGCGGGATCGCCAGCTCCGATTTTTCCTGGTGGAAACATGGAATGCACGTCGTGGTAGTTGTGAAGGGCCAGTCCGATTTGTTTCAGGTTGTTCTTGCACTGAGTTCGGCGGGCTGCCTCGCGCGCCTGCTGCACTGCCGGGAGCAGCAACGCGATCAGGATCGCAATGATGGCGATCACGACCAGCAGTTCGATGAGCGTGAACGCTCGCCGAAGACGACTGTAATACTTCATGCGGTAGGTCCTTTCACTGAGAAGAAAGCTGTAAAGCGCATAACAATGCCCTTACGACAATCTTCCTCAGAAACGCGCAAACCCTCAAGGCAAAATGGGGCGATTTTTTAAAAAAACATTCTGTCATGAGTCTTGGGGGCAACGCTGTGCAGTATTTCGGGAATCGTTTTACCGCGTGCCCACCAAGCCGCGTGTTTGGCGGCGCACGACTCGCGGCCCGATGGGCACGCGGTTAAACGCAACAAATGCCGAATTTGGATGCCGGAAAATGCTTCGAATTGCGGCCACTGGCAGTGTCCGCCACGAAACGGGTAGGTGGCGGAACGGATGGGAGCGGTTCCGGCGGAGCTGCTGCCGCGGCGGAGGTTAATTGGCACACGTGGCTCAGCAGGAGCTTCGCGCTGCCGAAAGAATGGCTGCCAGCGTCCGCAACGGAACGGGTGGGCGTGGTCAGCCGCCGCTGACTGGCGGGAAACAGGCGATTTCGTCGTTCGGTGCCACGGTGTGCGAGTCCGGGGCATAGTGGTTATTGACAGAGACCAGCAGCGATGCCGCCAGTCTCTGCAGCGGCGGATGGACCGTCACCAGCTCGCGCCGCAGGTCGCCAACGGTGGCAGTGTCCGGAAGAACGAGGTGCGCCGAAGGTGTTCCAGCGAGGTCTTTGGCGGCAGCAAACAACAGCACTTGAACATTCATGACATCACGTATTTCGAAGGTTTCGCGGCGAGCTTGCCGGCGACGTCCGGCATGAGTCCATACGCCAGAGCCAGAATTTTCAGCGGGTGAACGGTGGGGATCGAGGCTTCCTGTTCCATCTGCATGCGGCAACTGCTGCAGTCGGTGGTTCCGGCGGTCACATCGACGACTTTCATTTCGTCGATGATGGCCCGGCCGAGCTGCAGCGACTGTTCGAAGTGTTCCGCTGCCAGGCCGAAGGTGCCCGCCATTCCCGTGCAGCCCTTGTCGATCTGACGGACGGTGACTCCTGGAATCAGCGTCAGCAGATTGTAGAGGCCCTTGTGCGGACCGAGCGCTTTGACATGGCAGGGAGTGTGGTAGGCCAGCGTCAGGTCCAACGGGGTGAAGTCGGTTTTCAGCCGGCCCTGCTGGTGAAGCTGCCACAGGAAATTGCCCGCATCGATGGCTTGCGCGGCGACGACGTGGACGTCCGGATGATCCAGAAGCAGCGGATATTCCTGGGCCAGGCACAGGGCCGCGGTGGGTTCGGTGCAGACGATTGGGTAGCCTTCGCGGGCAGGTTCGCCGAGTTCTCTGAGATTGGTCACGGCCGCTTCGCGGGCGGCTTCCAGGTCGCCGACCGAAATCATGGCCATGCCGGACACGGTCTGGTTCGGCGGGATGTAAACTCGGTATCCGTGGTGCAGCAAGATGCGGACAAAGGCTTCGGCGAGCTGCGGATCGTGGTGATTGGCGAAGTAGTCGACGAAATACACGACGGTGGGTGTCGAGACGCCGGGCTTGCCGGAATTGTGTTCACTGAGGACTCGGCGGGACTTCAGAAACGGCCGAGAAGCGAATTCCGGCAGCCGCCGCCGTTCGGCAATTCCCAGCGTTTTCTGCAGCAGTGACCGGAAAACGCGATGACGCAGCATGCGGTTGGCGGTGAACGTAAACCGCGATGCGAAGTTGGCGTATGTGTGAAAGCGGGACAGCAGCCAGTTGGACTTGGACAACCCGTTGACGGCCACGTTCTGGGCTCGGGCTTCCTGCACGAGATGCGGAATGTCGACGCCGGACGGACATTCCAGCCGGCATTGTTTGCAGTTGAAGCACAGTTCGGTGATCTGCCGGACGCGCGGGTCGGCGAGCAGTTCGAGTCCCTGTGGTCGGCTGAGTGCGGTCCGCAGCAGGTTGGCCTTGCTGCGCGGGCTGGCGTCTTCGTCCGGTGTCTGATGGAAGAACGGACACATCCGCAGTGACGGCTGAGTGCTGCGACAGATGCCGCAGCCGTTGCACATGACAGCTTCCGCCATGGCAGTTTCGGCCGGCCAGTTCATTTTCAGCTGCGGCAGCAGCGACGGTTGAACCCCGTCGGCGGGGGCCGGAACAGGGGTCGTGCGGCGCAGATCTTTGATGGTCAGGCGGCCGTCGTCGCTGATGATCTTGTCGGGATTCAGCAGGCGCTGCGGATCAAACATGTCCTTGATCTGCTGGAATGACCGGTACAGCGGGCCGTACTGCGAGCGGATGAATGCTGTGCGAGCCAGCCCGTCGCCGTGTTCGCCGCTGATGGTTCCGCCGACGGTCTTGACGTGGCGGTACAGATCGCGCGCGATCGCTTCCAGCCGCGAAGCGTTGACGGCATTCGGGACGGGCAGAATTGGTCGCAGGTGCAACTGGCCGGAGGCGGCGTGGGCATACAGAGTGGCGGTGACTTCGTGACGGTGAAACGTCTTGTGAGCGAGTGACAGGAAGGCGGAAATTTCTGACGGCGGTACGGCGATGTCTTCCACGAACGGCAGCGGCCGGGATGAACCTCGCAGCTTTGCCAGCAGCGACACCACTTTCGTCGGCAGCGACCACAGCAGTTCGGCATCGTCGAATTCGAAAGCAACTCGGGTGAGTGCATGGGGCAGCTCGGCCGATACCAGACGAAGTTCGGAATCGCGAATCCGCCTGCGAACTTCGTCCTGACTGGCACCGGTGTACTCCAGAAAAAGACCTGCTTCCGCATCGGGCTGGATGATGTCCATAAAGCGAGGATCCGCGTCGCGCCCCATACTCAGCAGGCGCCGGTCCAGCAGGTCGCAGGCGCTGGGTTCGAGTTCCAGCAGCAACTGCATTCCCTGCAGCGCGGCGTCCATGGTGGGAAACAGCAGAATGGCGACACCGCGGTATTCCGGCAGAGGCAGCGTGTTCAGCGTGGCTTCGGTGAACAGAGCCAGCGTGCCTTCAGAGCCGGCCAGCAGCCGCGGCAGATCGAGCGCGCTGCCGTGGCGAATGCCGCGGAGCATGTAGCCGCTGCTGTTGCGAAGCAGCGGCGGCTGGTGCTGCTGAATCAGTTCTTTCGATTCGCTCAGAACCGCGGCGAGGCGTTCCAGAATGTCCTTCAGCCGGGTTGCCGGCGTCAGTGAAGACAGTGCCAGCGTTTCGTTGCGTACCGGCGGCAGAAACGAATCGCGTCGTTCGGATCGAAACAGGTCCGGGCCACCGCCGGAAACCGGCTGCCGGATGGCAAAGTCGCGTGCGACCTGTTCGCGGCGTGTCAGTTCCAGTCGCTGACCGCCCATCAGGACGCATTCGATGCTCTCGACGTGGTCTCTTGCCGAACCGACGCGCACGGCGTGCGAGCCGGCAGAATCCACAGCCAGCACGCCGCCGATAGTCGTCACGGCAGAATTCGACGGGTCCGGCGCGTAATAGCGCCCGTGTGCTCTGAGAGCTTTGTTCAGATCCGCGTGAATGACGCCGGGCTGAACGCGAACGGTCGACTCGCCGATTTCCATGACATTGTTCATGTAGCGGGCGAATTCAACAATGATGCCACGCCCCAGCGCTCCGCCAGCCAGACCGGTACCTGCTCCTCGCGGGATGAGCGGGATGTCGTTGTCAGAGGCGTAGGCGGCCAGCGTTGCGACATCGGCTGACGAACGAGGAAACACGACGGCCGCCGGTTCGATTTCGTACAGGCTGGCGTCGGTTGCAAACAGCGCAGTGGTGACCGCATCGATTCGCACGTCGCCGGCGATCGCGTCAGTCAGGTCTTCCGCAATTCGAGTGCGAAGTTCCTCCACAGAAGTCAGCTCCGATGTTGCCGTGCCCCGGCAGTTGCGACAGCCACGCGGCTCGTGCCGTCCGAGTTTCGGACGTGCATCAATTTCGTAAGCCGCGGATGTTAGTGACTTTGCGAGTGCGCGGCTTGTGCCGAGCATTCTAACCGGGATAATTCAGGATTGCCGGAGGAAACGTGTCGGCTGTCCTGAAGGCACTGCCCTGCCGTCTCTCGTTCCTGGGCACTGCCCTGCCGTCTATCGTTCCTGGGCTCTGCCCTGGAACGCACTGCCTAACTGGACAGCGCCATGTTGGATGCATTAACCGATCATCCGCAGGATTTCGTCGATG
>CAZHET010000035.1:3633-23144 GCA_964531585.1 uncultured Planctomycetaceae bacterium | reverse complement strand
GGCCCGGCGACAGATGGAGGCTTCGTGCTGGTGGGAATGAACGACTCTCCGCGAGCGCTGTTCGCCGATGTGCGGTGGAGCAGCCCCACGACGCTGCTCGACGTGCTGCAGGCGGCCGATCAACTGCAGCGAACCACGGCTTTGCTCCAGCCGTGGTATGACATTGACACGGTCGAGAATCTGGGAACGTTGCTGGCGCTGCAGCACTCGTCGCCGTACGGTGGCTTGCAGGCTGCGGCGTGCCCCTGCACGGTGGCCGTGCTGCGAAATCTGTGGCCACGTGCGTGAATGGAAGCCGGCGGGGGAAACGGCACAACTGCGCATACTTGGTAACGCGTCGGGATGCTTTATACTCCCGGACATTCGCAGCAGACTCTGCGAAACGGGCTTCACGGCACTAATCTTCTCAGGCTCTACGATGTCTTCCAGTGAAATTGACCTCTCGGGATCGCGTGTGCTGATCGCCGACGATATCGAACAGAATCGCGAGTTGCTGGACGCGTACCTGGCCGACGAGGGTTATCAGATTCTGATGGCTCATGACGGGCAGGCCACGCTGGATATGGTTGAGCAGCAGCAGCCGGACCTGATTCTGCTGGACATCATGATGCCGCGGATGAGCGGCTACGAGGTCTGCGAACGGCTCAAGGCCGATCCGGAAAAACGAGACATCCCCGTGTTGATGGTCACGGCCCTGAACGAAATGGGCGACATCGAGAAGGCCGTTGAGTCCGGCTGCGATGATTTCCTGACCAAGCCCGTCAACCAGTTGGAACTGAAGACGCGTGTGCGTTCGCTGCTGCGGGTGCGCCACCTCGCCAGCGAACGCGACCGGCTGCTGGCCTACCTGCAGGAAATGGAACAGCAGGTGCTTCAGATTCGCGGCGCGAAGACGTGACGGAACTCGCGGTTTCTACAACTGGTCTCCAGTCCCGGCGAGTCCGGGCGACGGGATCAGAGTCCCGTCATGCGTGACACACCTTCCACCGAAACCGGTTTTCATGTCGTCAGTTTCGCCGTCGTCTGAGATCCCTGTAGACAATTCCGTTCGCGTGATTCTGAAGAAGCGCCGGGCACAACCGTTCTTTGGTCGCCACCCATGGGTCTTCGCGGGTGCGATTGAACGTGTGGAATCGCCGGAGCAGGGCGGTAACGAAATCCGGCCGGGAACCCCCGTCGAACTTTGGTCGCATGAAGGCCGCTTTGTTGCTCATGGACTGATCAATCCTCACAGCAACATCCGGGTGCGGCTTTATTCGTGGGAACAGGCGCGACTCATCGATGCGGATCTGTTCGCAGAACACGTGAGTCAGGCGGTGGCACTGCGGCGCGAACTGTTCGATCTTCGATCCGATCGGACGGCCTGCCGGCTGATCTTCAGCGAGTCCGATCTGCTTTCCGGACTGACGGTGGACTTGTACGCCGGCTTCCTGCTGGTGCAGTTCACGAGCCTGGCTTTGTATGAACACCGCGATGCGATTTTGAAATCACTGACGAGCGAGCTTGTTCCGCAAGGCATCTGGCTGCGAACAGAAAAGGGCATGAGAGAAGCGGAGCGGCTGGAGGCCATCGATGGGTTGATCGCCGGCAAGGAACCGCCACGGCCGCTGTTTATCGAAGAACACGGCGTCCAGTACGGCGTCGACGTGCAGCAGGGGCAGAAGACGGGTTGCTATCTCGATCAGCGCGACAATCGGTTGGCGGCGTCGCACTACACGAAGGGCCATCGTGTGCTGGATGCGTTCTGTTTTTCGGGTGGCTTCGGAATCAGTGCCGCGAAACTGGGCGGGGCCACGTCGGTGCTGGGAATCGATTCGTCCGAGTCGGCTCTGATGATCGCGGCTGCGAACGCGGAAATGAGCGGAGTCGCCGAACGCTGCGAGTTCCAGCGAGGTGACGTGCATCAGACGCTGGCCGAACTGGCAGAGCAGGGCAGGGTGTTTGACTCGGTCATTCTGGATCCTCCGCGCATGGCCCGCACACGCGGCGGACTGCCTCGGGCCGTGAAGGGCTACGTCAGGCTGAACACCGCAGCACTGCGAGTACTCCGCCCCGGCGGAATTCTTGTGACGTGCAGTTGCTCCGGACTCGTCTCGATGAGCGACTTTCAGGAGATCCTTGCAGAGGTCTCGCGAGCCACCGGCCGGACGATTCAGGTTCTGGAAAAGCGCGGTCAGCCGGCCGATCATCCGGTGGCTGTTACCTGCCCGGAATCTGAGTATCTGAAGATGCTGATCTGCCGCGTCGGGCCGGACTCTGAAAAACCTGCGGCGATCAGCGGACAGTGATGAGCCATTCGCTTTCCGCGCCGACAGTTGCGCCGACAGGAACGCTTCGTTGTAAACATGCAACGAATCCCGCCGGTCCGCCGACAGACGCGAATTACCCTTCGCAAATCCGAAGGTCATCCGACTATACTGAGGCGGTACGTACGTTCGCAGACATCAGCAGCAATCCGTCAGAAGGTGAGAGCAGTGGCTGAGGGAATACAGACCGTTGGCAATTACGAACTTCGCAACTGCGTGGCCACCGGAACCTCGACGCAGATCTGGGAAGTCACTGAAGTTGGCAGTTCGGCTCAGTTGGCCATGAAACTTCTGTTGGCTGACGCGCTGAAGGAGGTCGAACAGAAGAACGTCCTGAAGCACGAATACAAGGTCGGTCGGTCGCTGGACCACCCGTCGTTTCTGAAGTTTCATCATCTTGAAGTGAATCGTGACCACGGGTTCTTCGTGATGGACTACTTCCGGTCGCCCAGTCTGAAGACTCAGATTAGTGCCAGCCGCGCCAGTCTGCAGGCAAGCTTCAAGAAGCTGGCAGAATCGCTGTGCATGGCTCTGCAGTACCTGCACGATCAGGGCTGGCTGCACCGTGACATCAAGCCCGATAACATCCTCGTCAACAAGACCGGCGATGCACGTGTCATCGACTTTTCTCTTTCGTCGCGGGCGAAGGGCAAGCTGGGAACGATGCTGTCCGGGAAGCAAAAGGCGATTCAGGGAACACGCACCTACATCGCGCCGGAAACAATTTTGAAGAAGTCGCCCACGTTTCTCACCGATCAATACAGCCTGGGAGTCACGTTCTACGAAGTGCTGACAGGCATTCCGCCGTTTGCCGGGACCTCGCCAAACGATCTGCTGAAAAAGCACATTGCCGAAAAGCCGCCGGAACCGTCGATTCAGAATCCGAACGTGACTCCCGAACTCGACCGTGTGATCGTGCAGATGCTTTCCAAGAAGCCGGACCAGCGCTTCGGCAGCATGCAGGAAGTTGCATCTGCACTGCGCGGGATCAAGCCGTTCAAGGAAGATCCCGTCGAACTGCTGGAACGCCAGCAGCGCGAGGCGAAGGAAAAGCAGGCTCAGTCGGTCGACAAACGTCTGGACAGCCGCGCGGACGCAGAACGTGTGGCCATGGGCATCGAAGCACCGCTCAAGCCGAAGAAACGGGCACCGACAGCGGCGATGCTTAAGGAAATGAAACGGCTCGAAGCGGAGCAGCAAAAACACGATCTGAACAGAGGCCCTGCAGGACAGCCACAGCAGCCGATGATGCCGGGCTACATGCCTGGTTACATGCCGGCTCCGATGCCGCAAATGCCATACGGTGCCATGATGCCACAGATGCCCTATGGCGGCATGCCGCAGATGCATTATGGAGCGGGAATGCCGGAAGGGGCTCCCGGTATGATGTATCCACCGCAGCAATATCCGGGCCAGCCGATGATGCCGCAACAGCCGATGCCACAACAGCCGATGCCACAGCAGAATTCGCCCGGACAGCAGGCTCCCGCTGCGGCACCGCCCGGCAATGTTGCACCACCTCAGATGCCGACGTCTCCTGTGCCAGGTCAGCCCGCGCAGCAAGAGGAGCAGCAGCAACCGTTGCAGCCCAGACTGCCACTGGATCGCCCGATGCCGCTGCCTCCGTCTCGCGAAGGTGCCCACCTGGACGAAGCAACAGCGGACGACCTGGCAGCTTTCATGGACGGCATGAACGTGGACTGACAGTTGCGCCGACTGACACGTGCGCCGACGGACACGTGCGGCGACGGTCACGTGCGGCGACGGTCACGAGCAGTGACGGGCGCTGCGACGGATCGCTCCCCTGCTGATCGCTGTAGCCCCTTCCCCGCCGATTGCCTACAACACTCCGGTGACAGGTTTCGGTCCACTTCGGTACAGGTTTGCGCTATGGCACCGCTGCATCAGCTTCCCTTCGAAAAGCCCATCTACGAACTCGAAGATCAACTGGCAAAACTCGAAGCTCAGCCGAATCCGACTCCGGCCGTCCAGGAGAGCATCCGGCGCATGAGAGTCGAACTGACTCAGATGACGCGAGAGCGCTACGAAAACCTCGACCCGTGGGAAGTGGTGCAGGTATCTCGTCATCCCGAACGACCTCAGACACCGGACTACATCGAACTGGTCTTCGACGAATTTGTCGAACTCCACGGCGACAAGTCCTTCGGCGACGACCGGGCACTCATCACGGGATTCGCGAAACTCGACGGCCGCAAAGTGATGCTGGTCGGTCACCAGAAGGGACGCACGCTGAAAGAACGCAACGAATGCCTTTACGGCTGCGCTCATCCGGAAGGCTACCGCAAAGCGATGTCTAAAATGGAAATGGCGTCACGTTACGGTCTTCCGATCATCTGCCTGATCGACACTCCGGGAGCCTACCCCGGCATCGGTGCCGAAGAACGCGGCCAGGCATACAACATCGCCGTCAATCTGCGCGACATGTCCACGCTGGAAGTTCCGATCATCTGCGTCGTTATCGGTGAAGGCGGTTCCGGTGGAGCACTTGGCATCGGTATCGGCGACCACGTGGCCGTGCTGCAGTTCGCCTACTATTCCGTCATCAGTCCGGAAGGCTGCGCGGGAATTCTGTGGAAGCATTCCAGGCACGCCGACAAGGCCGCTCGCGCGCTGCGTTTCACGAGCGGGGACCTGCTGGAGATGGGGATCGTGGACGAGATCGTTCCGGAACCGCTCGGCGGTGCCCATCGCAACCATCGCCACATGGCGACATCGTTGAAGGGAAGCCTCTGTGCCGCGCTGCAGAAGTTCGACGGCTTCACGCCGGAGCAGCTCGTCAACCACCGCTACGAACGCTTCCGCAAAATCGGTGTGTTCGAGGAAGCGGCGGTGTGATGCAGCGGGGCACATGCACAGCGATGCGGATCAGTCGTCGGAATCAGCCCTGACCAGCTTGGTTCAGCACGCCTTGGACTCGCCGAATCAAATGCCGGAAGCGAAAGGCAGGCGTCGCTTCGCAGCAGATCACTTTACCGTGCGGAGCCCAACTTGCAGGCAGTCG
Source organism: uncultured Planctomycetaceae bacterium (assembly GCA_964531585.1). Classification (GTDB taxonomy): domain Bacteria; phylum Planctomycetota; class Planctomycetia; order Planctomycetales; family Planctomycetaceae; genus JAWKUA01. The sequence goes on along the minus strand of CAZHET010000035.1, from coordinate 17,816 downwards.
AATGTCAGGAAACCTAACCATATCGACCACCGGCAACGTCCGATAATGTCCGTTATGTTAGGTTAATCGCAAAAGACGCCTGCTTTTTCAGGGGGCGAATTTTACCCCCGTTGCAGCACCTCAATCTGACGCCGCGTTGCGTGCAGCATTCGACGAGTCACCGCATCGACTGCTCAAGCCGCTGACGCAGGTCGAAGCTCAACTGGTTCAGCGAGACTTTTGCCCGGTTCAACTGACGCAGGATGCGGTCGTCCATCCGGGTGTCGCGGTGTGTGCCAGGATCCGGGTCGACGGCCTGCATCGTCACGTCGGCGTACCAGTCTTCCAGCACCGCTTTCTGTACAGCAGCCGGGACGCCGGCCAGGTGCGACTGGGTCCGCTCAATGATCGCCTGGCGGTTTCCGTAAGCATCACCGATCCGGCTCAGGAGACTCACGTCCATTCCCCCATTGGCACTGCCCTGCTCGCTGGCGGCATCCAGAAAACCGCCGACGATTCCGCGCACTTCATCCGGAAACGACTCGTCAAGTTTGCGGGCGAGCAAACGCTTCTGTTCGGGAGTGGAATTGTTCCACTGCTCCTGAAGCTGCCGGCCAACTTCATTCTGCAGAGCCGGTGGCACCATGCGGACGATTTCCTGCAGCGAAGGTGACACCTCCGATCCCGAGGAGCCGGTCCCTGTGCGCGGTGCCGGCTCACGAGATCCGCCGAATGCTCCTCCGAGCAGGTCCTGAAGATTGAAGCCAGGTTCAGCGGGTTCCGATTGTGTGTCGCTGACCACAGGCTTTTCGGCAGGCACGCTTCCGGCCGCGCCGCCGAAGATGTCGGGCAGAGTCACTTCGTGGCCGAGATGTTCCTCGATTGGTCGCAGACCCTCCCGATACTTTGCCAGGCTTTCCTTCAGCAACGGATGAGCGTCGTCGGGCGTCCAGGGCTTGATGCTGTCGAGAATCAGACAGGCCGCGTAGCCGGTCTTCGAAACCAGAATCGTTTCCCGCAGCGACTCTGCAAGTGTGACACCGAAGAACGTCACGACAAGCGCAATCACGACGCCCTTCACCAGCCCGAACAGGCCACCAAGGTGCCGGTCAAAATCCTTCAGCTTCGCCGCGGCAACCCAACCGTGCAGCATCCGCGCTGCGGCAAATGAAGCGAGCGAGAATCCGATGTACAGAATGAACATTGCAATCCAGTGCTTCAGCGGCGGCTCGACACCGATCATCGGTTCGATCGTTGGCGATAGTTGGTCAGCAAACTTGAAGCACAGAACGATGGCGACAATCCACGCCAGTTGCGAAATCAGACCTCGCGACGCACCGCTCCACGCGGTGTAGATCAGAATCGCCAGAATGACGAAGTCGTACCAGACCATGAGTATCGCTCTTGAGAACTGCTTTGGCGCGGACGGCCCGCGGACGGCGAAGTATAGGCGGACTGCAACAAACGCGGAAAGAGCGTTTCGGTGCGGTCAGTTCGTCCCGCATCAGATCGTCTTCAGGCTGTCCAGCAACAGCGTCACCGGACCCTCATTGACCAGTTCCACCTGCATTTGCGCCTGGAACGTGCCGGTCTCCGTTTTGATTCCGTGACCGCGAAGTTCCGCCACAAAGCTGCGGTAGAGACTCTCTGCTTTGAACGGAGCCGCCGCTTCCACGAAACTCGGACGTCGGCCCTTGCGACAGTCGCCGTAAAGCGTGAACTGACTTACGACCAGAGCCGCGCCGCCGACGTCCTTCAGGTCGAGATTCATCTTGTCGTCGTCATCTTCGAAGACACGCAGGCCGGCGACTTTGCCAGCGAGCCAGTTCACATCCTGCTGAGTGTCTTCAGTCCCGACTCCTACCAGCACCAGAAATCCACGTTCAATGGCGCCAACGACCTCGCCGTCGACGGTAACCGAAGCCCGGGAAACTCGTTGAACAACTGCTCGCATACCGGCAACCACCATCAGCTGAATCAGAAGGGCAAGGCAGGGCGGAAGAGTAACCGGCAATCGGCATTGGCGAAAGCGGCCGCCGGCGGATCGGTGAGCTGCTTATCGCAGGCTGGCCGCCGGCGCTGGTTGCTCTGCCGATCCACGAAAATCGCGATCGCATGCCAGCCCATCGAGAGCAATCGCCGGTTTCTGATCGACCAGCAGGTCGGCCAGAATCTGCCCGGTACCCGGCGACATCTGCAGTCCGGAACGAAAGTGTCCGGCTGCGACGAACAGGTTATCGAAGGTTGGAACCTGTCCCAGATATGGTAGTTCGTCCGGCGACCCGGGACGCAGACCGGACCACGACCGGACAAGCTGAGCGTGGCGCAGTGCCGGCAGCAGCGATTCCGCAAAGCACAACAACCCGCTGACCCCCTCGGTCGTATTCTGTTTCACAAAGCCGACGTGTTCTTCCGTTGACCCCACCAGGATCAATCCGTCGGCCCGCGGCACAAGATAGCGACGCCCCTGTTCGATGACGCAGGAAAACGGCAGCGTGTCGACTCGCAGTTGCACGATCTGACCCCGCACGGGCCTGACCGGCAACGCGAATCCCAGTGGCTGCAGCAACCGCGTTGTCCAGGCTCCGGCCGTGACGCAAACGCGATCCGCATGCATGGTGCCATCGGTCGTTGAGGCAGAAACCCGCCTGTCGCTGCTGACGGTGAGTTGCAGATCAGCGACGTGTTCCACAATTCGGACTCCCAGTGCCCGGCAGGCCGTCGCCAGCGCCTTCAGATGCCGCGGGTTGCGTGCCTGCGCGAAGTCCGGCAGAAAGACCGCATTCGTGAACTGCCGGCTGAGCCCGGGCGCGCTGCGTTCAATCCCCTGCCCTGTTGCGTCCTCGACACGAATGCCTTCATCGCGCCAGCCAGCAATCTGCCTGGTGAAGGCATCCCGATCTTCGTGGACGAAGACTTCCAGTGCGCCGCAGACTCGATACCCGTTGTCGATTCCGGTGCGTTCCAGCAGCGACGCCGACAGCTCAGCCCATATTGTATGACTGTATGACCGCAGCCGGGCTTCGGGCGTAATCGCGTTGGGAAGATTTCCCGGCGGCAGCATGCCCGCTCCTGCCCATGACGCTTCACGCCCAACTTCCTGGCGATCGACAACGGTCACTGAGACGCCCTGCTCCGCCAGTCTCAGCGCGGTCGTCAGTCCGATGACGCCGCCGCCGATGATGAGAATGTCAGACGTTGAGGAGATCATTTGCAGGTTCGCCGTTGCGACTTCAACGGAGCCACAGGCATGCTCGGACGGTCCGGGTTGACGGCAACTGATTCAGTTTGGGCCGCAACAAGAAATCGCGTCATGGCGTCATTCTGCTGTTCGATTGTATCGTCGGCACTCGTTCAAGTCAGGCAGGCGGATTGTCCGCGGGTGCAGGCTTATCGGACGGCGCTACTGTCCTATCAACGGCGGGCGCCACATTGTTGTCATCACTGCTGTGATCGCTGTTGTGATCGCTGTTGTCCGTTGACGCTGCAGTCGTCTGCGGCAGTGCGGACGCAGCAGCTTCTTGCGAAGACGTCGCGTTGCCAAGCTGGAACTCGTCAATGAGTTCCTGCCGCCGCTGAGCAACCGCGCGGTCAAATTCGGACAGCACGTCCATCGCCCGATCGCGACTCGTTACCAGACCGATGATCAGATACTGGGTGATGGCCAGCAGATAGCACACCCAGCCGACCATCCACCGTTCCCAGTGGCGGCGATAGTTTCGGTAGCCCTCGGCCATCTCTGCGATCTCCGGCCCCTGCTCCGCCAGCAGCGTCGTCGCCATCAGTCTTTGGACCGGACTGACAGCCGAAACCTGCCCCGCAATCGTCCAGTCCAGGATCGCCACGTTTTGAACAACGGTTTGCTGAGCCTTCACGAGGTCCGGAAGTTCCGCTCCCACGATCGCGCACATCATTGCCAGCACCGGTGACAGCCGGTTCAGGTGCTGACACACAACTCCCTTAGCGAACTTCCACTTGAGTCGCCAGAACTCCCTGAAGAAGCTCCTGCCCGGCTTGATCTTCGGCGGGCCCGGATGAATCACCGCGAAAAGTTCCTGATCGGGCATGGCTTCGATCACGCCGATGGCCAGCATCAGCCGCAGGCCCATCGTCAGCCAGTCCATGCGGTCCATCCAGTCGAGTCGGTCCATCCACCCGAACAGCAGATGCTCCATGTTCGCGCTCGCCGCCAGCAGCAGCAGCGCTCCGCGAAACCACTGTTCCAGATCCTTTTCCAGTTCGTCGTCCAGATCCTGCAGCCGGAAGACGCGCCGCATAATGAACCGAAACACCGGAATTGCGATGATGCCGACAAGCACGCGCGTCACCGGGCGCAGTATTGACTTGAACAGCGGAAGATTCATCAGTGCTCGAAAAACGCCGCCCACGGCAAGTTGCTGCTTTGATCAAAAGAATTGCGTTGGTGGCAGGAAGAGAAGCCGGGAACAGCCTCGCGGTATAACGTCATTCCCGCGCAGGTGTCCCGTCATTCCCGCGCGATTCCCGTCATTCCCGCGCAGGCGGGAACCCGGTACGCGCGGCTGGGTTCCCGCCTGCGCGGGAATGACACGCCGGCCTGCGGGAATGACAAGCCGGCCTGCGGGAATGACGGGACACCTGCGCGGGCATGACGGGTTCAGCGGACGCACCGCTTTCAACTCCACACCGCCCGGACAAGACAAGCCCCGGTCACAAACTGTATCCTCTGCGCCTGATTCGAACCACACGCCTTTGTTCACGAACGCGTGAACACCAGTCACAGGATCAGTCAAATGTTCGGCATGGCCGGAGAAACGGATTTCGACCTGCGGTTCCAACTGTTCGGAATTCCGGTGCGCATCCATCCGATATTCTGGCTGTCGGCCGCGTTTCTGACGTGGGATCCCGACCGTCTGGACCTCGTCTTCATCGGAGTTCTGTGCGTGCTGATTTCTGTGCTCGTGCATGAGCTTGGCCACGCTCTGGTATCGCGGTACTACGGCTTTCCGTCAGAAATCGTCCTGTATTTCTTCGGCGGCTATGCCACGGGAATACGGCATTCCACATGGCGCGACATCAAAGTATCGGCGGCTGGTCCGGGAGCCGGCTTTGTGCTGTTCATCCTGGTCTACGCGATCTGGAGCCTGCTGCTGAATTTTGCACCGGGCGTTCTCCGTGAGTTCGACGTGATCACACATGCCGTTCGCTGGTTTCTGTTTGCGAACCTTGTCTGGAGCGTGATGAATCTGGTGCCCTGCCTGCCGCTCGACGGCGGCAACATCATGCAGGCACTGGTGTATCGCTATGTGCAGCGAGGCGCTCAAACTCGAGTCCTGCAGATTTCCATCGCAGCCTCCGGTGCGGTTGCCCTGTGGTCCGTTTACTGCATGCAGCAGCACGATCAGGGCGTGTGGATCAACATCATTCCGTTTCCGCAGTTTCTGATTCCCGACTATCCGGTCGAGATGCTGCAGCCTGGCGGACGATTTCTGCCCATCTTCTTCGGCTTTCTGTGTGCTCAAAGTGTGATCGCTTACAACCAGATGCGTACGTTTCGGTGAGCGGACAACGGCGGTTCCGCGACGCGTCAGGTAGCCCTGTTCTCGCCGAATGGTTCGCGCAATAGCCGGGGCAGCCTGACCGATGTGACATGCATCGTCACCCAGTACACGACGATGGCGACCGCGATGGGAACCAAAACACGCACGCCTCGCGAGATCAGCGGATCGCTGGCTTCATCCGTCGGCGCGAGCGAGTGCAGGACTGCGATGCCCGCCCCGGTCATCACCAGTGTGCCGACACCAGTGCGCCATAACAGCGGAATCATCCTGCCGCGAAGTGAAAGGAAGTTGCGATGCCTCAGTACTTCCAGTGCCAGTCCGAATTGAAACAGCGTTGCCAGGACTGATGCCACTGCCAGTGCCGGGCCGCCGAGCATCGGAATCAGCACGACGTTGAACACGAGATTCAGTCCAACGCATGTCAGCCCCTGCCGCATTGGCGTGTACTGGTCGCCGGTGGCGTAAAACACACGATTGACGATCAGCAGGCCGCAAAAAATCCAGACTCCGAATCCGTGAGCCGCGATCATCTGTGAGGTCAGCACGGCATCTGCCTCTGTGAACTGCCCGTGACGAAACAACAGATCAGTGATCGGCCGCGCCATAAACACCAGGCCAGCGCTTGCCGGAATGCCGACGGCCATGACCAGTTGCAGTCCGTGCAGAACATCGCGGTTCAACTGCAGGCTGTCGCCGCCGCGAGCGTGTCGGGCGAACCGCGGAAACAGCACGGTGCTCAGAGCGATTCCGAGCACGCCCATCGGGAACTGGAACAGCCGCTGACCAAGATACAGCGCCGAGGCCGTTCCTTCGTTCAGCCGAAACGGTAGCAGCCAGTCCACGTGCAGACCTGACGCTTCGGGCACCAGCAGCCAGGCAAACGCACTGTCCACAAGCGTGTTGGCCTGCATGATGGAAAGCCCGAGCAGCACCGGCAGCATCGTCCTGAACACTCGCTGAACGTGGGCCGCGGTGTCGGCGCCGTCTGTCGAACGGCTTCGCCATGCGATTCGAATGCCGTACTTTGCAGCCCACACCTGAGCGAGCCACAGTTGCGCGATGCCGCCCACCAGAATACAGACCGCGATCATTCGCGCTTCGTTCAATCCCACCGCCAGCCACCGTGCTGCTGCCAGTCCGCCGATCAGCCACACGACATTCAGAATCACCGGCACGAAGGCCGGAACGACAAAATGGTGAACCGCATTGAGCGCGGCACAGAACAGCGCTGCGACACAGATCAGCACGGCGTATGGCATCATCAGCATCGCCAGTTCGACGAGCAGTTGATTGCGTTCCGCCAGGTCGCCGAACAGCCATGCCAGTGCGAGGCATGCTTCGATGCCCAGCACGCACACACACAGAATGCGCAGCAGTCGTCGAGCAACTCCGGCAAACAGCGCCGACGCGACTTCCCTGCCCTGCTGCTGATCGACGGCAACAAGCTCGGGCAACAGCGCAGTCGTGACGGCCCCTTCCCCAAACAGCCGCCGGAACATATTCGGGACGCGAAACGCAACGGTGAATGCGTCCAGCACCCAGCTCGTCCCAAACAGTGAAGCCATCAGCGCATCACGAGCCAGCCCGCTAACACGGCTGACGAGCGTCAGCAGGCTGACAATCTTCAGCCCGGCGAGCATCGTTCCGGATTTCTTCGCGCCATCCATGCCGCACTACCAACAGAGAGTAATCGTCGAACGCGTACGGTCCCGGCGCGCCCGGAAAAGTCCGCCTGGACCCTGCAATGATTGCGGACTAAGGTCGCATAGCTCGCCGGAATGCCTCCGGTCGCCGACGCCGCCCTATCCACTCAACCGCTTCTTTAGTCGCCGCTGTGCCGCAATCCGCTTGACGAACTCGTCCGCCAGCACGCCGATCAGAATCACGGAGCCGATAATCGCGAACTCCAGACTGCCGGAAATCTTCAGCAGTACGATCAGGTTGTTCAGGATCTGCATCACCGCCGTGCCGATCACAACGCCGATGATCGAACCTTCGCCGCCGCGCAGACTGCATCCGCCCAGAACAGCCGCCGCGATCGCATAAAGTTCAAAGAAGTTGCCAAAGCTCGACGGAGAAATCGACAGGGAATCCAGAGCAAACAGGATCCCACCCACCGCTGCCAGACTGGTGCAGATAACGTACGCCATCAGTGTCACTCGCCCCGTGCTGATACCGCTGAACCGAGCAGCCTCTTCGTTGCGTCCGAGTGCCAGCAGGTATCTGCCCCAGATCGTGCGAGTCAACACCACCGCCGCAACAACTCCGATCACCGCCAGAAAGAAGAACGGATACGGGATGCCGAATGTGTCGCCAACGGAGTTCGTGTAGACCGTCAGCCGACCGCTCCCCACCTGAGCCAGCCCGTCAGCGTATTCGCCAAACCCGGCCGGATTGTCTGCCGTCAGCCAGCGAGACAGCCCGCGGTAGATCAGTAGTCCGCACAGCGTTACCACGAACGGCTGCAGCCTGGCTCGAGTCACAAGCAGCCCGTGAATCAGTCCGAGGCAGCCTGCAATCACCAGTACCGACAGCAGAGCAACCGGAATGGGCATGCGCTGATGTCGTTTCAGCGGAATCGCCAGCCATTCAGAAGTCAGGCGGTCGCCGGGGTCGTTGCGAACGAACACAGTCGTCTCCGATCTGCCGCGTTCGACGGCTGTGATCTCTTCTGTTTTCACTCCCGATTCCGGGTGAGCAAGCGTCAGTTGATCGCGTCTCTTCAACGCGACATCGCCTGCGATCACGATTCTCGCCCCGGCAGCATCACCTTCCCCACCGAGTCGTTCGACCTGCTGAATCGGAATCGTCTTTGAAATCTCTCCCTGCGTGTCATCGCGAGTCGGCGGTTCCACAACGCTCACAACAGGACCGTCGACGGAAGCCACGGTAAAAACACCGGTCGCCGCACGACGGCCACCGGAATAGCGGATGCGGTCACCAGCCTGCAGCCCGTCGATTGCAGACGCAATCGTGAATGAACGGTCCTGCGCCGACACCGACGACACGGCCGCAGAATCGGGCGTGAGATAGTCGACGTGCAGAAACATCGCCAGCAGTACGCCGGACAGGCACACCATCGAGCCGATCGACAGATCGATGCCCCCGGAAATAATCACAAAGGCGACGCCGACGCCCAGAATGCCGTACAGCGCCGTGCGGCTCAGCAGGTTCTGAATGTTCCCGGCCTGCAGGAAGTTCGAACTGCTGATGTTGTACCACGGGTCCGACGTCGCGAACGACATGAACGCACACAGCACAACCAACAGTCCGAGAATGCCGAGAATCTTGCCTTTCATACGTGGACGTCTTTCATCTTGTATTCTCGTTTCAGTGAGATTGACTGAGACGAATGGAGGCAGGCCTTTTGCTGCCGCGTTCCGGGGCAGATTTCCCGAACACGGCGAGCGTTGCCTGGTGACCACGGTCCAGCATCAGGCGACAGCCTTGACGGTTCCGGTTGCAAGCTGCATCACCCGTTCTTCTGTAAGTTCTCCGCGAGCCAGTTCGCCTGTGATCCGGCCTTCGTGCATCACCAGCACCCTGTCGCTCATCCCGATAATTTCTTCCAGTTCACTGCTGACGAACAGAATTGCCATCCCCTGCCCCGCCAGTTCATCCATGAGTTGATAGATCTCCTGCTTTGCCCCCACGTCGATTCCGCGAGTCGGTTCGTCCAGCAGCAGGACCCTGGGGTTGAGCGCCAGCCATTTGCCCAGCACGACCTTCTGCTGGTTTCCGCCGGAAAGATTCTGCACGATCTGCATGTCATCCGGAGTCTTCACCTGCAGTCGCTGCACCATCGACTGAGTATCCGCAACTTCCTGTCGGAAATTCAGAAAGCCGCCCCTCGACGCGTGGCGGCGCAGTCCCGCCAGACCGATGTTGTGCCGAATTGCCATTTCCAGAACCAGCCCCTGCTGCTTACGGTCTTCGGGAACCAGAGCGATCCCCGCTTCGATTGCGTTCAATGGCGAATCAAGCTGCACAGTTTTCCCACAGACCTGAATCCTGCCGGCCAGCGGCTGATCGACTCCGAACAGAGTTCGCAGCATTTCGGTCCGGCCCGCGCCAACGAGACCGGCCATTCCGACGATTTCACCGGCTTTGACATCGAATGACAGCCGATGAGCAGGCCAGGTGGACGTCACCAGATCGTTAACTTCAATGGCTGATTCGCCGGGCTCGTGAGGTCTGCGAACGTAGAACCTCGACACGTCCCTTCCCACCATCAGCCTGACCAGACTGTCGTGATTGACGCCGGCTCGCGGCAGATCCCCCGCATTCTCGCCGTCTCGCAGCACAGTTACGCGATCGGACAAGTCCTGAACTTCCGCAAGTCGATGCGAAATGTAAACGATGCTTACGCCACTGCTTCGCAGATCGCGAATGACTTCAAACAGCCGTTCCGACTCGCCCGCGGAAAGACTCGATGTCGGCTCGTCCATGATCAGCACTCGAGCGTTGATCGACAGTGCCTTGGCAATCTCGACCAGTTGCTGCTGTCCAATCGTCAGCTCGCGAGTCACAGTCCGCGGAGACACCTCCAGCCCCACGCGGCTGAGATACTCACCTGATCGTCGGTTGATTTCCTTTTCGTCGATCAGTCCGCGCCGCGTAGGTTCCCGCCCCAGAAAAATGTTGGCCCCGACTTCAAGATTGTCGGCAAGATTCAGTTCCTGATGAATCAGCGCGATGCCGTGATCGAGCGCGTCGCTGACGCTGTGAAATTCCACGACCTGTCCGTCGAGCAGGATCTCGCCGGAATCCTGCCCCTGGACACCGGCCAGAATCTTCATCAGGGTGCTCTTGCCGGCTCCGTTTTCACCGACAACCGACAGCACTTCGTTCTCACTGACATAAAGGCTGACGTTGTGCAGCGCTCGGACACCCGGGAACGATTTGCTGATCCGGCGAACTTCAAGCCGTGGCGGTGAAGATGATTCGTTCATGTATTGAAAGGTCGCAGATGCGGTCTGTGGCATGATATCGCGCGACAGAAAGATGAACGCTCACCATTGCGAACGCCAACAGCGTCCGCCACGTCGCCGGTACTGTCAGCATTCCGAGTAGATTTCATCCGCCGCGAGGCCAGGCCCGTTCAGCCTGCGGCTCGGGTTGCTGGCTGATGTCGAGCAGCGCGCCGAGCCGGTTCCGGCCTGTTATTGCCCCTTCTTTGCCCGCAGGTCTTCCCAGAACTCGTCGACATTGTCCTTCGTAATTTTCCGCGGAGGAATGTCCACGTACTTCGATTCCGGAATCACGTCTTCCTTGCCACTCAACAGCTCACTGAGAACCTGCACCGACTGGTACCCGTATTCGTAGGGATTCTGAACAACCGTGCCCTCGCATTCACCATCCTTGATCGCCTGCAGAGTCACGTCATTTTCGTCGAACCCGATCAGTGCGATTTCCCCGACCTTATTCGACTTCTTCAATGCCTGATAGCAGGCGGGTGGGTTGTATTCGAACAGACCCACCATCGCCTTCAGATCAGGATAGGTGTTCAGAGCATCCTCCGCCTTGGACAATGCGATTTCCGGTTTGCCCTGATCCGTCACCGTCGCGACGATCGTGTAGTTTTCCCCCTGAATCTCACCGTCGGTGGGCTCCCAGGCATCGGGCTGTTCCTTGTAGTAGCTTGCCGTCCGGTCGCGGCCGAGCAGGACGTCGATCACTCCCTGGCGCCGGTATTTGCTGTTGTCCTGTTCCAGTCGACCAATGCACAACAGAACCTTGCCGCCTTCCGGCAGAGCCTGCCTGACCAGTTCTCCGCACATGCGGCCGCCGGCGTAGTTGTCCATGCCGATGTACAGCAGCCGATTGGATTGCGGTGCATCAGAGTCATGCGTGATCAGTGGGACCTTTTCTCCGATCGAATTCAGCCAGGCAACCTGATTGTCGGCATCCAGCGGGCTGATGGCGACCGCATCGACGCCCCCCGTCAGCAGGTCCTCGACTTTCTGCTTCTGCACGACGGCAGTGGCTTCCGGAGGCATGATGACTTCCACATCGACGTTGAAGTCTTCCCCGGCGTCGATTGCCCCGGCTTCGGCGATCTTCCAGAAGTCAGCAATCTGATTGGTCACAAACGCGACGGATTTGCGCTCGCCGGAAGGTCTAGCCGTCCCGCCGTTCGACTCAGCAGCCTTCTCTGATGGCAGACTGCTGCCCGTCGACGCTTCATCCTGGCACCCGGAAACAACGAATATTGTGGCCAGCAGCAATGCGGCAGTAGGAAATCGGATCATGGCAAGGACCTGAAGAAGTGTGCAAACAAACGCGGTATCGGCTTCGGCGATCTTTGCCGAACAGTCAGGACTCACCACATTACGGCTGATTGCAGCAGCGGTCAATTCAGGTGAGTCCAGCGGGTGGATGAACGGCCGTATCCGCCGCCCGCGTGACACGGTCAGATGCTGCCGCACACGGTCAGATGCTGCCGCGTGCGATGGGGAATGCCCGAATCCCGACATTGTTCCGCTGCAAGGCCGCGACTATAGTTCGCCGCCCCCGCGGGTCTTCCCGCGATCACACCGCTACTTTGACGTGGCCCGTTACGAATTGTCGATGAAGTCGATGTCCGCCGTTCAGCCATTTCCGCACGACGCCCAGTTCCTGCGACTCGTCCGTCGTGAAAGCGACGTTGACCTGGTCGTCGCCGCGCTGGAGATCGCTCGCGACGGGCAGCCGGCGCTGGAGTTCGAACCGACTCTGCAATCGCTCCGCAATTGCGTGTCACGGCTGACCCGCCCGATCGCCATGGCCGGAGCCGACATCAGCGAACTGAATCTGCTAATCCGCTACATGGCGGAAGAGCTGAATCTGCACGGCGACCACGAGTGTTATGAGCACGCCGATTCCAGCTACCTGAACCGAGTTCTGGAAACGGGCCGAGGTCTGCCGATTACACTGTCGGTCGTCTACATGGCCGTCGCCAACGAACTGGGGATTCCCCTGCGAGGCGTCGCGGCCCCGTCGCACTTTTTGACGTCGCTGCATACGGATTCAGGAACCGTCTACGTCGATGCTTTTCGCGGCGGCCACGTGATGGACGAAATCGAATGCGTTGAGTGGCTGCACGAAGTCACGGAAATTCCGGTCAACGAAATTTATCCGACTCTCAAGCCAGTCAACGAACGAGCGATCATCATTCGCATGCTGAAGAATCTCAAGGCACTGTTCGGCAGCCGGGATGAGTGGTCTGCGGCTCGCAGCGTCCAGCAGCGACTGGCGATGCTGACTCCGACGTCCTACCGGGAACGACGCGATCTGGCGATTATCTCGCTGAGAGCCGGCCGGTTCGGCGAATCGATCGACCTGCTGGAAAAATGCATCGCGGTGTGTGCCGATGAAGAACGCCCGCTGCTGAACCAGCATCTGACCGCCGCGAAAGCCCGGTTGCCGCTGTGCAATTGATGTTTAGCACTGCCCCGGCACGCCACCAGCCCGGCTACCCGTCTGAATCGACGCAATGAACGCAACGGATGCAAACGGATGCAGCGCGGCTCGCCGACGGAATCGGAACATCACCTGCTAAACCCGGATTATTCACGCGATCACCAGTGCTCGATGTCATGCATGTCGGACACGGAGGGGACATCGCCACGGTAAAAAGCACCCTGTACGACGGGACTCGGATCCCGTCGCAGCAATTCGACGGGATCGGAGTCCCGTCGTACAAACCCGTGAATAATCCGGGCTAAGGCACGCGCAACGACAGGTTTTCCAGCACGTCATTGCGATTCACCGTGATCGACAGCCGTTCGCCGCCACGGTACCTGCTGAGCTGCCGGCGGAAGTCTTCCACTGACTGAATCACGTCGTTGTTCAGCAACACAATCAGGTCGCCTCGCCGGAAGCCGGCTGACGCCGCAAGTGAACCGGGCACGACGCCGTCCACGTATGCGGGAGTCCGGCTGACGATGCTTGGCAGAAGCGTCAGGCCATAGTCCGACGTCAGTTTGCGGTCGGCGATCATCTTCAGGTTCTTATCGCTCTCGGTGGGAGTTTCGAATCGTTTGCCCGCCAGCACCGATTCGATAACCGGCCGCAAAGTCGTCAGCGGAACGGCGTAATTCACCCAAATGTCCGTTTCGCGGTGACGAATTTCCCGCCCCAGCAATCCGACGGGCTGACCATCGCCTGTTGTCAGCAGGCCACCAGCAGCACCCGAGTTATTCGTAATCGCGTCAACAACATACACCGGCGACGACACGGGGAACTCCCAGCGCCCCAACCCGGCTTCCAGCACGGCCGAGCAGGAAATGATGCCATGCACGACAGAGACCGGTTCATCTCCGGTCGCGACGTGAAACATATTGCTGAACGCCAACACCGGAGTGCCTGGATCTGCATCGACGGCATCATTCAGGTTGATGAATTCGAAACGTTCGTCGTCGCGGGCTTCCAGTTTCAGCACCGCCAGATCAAAGTCAGCATTCGTGCCAACAACCTTCACATCGAACCGCCGTCCGTCATCGACAACTGCCGTCAGATAGCCGGTATTGATGAGGTGATTCCAGACCGTGATAAAGTGGCCGTCCTCGGAGATCAGGACTCCTGAACCATAGGAATCCAGATTGCCGACGCCGGCACCGAACAGCTTTACCACCGCCGGGTGCCGCTGCCGGGCAACATCCGGGACGGCAGGCACATCGGCGA
>CAZHET010000035.1:0-3533 GCA_964531585.1 uncultured Planctomycetaceae bacterium | reverse complement strand
ACCACCGCCGGGTGCCGCTGCCGGGCAACATCCGGGACGGCAGGCACATCGGCGACAATCGGCGCAGGAAAAAAGACAACAGTGGCAAACGCGGCCAGCAACAAGGCGCGGAAGGCCCCTAACTTACGACAGGCCTCCGAACTCGTCCCACGCCATCGGCGAGATTTCGACGGGTCTGGAGACGCGTCGCGCCGAATACTCCGATTGCACGTGGACTGTACCTCGAGCCCTTCGAGCCTGGCCAATCGAACGCAGCTCAGTGTCGCCGAGGCTGAAGCAATTGTCGTACGGCGTCCTGCGAACAAGGCGCGTCCAACACTGTAGAAATCAAATGGCAGCTTATCGAATTTTGCTGAAATTCGACGGCACAGCTCAATCATCACTTCGGCCCTTCGTTACGCAGTTCAAACGACTCCACACGAAACCACCGAACCTCTTCTGTGTCACTGTCAACGACGCCCACTCGCTGCGGATGAGGGAACACCGGCCCTTCTGTCCATTGATCGAACACGACGCGGGCTTCGTCGTAGCCGGCGCTGAACGCCACATCGACTCCCGCGGGCCACGGCTGGGCGTTTCGGAAATACCACCGCGACGTGCTGGCCCCGTTGCGAGTAATCACGACATCGACGGGCTCGCTCAGCGGAAGGTGCTGTTCCGAGCCAAGGTAGACGGTTTCCGTGAACAGATCCGGCTGATTGCGAAACAGCATATGCCACTGCATCGCTGCCGAAAGGATGCCCCATGCCTCGAGCGGTTCGTTGGCCGGGTCTGGTTCATCGGCAGACTGCAGCAGGATTTGCCGCCCTCCCTGCCAGCCCGCTGCCCCATCGCTGATGACCAGTTCTGTGGGAGCCTTCTGGTTCTGACCTTCCGCCATCAGTTGAAGCTCCCACGTGCGTCCGGCGACAGCTTCGTGACGCTTAAGCACTGCCCGGAACGGTCCAAGAACCCGTTGCTGCTGCTGGCGGTTGAAGTAGTAGTTTGCAAAACCATCCCGTTCCTCGAAAAACCCCTTGTATTCTTCAGGCACGGTCGGTTCGTCCGCGTCGTGAGCTTCCTCCTGCGGCGCGTCTTCATCCTCTTCCGGTTCACCGGGCCGTCGTTCGCGGCGCTCTTGCGGAATCGGCGGAGCCTCCTGAAAACCGTGCAGCGGCCGCAGGCGCACGGTGACCGATCGCAGGCCGTCCTCGTTGCGGTATGTCAGTGGAACGCGAGTGCCTTCCGGGAAAATGCCCAAAACGTTCTTGAAGTCGTTTGCACTGGTCAAAGGCCGCCCGGCGAATGACAGCAATTCGTCGCCCGCACGCAGACCTCGCCGCCAGGCTTCGGAAACGCCGGCAACTTCGTTCACCGTCACTTCACCGTCGATCGACGTGCCGACGGTGAAGTCGGCGGCCGCATGGTCGGCGATCCGGCCGCCTTTCAAATGATCGACAAACAGCAACACCTGCCGGACGGAGATCGCATACGCCGCTCCGGAATTTACTCGACCGCGTTTTTCAAAGGACGCACGCCCGTTGATTCCAATCCAGTTACCGTCGATATCGAACAGCGGTCCGCCGGAGTTCCCCGGATTGATCGACGCATCGATCTGAATGCAGTCGGTATATTCCAGAAACGTTCCGGCCGGATACTGATACCGGCGAACCCCACTGACAATGCCATAGGTCACCGTCGGAGAAAAATCGGACGCCAGCAAAAATGGATTTCCCAGCGCCATGACTTCGTCTCCCACCTGCACCAGATCGCTGTTGCCCGGTGTCGCAAACGGGAAATCTTCGCGCCCGAGCAGCCTGATCAGCGCCACGTCACCTGTCGGGTCAACGCCAACGATCACGGCGTCGTACACCCTGCCGTCATTCAGTCCGCACTTCATGAACTCGCCCGAACCGGACGTGACGTGGTAATTACTGATGGCATAACCATCGGCCGAAATCAGCACGCCGGAACCACCGCCCTGCCCGTTGGGCGGCATCACGCAAACGACGCTGGGAGCGATGCGGGAAATAACATCGATGCGACGGGCTTCGCGGGAAGCGGTGGAGGTTTGACCAGCCGAGACCGCTCCCGCACAAGTCAGGACCAGGGCGAGAAGAGTAGGCAGACTTCGATTCATTTGACGACATTCCCGGATGACGAAACTCCCGCCGCGCAGTTAGATCTGGCACTCGTTAAATCGACAACTTCATGAACCCGGTGGGGTCAGATGTGCGTGGGAATTGTCGCCGGATTCCGGCCAGGAGCAATGCCGGTTCGTTCTTTCCGTTATTTCTCCCCCGCCAGAATCAGTTTTGCGTCGGCGAGGTCGAGGTAGTCGCAGTAGTTCTGCCCGTCGCCAAAGTCGACCAGCAGCGTCAGCGTCCGGACTCCGGTGACATCAATATCCAGTGCGTTCGGGTCGGCCGGAGCTTCAATCAGTCCTTCCCACAGCTTCGTGCCGTCGCCTTCGATCGTCAGCGACACCGAGTACGGCTGATCAGGATTCACGCTGTTGAATGCGACCTCATCGTCGACTCCCGCCAGCGCAGTCAGTTTTGTGTACTTCCCGTCCAGAGCAAATGCGACACGAGCCCGCGGGAAGATGCACAACCCCTTGCGATACACCTTGCCTCGCAGCATCAGCGGAGGCCGGCCGCCGTCGCCGTACGGAAACGCATCGCGGGACATCCGCCAGAACTGCAGCGGGCCTGTGCGAGTCGCCTCGTCTTCGGGAAAAATCGACACCGCGTTCTGATCTGCCGGCTGTGTTCCGAAATATCGCTCCTCAATCGGATCAAGGTCCGACAGATAGTGGAATCGGCTGCTGCTGAAATCGATCCGGCTGACCTGCGAAACATCGACTTTGACCGCCTGCCCCCACGACGTTTCAACGTCGAAGTCAGTGGCGTTCAGAATTGCACTGCGAACCTTCACAACGCTGCCTTCAGCACCGTGTAACGCAAGCTTTCCGGACAATGGAGCTTTGTCGCTGTTCAGACGCGAAAAGATCACGCCGAACACCCGATCACGCGGAACAGGGACTTCATCACCATCCAGCAGAAATGTGATCTGCTGTTCGGCAACGGAGCTGATCACTCCGTCAATGAAGTCCAGGCCGCTTCCATCGCTTCTGGCCCGGACCAGCAGGTCCTTTTCATTGCCGCGAGCCAGCAATGCTTCCCACTGAGGAACCCAGTCTGTCTGCAGTGGCTGCATTCGAATCGCGTGAACTCCCGCTCGCGGCACCTTCAGTTCAGACATCCAGCCCTCGTGCGCCGACACCTCTGCCGCCGTGACAGTCACAGTGCCGCACGGAATACGTGACTCATCGTGCAGCAGAAGTTCTTCGCTGCCTTCCTGCTTTGGCACCGCGCTGGTGAATTGAACATCGACCACGTCCGCAAGCGGCAGTGTTCTGATTTCCGCGTTGCCCGCTGGAGCCGATTGCAGCGAGATTTCGTGTGCCGACAGCGCCGCAAGCCTGCCTTCGACGACACTACCATCGAGTGAGGTGATGCGGGCGTCGAGAACGATGAGCAGAAGCAGCAGAG
>CAZHET010000034.1:0-23309 GCA_964531585.1 uncultured Planctomycetaceae bacterium | reverse complement strand
AGCCACGGATAGGCAGCGGCAACACGGTCAAGTTCTTCGGCCTGGCCAGGACTGAGAACTTCCTGCGGATTCAGACAACGGTTCGACGGCAGCAGTCGCTGTCGTCGCAGCACTTCGTTGATGCCCGGAATACAGCCGGCAAAGCTGTTGGCCGCGTCGAACAGTGCCGCGTTGGCGTCGGTCAGATGCACGTTCTTCGTCAGCCATTCGGACGGGACATCATCGCTCTGGCGGATTTCGCGAATCTTGTGCAGCATCGCCACAGCCTGCTGAGTCCAGACGCCCCACTGCCCGAGCAGTCCGCCGACGATGAGCCGCGTGACGCCGTTGTATTCGAACGGCGTCAGCAGGTCGGCGATGATGTTGTCATCGTTTCCGGTGTACAGAGCAACGTCGGTTCGGCCGGATTCGATGACGGCTCGCACAACATCCCAGGTCTGATAACGATTGAACGGCGCAATCTTGATCGCGACCAGTCTTTCCAGCTCGCACAATTGGCGCCAGAAACGGTAGCTGAGAACGCGGCCGCCGACGGCAGGCTGAAGGTAGAAGCCGATCACGGGAATGACCGAAGCCACCTGGCGGCAATGTTCGATCAGTGCCTCTTCTGACGCCGTCTTCAGGGCCGTCAGGCTCAGCAGCCCGGCGTGATAACCGCACTGCTTCGCGAACGTTGCTTCCGTCACCGCCTGAGCCGTGTCGCCGCAGACTCCGGCAATCCGAACAAAGTCTGCCGCCGCGCCGGCAGACGTCAGCGTCTCCGCAGCAAATCGTAACAGCGGTTGAAACAGATTGTGCTGCGGACTGCGGATTTCAAACTGAGTCGAATGCACTCCGACGGCCAAACCGCCCGCTCCCGCGGCGACATAGTAACGCAGCAGAGCCTGTTGATGCCGCCGGGACCACGTGCCGTCGCCGTTGAGCGCCAGCGGGCAGGCGGGAATGACCAGTCCGGCGTCGAGAGCTTTTTTCCAGGGATTCATGCACAAGGAACCTCAGTGCCAGTTGGATCGAACGGCGATGCTGCGCCCGCGGCGATTCTACGGTGCCACCCGTCGTGCCACCACGAAGCTCGCGTCTCAAGGACGATGGTCAGGGAGTTCAGCGTACGGTGACGTCCCGGGCTCGTCGACCGGTTCCGACCGGTTCCGAACTGTCCGCGACGAGCTTCGAAGCCCGCCGCACGACTCAACCGGACGTTTCGGAACAACGATAACGACTTGCCGTGCGGCGCGACGTCGGTCCCAGGCTCTGCGGTCGCTTGTGCGGGGCCGTCTTCCGCTTTCTAATCTCGCTGCCTGCCGAGATCCCGGGTGATCGCATTGACGCGCCGCTGCCATCATGGTCCCTTGTGCTTTCAGGAGTTACGCGATGAGAACTTTTAGTCCCGTCGTTCTGCTGATGTCGATGTTGGTTGCCCTGCCAGTGACGGCACAGGATGCCGAACCCCGGCCGGGCGAGCAGGTCGAAGCGTCGATGACGACCAGCGACCGAGGCCAGGTCGGTTATCTGATTTCTTTTCCTGACGACTACGAGGACGATGGCGAAGCGGTTCCTCTGATGCTGTTTCTTCACGGTCGCGGCGAAAGTTATGGTCTGCTGTCTCTGGTTGCAAAATGGGGACCACCGATGCTCGCGGAACAGGGCGAGCCGCTGCCGTTTCTGGTTGTCTCACCGCAGTGCCCCGGCGATGACTCGTGGTCCAGTGAGACTCAGCAGAAACGGCTCATCGAACTGCTCGATCACATCGTGAAGAATTACAACGTCGATGAGAACCGCGTTTATCTGACCGGTCTGAGCATGGGAGGCTACGGTTCGTGGCGACTCGCCGCCGATCATCCGGAACGCTTCGCCGCCGTCGTTCCCGTTTGTGGCGGCGGCGATCCGGCCGACGCTGAAAAACTGAAGAGTCTGCCGATCTGGGTGTTTCACGGCGATCAGGACCGAGCCGTTCCGTTTTCGAAATCGGTGGAAATGGTCGACGCCATCAAAGCGGCCGGAGGCGAACGTATCCGCTTTACCACGCTGGAACACATCGGCCACAACTGCTGGTCGGCGACATACGCCACGCCGGAACTCTACCAGTGGCTGGCGGAACAGCATCGGTAGCTCCGGACAGCGTTCTTTTTGGGCCGACGTTCCGCCAAACTGCTCGACGTGGTGCCCGGTTTCGCTTCCGATGCCCACCACCACCGCTACCGGTCGTCGCCCGAGGTCGGCCACGGCTGCGCCCATGATGTGATGCGGGTTAGATAGTCCGCCGGAAGTCCGCGAATCCAGTACGTGTTCGGACTGCGAAAGCGGTCAACAACCGGTGTCCATGTGAAGCGGATGAGAGCGACTATGGAACCAAAGAACAGGACGAATCCGGACAGGACCATCATCGCGGAAACGGGAGGCTGCATGGTCAGTCCTGCAAGAAACAGCAGCACAGCGACGACTCCCGCGGCGAAACAAGCCAGTGATTTGATTCTGCGCCGTCGCTGTTCTCCGCGCGCGATCCACCAGGTCATGTGACACTGACGCTGCACGACGACAATCCGAAATGACGGAAACTGAGTCATCACGGTCACGGGTGTCAGATCCTCAGTCGCGCCCGTGAACAGGCAGACCGGAGGCAGAACGACCCTCGCGCCGCAAACAATCCGGTCTCCGTCAACCAGAAACCCTGTACCGTCGACGATGTCGGCTGCGGCGTCAGCGCCACCGATACATAAATCAGAAACGGCATAGGGATTGTCGTCGTTCATTGGTCAGACTCGCGACCATCCACGCTGAAGCGGCCAACCTCCGCCAGCAGTCGTTCAAGTTCCTCGCGGCTGGCACCATTGTAGCCGCCAGGTGACGACGATTCTTCGCTGCCAAAGTGAATCGCGGGGTTCGCGTGCGTGGACGTGTCTTCGCAGCGCACGCGGGCGGACGTGTGGATCTGATCGCAACCGGTTTCGCCAAGCAGACGCATGACATTCTCCGCACGAATGCCTGCGCCGGGCAGAATCTCAATTCGCGAACCAGCGCGTTCGCGGCAACGACGGATTTCGTCGGCACCATCCAGAGCGGAAGGCATTCGACCGCTGGTCAGAATGCGATTGAAGCCGATCTCGACAAGCTGCTGCAGCGCTTCGTGCGAGTCGCGAACGACGTCAAACGCGCGGTGAAACACCAGAGCCGCGTCGGAAAACTGCCGGCGAAATTCCGCACAGCGATCCTGGTGAAGAGTGCCGTCGGCGTGCAGGAACCCGACGGCAAGTCCGTCACAACCAGCGTCGATCAGCAGCCGGGCATCGACCAGCATCTGCCGGAATTCCATGTCCGAATAACAGAAGCCGCCTTCACGCGGCCGGATCATGGCGACGATCGTTCCGGAGTAAATTCGGCGAGATTCATGGACAAGCCCCGGTGACGGGGTCAGCCCGCCGACCGCCATCCCGGTGTTGAGTTCAATTCGCGGGATGTCGCAGTCCACAGCAACCTGAACATCGTCAATGCCGCCCGCGCAAAGTTCAACCGTGACACTGCTGTCACGTGGCTGGCGACTGGGTTCGCTTGTCTGATTCGGCATTGCCAGGACAGTCGGTAAAAGGCCGAGCAGTTAATCGTGCCCCATACATTGCGTCAAGCGCTCCGAGCCATTTGTCAGGAAAACGCGCGGTGTGCGGCGCGGAAGCGAAACCAGCGGCTAGAATCCACACGTCACAATCAAATGCCTCTTACTGCGGAGAGAGAACGTTGAAAACAAAGCCGGCGACTACAACTGAAGACCGTTTGGCCCGATTGGAAGCACAAAACCGAACTCTGAAACGCGTCGCTCTGACAATGACAGTTGTCTTTGCAACAGCCATCCTTGCAGGAGCCAACTTCGTACAGCAGACGAGAGAGATTTCGGTTGTCGGTTTGCGGGGTGAGCAACGAGCCTGGCTGGGCACGAATGACCGATATGTGTATTTCCAGATGTTCGATACGAACGCGAAGATGCGCACGCAACTGGGGGAAATGACTGACGGTACGGCTGGCCTGCTGGTATACGGAAAGCAGGGAAATCTGCGCGGATCGTTTTCTGTCGATCAGAAATCCGGAAAGCCAAGTCTGGTGCTTGTTGACCGCGCCGGAAACAATCGAATGTGGCTGGACGAAGGTGGGTTGACGTTCTACGACGAGAGCGGCAACGTCACGAAACAGTTCTAACTGGTCATGCGGCTGATGGTGTCGACATCCGTTTTTGTATCACCCCCTTCTGACGCGGCTACAGCGAGTCCAGCACCTGCCTCCTGCGTTCTTCCGTCAGGTAGTCCATGTAGGTCTGCAGGCTGCGCAGATCGCGATCGATTCTTCTGATGTTGTCGGTGTTGCCGGGCCGCGCATTCTGAAGGCCATTCCTTCTCGCCAGCAATTGGTTCTGCCTGGCTTCAAGTTCTCGAAACGGCCCGTCGAGTTGTTGAAACGTGTTGTTCCATGCGTTGCGAACCGCCTGTTCGTCCGCCTGCAGTGACAGAATGCGATTGTTTTCTCTGTTGTAGTCTGCTGCGACCTGCTGGTAGTTCGTTTCGGCTTGAAAGATCAATCGCCTCAGTTGCTGTTCCCGGCGTGCCGGCGAAGTCTCCTGCTGTGCGGCTGTCAGAATGTACGATCGAAGGCCAACGTCGTCGCGACGTCCGTCTGCGGGGCGTGCGTCTGGCGTCAGCCGCGCACCTTCGAACAGGAAGCCTCCTCCACCGCCACGGAAACCGCCGCCGCCGCCGCCACGGAAATCACCGGCACCGCCCCGAGGAACAAGTTCCGCGGGCGAGCGTTCCTGCATCTGCAGAAGCTGAGCCAGCTCGGCCCTCCATCGCTGCAGGTTACCGTCGATCCGTTGTGCATCGGCCAGAAGTTGATCACGTGTCGGAATTCGCTGACGCAGTTCGGCCTGAATTTCCGCCAAACGGTCCTCTGCTTTTTTCTTAAGGTCATCGTGCTGCTTCGTGAACTCAGCCATCTTTCCCTTGACGATCTCAAGCTGGCTGTCAATTTCCTGCTTTGCCCGCTCACGGTCTTCGGCAAGCTGTTCTTCACCGCGCTGTGCCTCGGCATCCCGATCGTCCCTGGATTGACCGTAACGGTTCAGAACAAAATCGCGTCCTCGGATGTATTCCGGCTGATATGCGGCAAACAACAACCGCGTCATGTCGTCGTCGAAATTCGCTTCCCACCGCCGCCCGCGCCCGGCGCCCGGACCCTGAATGTAGCCGGAGGCAATACCCATCGTATACACGGTGTCGATGCCGGCACTGTTCTCAGGGCCTGCGGCGTAAACCGTTCGTGCCAGCACAGGCAGTTCGCCCGTGACTTCGCTGTGATTCTTCAAAAGCAGATTCACCCAGATCAGCAGTTCGTGACACCGGTGCGTGGTTGTCTGGTTCATCGTCGGATCGGTCGGCTGAGGCGGCTGAAGATCGAGAGACTGCAGCAGATCCAGGCACTCCCGATGGTCATTTCGGTGATACATAACCAGCGCCATTGCAAAGTCTGCCGCGGGATTTCCGGGAGCGACCGCCTTCGCGCGTTGCCACGCTTCGTCCGCCATGCGGCGCTGATCCGGACTGCCGCCCCAGCAATCCGTCAGTAGCTGCCGAACGGCATCCTCGAATTCCACGTTTCGCCGCGTCAGTACGATGCTGACGGGTTCCGTCTCGCCGATGACATCGACTTCCTGGCGACTCTCCAGGAAATCAGGTGCGTTCGCGACCAGTTCGTAGCGACCCTGCGGAACACCGTCCCACTTGACGCGACCCTCGCTGCCAAACGCCAGTGGCTGCTGCAGTTGTGCGGGAAGCGTCTGTTCGGCCAGACCCCGTATCTGCACGGTGCCTTCACCGACCGCGATCTGCAGAGGAACACCGACGGTATAACTGGCTTCGGTTCCATCGGGCAAAGTGCGCGTACGCTGCTCGTAAACAGTCGTTTCACCGGAAACGATGGCGGCAAGCGGAAACGTCTTTGTTTCGCCCGCCGCAAAGATGCGGTAGCTCAGCTCAGTCACGCTGTCGCGGATGTCTTCCTGCCTGCCCTGCGGGGCGATTCCCTGACCGGACAGAAACACATTGTAAGTGCCGACACCGGATTCCAGAGCAGTACTGGCCTGGCCACGTGCATCGGTCCTGATCGGACTAACGTCAAGGAATGACTGCCCGACGTCGGTGTTGATCAGGCGAACTTCAACGTCAGGAACTGGCCTCCCGTCGGAGCCGTTAACAACAACGTTGACCGTCGGCGTGAAGGGGTCAAACAGCAGGTCAAACACGGTAGAGATTCCCGGCGACACTGGTCTCGAAGCAGCCTGCGCATCGACTGGAAACGTCAGGTCACAACCGTCAACCTGACCGGTTGCGATGTATGTTCCGGGAGACACCGGAGCAGACGGCTGTCCCACATACCACGTCCAGTTCCCTTCCGGTCGCTGGCCGAATCCCAGCCTGCGGACTTCCGCGGGACTCAATGCTCGGACAGTACACGGCACGCTGCGCGCGAATTTCACCGTTGGTACCATCCGGGTTCTGGTCTGAAGCTCGCCGTTCGAAGTTTCGACGGTATAGCTCTGCGCGACGTGTTCTGTTATCTGCCCCCTGAGTTCCAGAAACGGAACTGACGATGCCCGATTTCCGGACCGCAGCCGAACCGCTGCGTAGATCGTGACTTGCGAACCACAGTCGTGTGGCGTGTCTTCTGCGGGCATCACGATATCGCGCGTCGTCACATCGCCTTCTCTGATCACGACCTCGTCAGGCACCGGCCACACATCACGTCCTGGAATGGACACGGACAGCTTCCAGGTTCCGGCCGGAAGCGGCAGTTCGAAGCAGCCATCAGGCGCGGGAGCAGAAAACAACTGTCCCGTTTCAGTCGACCGCACCAGCAACGTCGCGTTCAGCACCGGGCGTGTCGGTGGCTGTTCCAGCTCCTCAATCGGCTGAAGCTGTCCGGAATCGAACGGCGTCGCGATGGGGCCTTCATCCGGTACGGAGTAATAGACCGGAGCACTGACGTTGACTGCTGGTTGGCCGTCGGCGTAGGTGATACAGCCTGCAAGAAACCCCGGAACTTGTGCCTGATGGCCGCGGCGAAGCGTAAGTCGCAGTTCCGTGGGATGGTCCGCCGCAACCGTTCCGGTGGCACGTGTCGGAACCTGAACCCACCCATCGTTCGCTGAGCCGGCACCAGTCCGATCGCCGGTCAGCGGCAATCCAAAGCCGGGAATTGCCGGAGCGATGGCAGCCATTGCTGTCACTGTCCGTCCCGCGGAAATCGGAGTCCTGGGACGAGCGACATACCATGAAGTTCCGTCAAATGACCGCCACGGTTGTTTCTGGACCGTGACTTCCACCTTGTCGCGGTACAAGGCCGTTCCGGTTGCCGCGAACGTGCCATCGGGATTTTTTACGGGGCCTGCGTGTTGCGTCCAGAGTGCGACGTTGGGTGGTGCCGCATTCCCGGAGTCGGCGACTTCGACCAGAACATAGACGTCCGTGGCTTGTCCGGGGGGTTGCCTGGTGTCTTCGCGGTGAACAACGAAATCGTGAGTCTGCGTTGGCGTGGCACCCAGGAATATCTCGGCAGTGGCGATCACACGGTGCTGATCGTCGACTACCTGAGCCGACCACTGACCGGTAGTCAGCGACGTCTGATAGTGCCCGCCCGTCGCGTTGGTCCGAACGGGATCACCTCCGGAACCGGGCGTCAGCGTGACAGATGTTCCGGGCAGCAGTTCCCGCGGGCCGTTGCCCGTTAAGAGATAGATATCGCCCGCCAGCAATACCTCCGGCTGGTTCTCAGTCGCCGTTGGCAGCAGGCTGAAAAACGCGGTTCGGGAACGCCCCTCGGACCAGGTCACGGAATCCGTTTGATCGCCATAGCCCTCCAGTGTGGCGATGACATCGAACGTTCCGTCCGCGACAGCGGCACCGGGTTTCGCCTTGAACCAGTCCCAGTAACTGGAACTCAGGTCATCCGTGGCCGTCGCATCGAGTTCCCGAGCGTCGATCGGCGTTGCTGTGACCGCCGCCTGAGTTCCGAATGTGACTGAAGGCGCAGCGGTTTTCTGACCGGGATACTGACGTTTCACTGAAACGATAGCCGTCAGACCGACGTCGTCAGACGATCCGGGCTCAAGGACGATTTCATGCGGGACAGTCTTGCCGGGTTCAACGGTGAATTCCGTTGCGGGTCCATCCGCCAGTCCCGCGGCAGTGGCCATCACCTTCCAGGTGCCGGGGGCCAGTTCCGTCTCGTATTTGCCGCTCAGCGGACTGGCGGCTTCGATGATTTTCCTGTCCGATCCCTGGTGAAGAATCACGCTGGCATCAGTTCGACGCAGCTTTCCTTCGGGAGCCTGCTCGAAGACGCTGATTTCGGCGGTTCCCGTCCCCGATGGCTGAGTGGGCAGGCCGTGGATCACGATAAAGTCCAGCACATGCGTGCCGATGTCTTCGCCAAGCTGAACGTCGCGAGTGGACGTCGTGATTTCCGTCCCGCTGATCGTTGCCTTCAATGCGCCGGGGCTCACGCCATCAAACGCGTAGTAGCCTCCTGCATTCGTCAAGACCGATCCAAGCACCCGACCATCGGAATCAGTCAGCTCGATGCGTGCGTCTTTGACCAGGCCGAGAGCCGTACCGTCAGTCTTTTCAGAGAAGACGTGCCCGTGAATCGTGGCTCCGGCGATCAGGGGTTGAGGCACTGGTTGTGGTGTGGTCGGTTGTGGTGTCGTCGATTGTGGCTGGGTCGGCTGCGGTGTCGTCGGCTGCGCTTCGTCGTTGCCGATTTCCGGGAACGCGAAATCGGC
The DNA here is from genome assembly GCA_964531585.1 of uncultured Planctomycetaceae bacterium. Lineage (GTDB taxonomy): Bacteria > Planctomycetota > Planctomycetia > Planctomycetales > Planctomycetaceae > JAWKUA01. The sequence goes on along the minus strand of CAZHET010000034.1, from coordinate 14,491 downwards.
ACGATAGGTTTCCGATGACGCCACGGTCAGCGTGATTTCGTTTGATCCCGCGGTGTTGTCAGAAATGCCATGTCGAGTCGCGTCATGATGCGTGCTCGTGAGACGACTACGCACGTTTCCTGCGCGTTGTGGAACCGTGGCGGCAATGTGCCATGTCCCGGCAGAGAGTGACGTGCGGAACTCTGCCGCACTGTTTGAACTAAATGCAATCAGCGATTCGGGGCGAAAGTCCTGCCAAACAACGACGACGGCATCCTCTTCCACCTGCTGATGGCTTTCGTCCTTCCAGCATCCGATCGTGATGTCAGCGATGCCACTGCGACCGTTCGTTGACGTGGTTCGACTGAAATTTATAACCTCGTCGCCGCCGTCAGTGACGTTGAAGGTGGCGGGGCCGCCGTCAGGATTTGTTTCGCCGGTCGAAACTGCGGCGTCAAGTCGCGGTGTCCGTGATTCAGCGGCTGCCGTCGCGTACCACTGGCCTTCCTGCAAAGTCGTGTCCAGCGAACCGGGACTGATGTCGAGTAGCGCTGCGGCAGGCTTCCTGTTGCCCCGCTTCCACAAGACAATGTACGGGCTGACCGCTTCGCGGGGAGCCGTCACCGAGAAACGCACAGCGCCCTCTCCCAGACGCTGCATCGCAAAGTTGACTTCGCAGGCTTCACCTGGTCGGCTGGTCAAGCCAACGCACTCCGGGTGATTGCTGTCCATGCTGATCGACGCTCGCTCGGGCGATTTGTGAGGCATCGAGACCTGCGTTCCGGACGCGGCTCTGTAGCCATCAGCATGAGCAATCACGATCCACTGACCGGCTGGCAGACTGACCGTCGGGTCGGGTTTGTCGGCTGACAGCATGTGAACCAGTTCCGGCTCTTTTGCCCCAACCCGCCAAAACGAAAACGTTGCCTGCGCGACGGGCCCACCGGCGGCGACGTCGTGAGCGGAGACAGAGATCCGACATGGTTCCTGCGACAACGTCGGCAGTTCCTGAGACACCGCGACGTGCCTCAGAGTGAGTGAAACTAAAACGATCCACGATGCAGAGGTAACTCTATTCAACATTTGGCTGCCCAATTCTATTCGTCATCATCACCGCGCTGCGGTGAAACTTACTCAAGAGATTCAAGGTACCTTAAGGCTGCCCTTGCTGCCTGGGCTAACTCCTCGTCTGTAACAGAAACAGATGACGACGTTGCCGCGGCCGCGGCGGAATCCTCTGAATCAGTCCCCGCCAAGTGCGCGAATGGACCGTAGAAGGCTTCCCTGGGAGGCGGAGGCGGTGCGGGACCGTATACGGCGGTGACGGGGGGGCGAGCAGGCAAGCGGCCGTATGCGCCGTTTCTAAATGCATTGCCGATAGCCTCATCGTAGCGGGCCAAAATCCCGTCGGCTTCGTCGGCCGTGAGGCGATCACCTGCCCTTTCGATAAACCCTTCCAGATTATTTCGTCCGGCAGCGACGCCGTCTGCACCTCCGCCGGTGTCCGGGCCAATACTCACGGCAAGATTGACCGCTGTATCGACGGCATTATTGATTTGATCTTCAAGTGTGGACTCTAACTCAACAGGGATTTGGTCATATTGTGGCGGTGCTCTTGGCGCTGGCAACGGACGTGCGGCCGTCGCGAACGTCCGAGCGCCTCGGTTCGCAGCTCGCGCCCTGCTTCTCGCAGCACGACGTGCCAGTTCAATCCGTTCCTGAGCCTGGTCGTGCCGCTCTAGCATTTCCAGAACCTGCCGGTGCTCTGGCATAGCAGGGTCGAGAATTGCCTCGTCGCCAGCCGCGCGAATCGCCAGGCCGTGTGTAAGCAGCCGCCTCTCAAAGTCGGTCGCTGGCTCAAACGCTGCGGGAGGGGCGTCAGCCGCTGGCTGTACTTCCAGTTCCGGTCCCTCGACGTCGGCTCCTTCCGGATCCGGCTGTGGGTCTTCCGCGTCCGCGTTATCCTGTTCCGCGTCGCCGTCCTGTTGCACAGCCAGTGGGCCCGCGGCGGCACCACCCGGATCAGGCTGTACGCCCTCGTCGTTGTCTTCCCCAAGGATTTCGTCGGCAATCGTAATTGAGACAGCGGCGGTGACGCCGCACACGGCGAGCGTCGCGAGAAAGAGTGCCGCTGGCAGGAATCGCAGCCAGGAGGTGGGTGTTGTCAGCATGACGAATTCTCCGAAATGTCGTGAAGTCAGGTCCGTGGCGGGGCGGTGAAGTGAGCACGGTGACGCAGCCGTTTATCTCGCGTCCCTGTCGAACTCTTCCGTCTGATCGACAAGTGCATGTGCGTTCGCGATCGGCGGATCCGGAAATCTGATTCCCGTCGGGTTGACATGTGTGACATCCGCCACCTGCAGCGAGAACCGCAGTGTGCCGATACCGGATTCGAACTTGTCGGCCTGCTGCCGACACAGCGGGTTCAGTTCTTTGATCTTCCGCAGCGCTTCCAGGTACTCTGTTAGTCCCTTGCCGGTCGCGCGGCTGATCCGTTCATCCAGTGTTCGAGAGTCAACGATGCGGTCTCGTTCCGGATCGTCATAGAACACCGCCGCCGGAGTCCCCGCCGCGGCACTGTCTGTTGGCCGAGTTGTTTCAATGGTTCGAATTCGGTCGTCGGCCGCGCTCAGCGCACGAAGCTTCTCCGTCCACGTGCGCAGTTCCATCGCGCTCCGTAAACTGATCCCGTCTTTCGTCAGCGCGGCTCCAAGCTGTTTCGGGTCGTACTTGCCGAATTGTTCTTCAATCGCCGGAATGGACCAGCCTTCAATGAGCCAGGTCGACGCAGCGCGTTGCGCGGAGTGACCCATCAGCGAATTGTAGGCTGAGGCTGGCAGAGCGTGTGACATGCGATCCCACTTGGTGTCGTCGCTTTCCCAAATATCGAAGACCGCTGCCAGCCGATTGGAGTCCAGCGCGTGCTGCGATCCGACAACAATGTTGGAAACGTCATTCACGATGTCCTCACCGGGTTTGATTTCCCTGTCGTCTCCGTCAATGCTGTTACTCAGTATTTGTCTGGGATAGCCGTCCATGAAGACAGGCGTGGCGGTATCCGACAGGTCACTATAGTAGAGGTGTGCTGAGGAACCTCTGATTTCGAAGACATCGCCGGCATCATCGTTGGACAGTGCCTGGCACCTCGCCACGACTCGAAAGACACGGTGAATCGGAGCCTCGGCACCGGTAAGCCGTTTCCTGTAGGATTCGTATGCGGCGTCAAATTCGGCCCGCAATGTGCCGAGCTGAGACCCTTTCAGCAGTTGTGGCCGCACAAGTTCGGAGATCGGTGCCAGAATGACACGGATCGGAACGGAAGCGGCGCGATCGTTGTCCAGCGTGCCTGTGCTGTTGCTGCCGCCTCTGCCGCTGGTTTGTGAAGTTCCTGAGGCGTCGGTCGTCGAGTTCCCGAGCGATGCCGACAGACCGTTTTCCGCCTTCTTGGGGTCCTTGGGGCCGATCCCGACGTTCCAGCCGGTGGTTTCTGAGACACGCGACTGCACGATTTCGGTTTCTCCCCAATCGGATCGGATGCCGCCGAACAGAGTGGCGACGGGATAATGTGTTCCGTACTCCTCAAAGAACTGCTCGAATGTTTTTTCGTCGGCATTTCGCAGGGCCAGCAGCCGCCGTGCGAATTCCGGTTCCAGTTGAATTTCTGGTTTGTTGATCACGGCCCAGTCACGCCAGTGCAGCGTGAAGTCCTGATTTCGCATCTGCGTGTTGGATTTCTGCGTGCTTTTCGAGTGATTGAAACTCGCCCCGACGTTCGCACCCTTTGCGATGATGCCCAGCGACGCAGTCCAGGAATTCATGTGTTCGGATTCGCTCATGTACACGAACCGCGTCTGCTCGCTTTGGCCGCCGATATCGGGAATCACACGCAGGTAGTTGGGAAGCAGGACTCCGGCGGCTTCCGATGTGTCCACGCGCCAGTTTGTGTCTCCCTTTTTCAGCGGTTCGAACAACTGTCGTCGCTGGGTTCCTTTCTGATTCTGCAGGTCGCGGGGGTCCATTTTCAAAAGGTTGTAACCAACGACGCAGTGATCGATTCCCGGAAAGTAGTGCCCGAACAGCGTGGGTGACTTATCCAGCGGATCTTCGGGCGGGAAGGTCAGGTATGGCCCGGTCTCTGCAATCCAGTTCTTCCAGTCGGGATCGTCGTCGTTGGGTGCTCCCGGCGATGAGGGCGTTGACGGGCGTGCCGGATTCGTGGGCGTTAGATCGGCGGAACTCGCCAGATTGATGTCGCCGGACTTGTGAGTGGACACGACGTAGTCTTCGCGAACCTGGCGATCCCCCTGGCGGAAGCTCAGAGTCCAGCCCGGCGTCACAAGCAATGGAAGCTGCCTGCTGGCACGCACTGTCTCTGCTTCCCGCGGCGCGGTGCCGGAGGGTGCGCTGTCGAAAAAATGGATGTCCACCGGGGAATCCAGGTAGTTGTGCACTGTCCGCGCCACCACGGCGATGATCCGATACGTTCCATCCTGTCCGGCCGCACGGACCAGGTAGTCCGGTGCGACTCGGACATCCGCAGCTGATTTGTTGGCCGAAAGCGGCGTGGCATCTTCCGCTTTTTCTTCGAAACGAAGCACATTGCCGTCGTAGAAGGGCTTTTTCTGCGCCTCTCCCGGTTGCAGATCGAACAACGGCTGTTGCATCAGTCGCGGGGGGCTGTCGTCGCTGCCAAAGATCGCGGACACCTGAACAACGACCGATGTTTCGTTGATCAGAGTTCGCTCGATCAGCGGTCGCTCGCCCAGCACGACGGTCTGGATCGGATCAGCCTTCACGCTGTAGCGTTTCAATTCTGTTCCGCCGCTGCGGAAAACCCACGTCGAACCGGGAGCTGTTTCGCTGACCGCGCTGCCGTTCGAGACGATCTTCAGCGGGGCCGGAGCGGCCGAAGCTCCCGCCGTCTGCTGCGGCTGCCCACTGACTTCTGTCGGCAGGTAATTGATGACGCGAATCTGAACGTCTGCCGCGAATGCCGGCGTCAGCAGAAGTGTCGCGGACACGGCAATGAATTGAACAGTAGTCATAGATCATCTCACTTGAACGTTCGTGCGATTTCGGAATGGCTGTGATCAGTGTTGAGTTGTCGTAAGTGTCGAGTCGCGGATCGAGGTTTCAGGGCCGAGTCCTGTTGTTACCACGCAGCGTTACCGTTGGCATCAATCCCCGGCGATACATGCGGGGCTGCGGGATAAGGAAGTTGGCCGACGAAATTGCCGCCGGGGTTGTAACTGCCGACAACCCAGGTCTGCCCGCCAACTTTGGCGATGCCATAGCCGACCTGCGTTGTGTTCGCCCAGACCGCCTGCGTGTAGTGGCCGACCTGTTTGTTGGGTGTGCGGTTCAGAAAGTCTGATTTCTCAGCGAGCCATCCGAGGGCACTGTCGGCGGCCGACCAGTTTGGGTCACCACTCGCCCAGCCAAGGTTTTCACCATAAGGGCTTTCGTCCGGAGCAGGCGCATTGGATCTCGTGAAACGGCGGTGTTCGAGCTTCTGACCTGCGCCCGAGTAACGCCTTGCCAGTTCGTCGGCCCACAGTTGAGCGTGCTGAGCCAGGTCGTCCGACCATTGCAGCGGAGCCACACCAACTTCAGCACGAGCGTCGTTGTGGACTGTCAGGAACTCCTGAATCTCCAGACTGAGATTTCCGCCGGTTGACGGCTGAGTCGAAGTGACCGCCCCGGTTCCCGAGCCGGCCTGTGGTTGTCGTGGGATCAGCGTGATTGGTCGGGAAGGCGACGAAGTGCCGGCCGAATTACTTCCGGGAATCAGCCGCACGCCGAAAATTCCGACCGCTTCACGATTCGTTGTCGCGCCCAGGGGACCAGCCAGTGCGGCATTCTGAAGTTCCACCATGAACGTCACGGAAACGTTCAGTCCGGCCTGAGGCGACAGGCCGCCCGGGTTCGCCATGTCCGACAGTCCCTGCGGCGTTGGCGACAACAGATCCGAATATTGTGTGAACGGAAGATTCAGCCGCAGCGGCATTTCGATGACCTGCAGCGGCTGATGTGAAGAACCGTCCGGTGTCCGTTTCGAAACCAGAATCGGGGCCGGTGTTTCAATGCGCAGCAGTTCGAGCGTGCCGTCGTTCGGAGTCGCTGTTGTGGCGGACGGCGGTTGCTGCGGATCTGATACCACAAGACGGCTAAGGATGCTTGCCGTTGCCGGCGTCGTCCGCTGTCCGCCGATGAATCCGATGTGAGCGATTAGCCGCATGTCCCGCTGCAGGTCGACGCCGGTGGCGTCGAACCGAACGGTGATCCGCTCGGCAGTACTGCCGGGTCTCACGGCCACGTTATGCATTGGCTGCGTCGCCCGTGGCTGGCTGCCTGCCTGGTGCATCAAAGATCAGCGGTACGTGGCTTTCCCGAAGATTACGAATCAGCCACGCTTCGGCATTTCCCGTTCCTGACGGCGGATCGGGCATGACTGTCCACGGGCCGGTGAATCCGTCGCCGTTGGATTCGAAGCCTCGCAGCAGGAACATGCTAACGGGTGGCGTTGCGACGGCGGCACGTGGTGCGATTGGCAGGATCGGGCCGAGTTCCGGCATCCCCAGCGTTTGATTGTTGGCGTCGACTGCGGTGACCTTCGGCTGAACGAACAGCAGATCCCGATCCGACGGGTCCGCAAACGCCGATCGAATCGTATTCAGATCCGGAGTCACCGGCGTTCCCGAATTCTGAACCTGAGTCCTTCGCGCGATCGGCGTGGGGATGAACCACCGCGAGTCGTGAGGAGCAATGGCGTTCAGTTCGACTCGGTAGTGAGAAACCTGCGATGTATCACCGCCTGTTTGCCAGTCAATCGCGACCGGGCGTCCGTCAACGACAAGGCCGCGGGGCGCTCGAATGCGGACACCGGAAATCAGCGGCTGGCCCCGCGTGGGTCTCGGGTAGACAGCCGGACGATACACGGGAACCGGTGTGGTACCGGCGCTACCGGCAGTGTTGCTTCCAGCGTTGATTGCGGGACTGCCCGGGCCCTGGGTGCGTCCCGGCGGCGGATTGAACGTTGCTGCCGCGGCTCGGCTGCGATTCCGTCGATTCAGAATGGACTGCAGAATCGTTGACAGCAGACCGGCGAACGGAGGCGGCCGGTTTACACTTGAACCGCCGTACGGCGATCCGTACGGATTGGCGGCATACGATCCGAAAACCGGCCCCGGCCGTGCGAACGGAGACGCCGGGTTTCCGAATCCCGGCGGGCCCGTCGACGTGATGAATCCTCCGGGCGACACGCCGATCCCGGTCGACCACGGCCCGGCCGGTGCAGTTCCCGTCAGGCCGCCACCGGACAGGCCACTTGCCGGAACTGCGCCCCCTGGCTGTGTGGCCCCTGGCAGCCCGATTCCCGCCAAAGAATTGCCGGACGAGCCTGTGATGCCCGCGCCTGCCAGCCCACCGGTGGTCGTGCCAGCTGCGGCTCCGGTGGGATCGGTCGGTGTGTCGGGACCACCCAGCAAGCCAGCAATCGGCGGCAACGGCGTCAGACCACCGATCTGGATGCCGCCACCGTCCGGATCTGCAGGATCCGGATCACCTTCTCCCCGATCGTTGTCCACGGGTTCGGGTGGCAGTTCATTGATTGCAACGGGAATTGAACCCGAAACAGGTGCCGCAACGTTACCGGGCGCGCTGGTTCCGCCTGTCAGTGGCGGGGCGTCCGGCCCTGTCGATATCGCTGGCTGAGTCTCCGTTGTCACGGGTGGGGGCGGAGGAGTACCGGGTTTCCAAAGAAAGATCTCACGCTCCGACTCTTCGTTGCGCACCACTCCGCCGAACTCATCGCGATGGGCCGGAGGAATCAGGCGAAATTCAGGCAGGCTGGTCCTGTCGGCCGCACTGGCTTCGCTGTCGTAGAGGATTTCGCCGTTACCCAGAATCGTAACTCGCTGCAGACCTGCGCGATCGGGAACACTGTCAAACGGGTCGTCGGCACCCAGGAGACCGATTGCCAGTCCGGCAAAGTCTCTCTTTGCCGGTGGATCCACCGGGCGAATGCGGAACTCCTGCAGTTCGCCGGAATTCGCCAGTGGCGTCGCTTCCGACGTGACAGGAAATTTTCTGTGGCCGAGCTGCAGAAACAGGTAATTGCCGCTCCCCGGATTCTCCGTGCCTGATGTCAGAAGTTGGACAGTGACTTCCTGCACAGCGTCGGATGGCGTCGGCGCGATCTTCAGGTCGGGCGAATCTTCGACGAACCACGGATGCGTGCCCGCAAGCTGACCAGCCAGCGGAAGTGTGGCTTTGCTGTGTTCCGCCAGTTGCTGTTTCTTGCGGCTGAGTTCCTGGATGTCTTTTTCCGCGGCCAGCTTGCTGTCCACGTAGGTCTGCAGCAGGCCGACTTCGCCTTCCAGTTCCTGAAGTGCGGGCAACTGTTCTTCAAGCAGGACCCGGGTCTCATCGCCGCGACTGGCCACCTCGGCACTGATGCCGCCGTGGGCGACGAACAGAGCATCATTGATGCGAATCTCGTAGCCGGCGAGTATCCAGTCCGTCTCTCCGCGGGAGGCAAAGCCGACTGACCGGATATCTCCGACCTGAAGGCCGGATAGCAGAGTCGGCGTGTATCGCAGTTCGTCGAAGCCGTTGCCGGCTGGCTGAACGTCAAATTCGAACCAGGCCGATTCACCCGGTTCGACTACGGTCGCATCCGCCGCCAGCGACGACTTGTGCGGGAAAGCCGCGAAGGATGGTCGACGGCCGACCGTTCCCACAGGGTAGAGTCTTAGTGGAAATCCAAAGCCGAGATGCAGATTGACCGGTTCCATCAGCGGTGCTCCGTCGGAACCCGTTTCGATGAACACTCGAATGGACCGAATCAGGTCGTCGGCAGCCAGTGATGCCTGTCGGAAACCGTCCGTCGTGCTGCGGCGGTCGATGTTGTTGCAATTCCGGAATCGCCCGTTGGCGAAGTCTGAGAAGCCGCACTTGCGGCGTTCGTTTCGCTTGCTGCCGGAGGTGTCGTGCCGGTTGCGGGCTGGTCCCGCTTCGCACCGAAATCCGTCAGCATCGCACCGAAGGCAACCACAGCAATGCCGCCGACGCCGATCGCAATGTTTCGAATGATGTTCGATCGGCCGGATTCAGGCGTGCGAGTCCGATCAGTCACTTCGGCGAGCTGCGGCCGGCGCGGTTCCGTTCTGGACTGGCGAACCGGTTCTTTCGTTCTGCGCGGCGGTTCGTTTTGCTCGCGAGGCGTTTCCTGCTGCGGGCGACCTGGCTGCGCCGGCCGAATTGCTTTTTCCGGACTCTTCAGCCGTTCTGATTTGGCGGACGAACCCTGGATCCCGGTCACACTTGGCGTTGTAACCTGCCGCAGAGCCGTCTGCAGTTCCGGTTCCTCCAGATAGGGATCGGGAATGTCCGGCGTCTGCAGTTCACGAAGAGCGCCGTCCGCGGATTCTTCCAGCCCCTGAACGACCTGAGAACATGTACTGCACGTATCAAGGTGGTCCAGCACGCGCGAGTCTGACTTCCGGGTGAGTTTACCCAGAATGAACGCGGTGAGTTCGTCTTTCGACAGACAGCGATTCTTCGAACGACTGCTCATGCCCTGAATTCCTCTCGTGTGACCGCTGGCGGTAATGCGTGTTCGATGTGGAACGGAGATTCTGTCTCTCAGATCAGCCCGATGGCCTGCCCGAATTCCGCGTACAGCCGGCGCAGATACTTGTTTCTCAGTTCGCGGATCTCACGCAAGCTGAACGGCAGCCGCGCGGCCGCATCGCGCGGAGTCTGCCGCTGGTCGATCAGGTGATGAAAGACGACGTGCTGTTCCGATGGAAACCGGTTGAGCAGGACGCTGCCCGCGGAACGTAGTAACCGCCGCGTGTCATCGGCGACAATCCCTGCCGGCACGTCGCCGGGATACCGATCCGGGATGCTCATCGAGTTGACGGACGGATTGTCCGACGCGTGGTATCGAGCCTGAGACCACAGCGTGCTGCGGAACAGCAGGCCCTGGTCCGAAAATCGATATGACTTGATCTGCTTGAACGTCGTCCGCAGGGCTCGTCGAGTCACCTGCGGCGCGTCTTTGCGAGACACACCCCAGCGGCGTGCCCAGCGGTACACGATCGGGCAATACAGCATTGCGATTGTCGCGCGAGCTTCGCCGTCGAACATGCCGGCTCGCTCGATCAGGCAGATTGGCTTTTCAGACATGGGTTTCCCTGGATATCTACGACAGAAAAACGATCATTCTTCTCACGACCTGGTGTCCAGCAACGGGGCAGGATCATCGGCCCAGATGTCGTCCAGCGCGTCGTCATCGTCATCGCTGCCGATGGGGGGATAGACGTGAAACCGCTGGCCGGCCGAGATCGTTTCTGATGTGACCGATTCGCCGAACTGGAAGTCGGACTCGGGATAGCGAGCTTCCAGAACGTGAGTCAGCTCGTGCATGATGACGCTCAGCAGGTCCATCCGGCCGGCGGCGCTGCCAGAGTCGGCGAACAGCGTGGCCGGATCGAACTCCGCGTCGTCGCGAGGCGTCGGGTCAATGAACCACCCGTGGCCTGCGGCGTCGTCGTCGATGTGGATCACGTTGCCGGCGGCGTAGCCGAGTTGACGCTTTTCGTTGTCGATCTTCGAAACCCGGAACTCGACGTCTCGCAGCAGCAGCGCCTGTTCGAGAGTTAGCCCGGTTCCGGAAAGCCGACGGATGGCTTCGTCGATGATCGTCGGCAGGTCGTCATTGCTGATGGCCTGACCCTGAGTCTGCGTTCCCGCTTCCGCAGCATGCAGGAAGCTGGGGAACGAAATGCTGATGTCCGGAATCGGCCACGGCAGGTCGATGCTGAATCCGCTGGTGCCAATCGTCACGGATATCGATAGAGAACCGAGAACGCCGAGATACGCCGTGCCTTTCGCGGTGCCGTTGAGCGAGAACGCTCCCGTCGCGAAATTGACGGAGATGTCGGCTCTGAAGCTGAGGCCAACCCCGTAGCCTTGCCACGTGGCTCGCAGATCCGCGGACGCCGTCACGTCGATCTGGTCCCGTTGAGCGATCGTATTGCCGAACCGGAAATTCATCCTCACGGAGCCAAAAATGCCGAGACTCAGATTTCCGCTGCCGCGCAGTTCGAACGTGCCGAAACGCCAGTTGATGAAGCCGCTGACTTCGGCCCGACCGACCAGCGGAAGCTGAACCATCAGTTCCGCTCGGATCATGTCGTTGTTCAGAACCAGCCGGAACTTGCCGTCCGGAGCGAAGCCACCGATCCTGGCGCTCGCGTTGGCGTTGACCTCAAGGCGAAACTGCCCGGTATCGAATCGGACAAACCCGTCAACCGTTGCCATCGCTGTTCCCTGAATGCCGACCTGCTGCAGGAACGCGATGCCTCCCTTCAACGGATCGGCGACACCCCGCAGTGCGAACAGGTTGCCGTCAACGAACATCAGCGATGCATCGGCGACCGGAATCGAGATGTTGATGAGATTCGTGACGCCAATGTCCGGAGCGTAGCTGACAGCCGCGTTGACTCCGATCTCGATTTGGGTCAGCGCCGCAACAATATTGTCGATGACAGCGGACGCTCCTCCGTCAAACAGATTGACGAAGTCATTGCGCATATTCGCGGGAGCACTGAACCCGCCCTGGCCCGGTCCGGAGAAGCGGTTCAGATCCAGAACAATTTCGCCGTCAATCTCGAAGTTGTTGATCGAGAACAACCCGGAACCGTACAAGTTGCCGAAGATCTGCTGACCGGTGATCGCTGACGGAGTCACGAGCGGCGTGAAGGGGAAGTAGCCGGAGTGCGAATAGCCCACGGAGAAGTCGCCCACTTTGACCCAGATGGACGTGTCGAAGGGATCAATCGCAAACAGCAGCGGATTGCTGTTCGACGGAACCGACAGCGAAACTCCGCCGAAGTCCAGGCCAGGGTCACCACTGGAACTCCTGAAATACAGGTACGGAATCGCGTTGTTCAGCGGAGCGCCGCTGTCCGCGAATTCGTTGGCCAGCAACTGGCTTCCAAGTTTAAGGCCGAACTGCGGCAGGTTCAGGCTGGCGCTGATCAGATTGAATCCGGTGAACTGTGTGATCGCGGCGAAAGCCGTATTGCCACCAGGAATCAGCGAGAACGGACTGAAGTTCGTCAGAATACCGGTGTCCTGAACATTGTCCGGCAGCGTGTCGAACTGCAGAAACGGAATCGGCAGAATTCCCTGCGTCTGAGGATTGGGGCCGATTTCGGTCGAAATCGTGACATTGGTTCCAGTGAAGCGTTCTCCGCCATTGCCCAGAACCGTGCGAGTCCAGGAACCGTTGACGTTGAATCCATAGCCGCTCGGTCCGGTAACGGAAATCTGTTGAGCCGAATTCAGCGTAATGCGCGGGCCGGATCCGGTGGCGGCAAGGTCAGCAATCGACGGCTCGAAGTTCAGCGGCGGAACAACGAAGTCCTCGTTCGGATTATAGTCTGACACGTCTTCGGGCGACAGATCCGTGAAGCGATCCGTTCCCGAGCCTCCGAACAGGAAGTCGCGGCCCTGTCCGCCCGTCAGAGTGTCATTGCCCGGGCCGCCGTGAAGCTCGTCCTGGTCGGGCCCGCCGAATAACTGGTCATTGCCGGGTCCGCCGTTCAGCACGTTGCTGCCACTTTCGCCGTGCAGCACGTCATCGCCGTCGCCGCCGTTAATGACATCGTCACCTGCACCGCCGAGAATCGTGTCATTCCCGGCGTCGCCGTTCAGAGTTTCGCTGGAAGGACCACCGAGAATCGTGTCATCTCCTCCGCGCCCGTTAACGGTCAACGAGATCCGCCGGAAGCCGTCCAGCAGCTCCGATCCCTGGCCCGAGAACTGAGTGGCATCAATTCGGTCCGCGGATTCGCTGCCGTTGATGATGATCCGGCTTGTCAACGAGAACGGCTGCTGCCACAGGATGTTTCCTGGATTGCCAAGTTCGTGAATCACGTTCCGAGGCGGATTGGCACCGGGCTGACTGACGAGTGCCACGTCTGTCCCGGCCGGAACGTCGAACGTGAACGTCTGCCGCTGAGGCACCCCTGTGACCGTGATCCTGACAGTCGCCTCGGAGATCTCGCCCAGGAACTCTCCGTCGCCGAATTCATCATCGATGTGATAGGTGAATGTATCGACCATCGTCTGCCCGTCCGGCAGAGCTTCCAGAGTCGCTGACGTGACGGGGTTGTAGTAGAAGGAACCGTCCGGGAAGAACAACACTTCCGCCCCCAGCGCTGTGAGTTGTCTCCAGCCGCCGAACTGACCCAGAGCTTGCAGCACGACGATCTGGTCGCCGTCGAAGTCGCTGGGGAACGGATTGGTTGGATCAGCGCCGTCGTTCCTCAGCAGACCGGCATTCGTGGCCGGATCGGGTTCCGGCAGGCCCTGGGGGTTCGCAAGAAATCGGTGAGGCTGGCCGGCAAAAACGGGGCCGGCACCGGGCAGCGGATAGACGTCGTCGACGGCCACCGGAGCGTGCAGTTTGCCGCTCAGCAGTTCAACGGTGATGGTCCCGCTGCTGGATGCTCCGTTGTTATCCGTGACGGTGTAGCCAAACGAATCGGCGACTTCGGTCAGAAACGGAAGTTCCTGAAAGACCTCGGAACCGCTGGCGTCATACAGCAGGAAGAATTCGTCCGCCGCCCCGCCCGTGCCGGGAATTCGTTCCACGCTCACGTCGGCGATCGTGGACGTTGAATCGATCGTGATCGTGTGGGTGTCGCCGAGGTCGGCATCATTGATCAACTGGCTGATCGCGATACGGAAACGGTCGAAGGAATGGATCAGGCCGGAGTCGTGGACTTCATTGACTTCCGTCAGGACACCGTTGACGAACTTGATTGTCGTCTCGGGCTTTGGCGAAATTGCCGTGTCCGCGAAGTCGCTGATCGTCACGTCCGGCGCTTCTGGCGCGTCGTTCACGCCGGTGACGCGAATCTGCACCGTGATGACTTCCGGGCCGGACGAATCTGTTTCCCGCATGAACGTGAATGTGTCGATCAGCGGATCGCCAGCGATCAGAGACTGCAGCTCCAACGATGTTGTCGGGTCGTAGCTGTATTCGCCGTTGGTCTGCACTTCGACAGTCGCGCCGAGCGTACTGACGGCGTCGAAGCTGGTGACTCGCGGGTTCGCGCCGGTGGCATTGGCCAGCAGAGTCTCGCCAGTTCGCCGGGGAATGACCGTGTCTTCGTCGGTTTCCAGCAGAATATCGTTCGGCCCGCCTTTGCCCGTGACGACCACCTGCACAATCACCGTTGCCGTTTGAGCGCCGTACGTGATCGTGTATGAGAACGAATCGCTGACGAATTCGAACGGCGCGATGTCCGTGCTGAGTTCCGGAACCGTCGTCGTGTCGTAGGTGAAGCCGCCGTCGGGAGTCACCTGCACGGCGGCTCCGCGCGCGCTGGTTGCATCGAAGCCCGTCACCGTCGCGCCGGCCGGATCGTTCTGCAGCAGCCCCTGAGCAGCAGCGACCTGAAACACAACGCCTTCATCAACGACGGCGGTATCG
>CAZHET010000033.1:15073-23360 GCA_964531585.1 uncultured Planctomycetaceae bacterium | reverse complement strand
GCCATCGTCGCCGAACATCGAGTCGTCGCCCTTGCCGCCGATCAACACATCGTCGCCTGCACCGCCTCGCAGAATATCGGCACCGTCACTGCCGATGAGCGTGTCATTGCCGTCGCCGCCTTCCAGCAGGCTGGGAGGAAACGAACCGGGGCCATTCACAGAAATTTCATCGTCGCCACCCAGGCCGTGAACGTTAATCTGCACCGTGTTCGCCAATGTTGGTGTTCCGCCGGAGATCGCGACGGCTCCGCCATTGACCTGCAGATTTCCAGCGGGGTCAGCGTCAACGGTGATGACGTTGTCCAGATCGTCCCCCATGACGGTCAATGTTCCGTCGGCGGCAGAGAACGACGCGGTCACGGTCAGCAGCAGACGCGGTTCCAGACATTCTGGCGCAACGCGGGACGCCTTCGCCCGCGACGTCCGCCGGCGGGCACGTGTTGTGAAGAGGTTTTGAACGGCAAACAGATTTCGGAAGGGGTTGACGGTTCGACGCATGAGATTCGCTCCTGAAAGGTGGTGAACAACGTTCGCCGCCGCCTCGAATAAGGCGGTCGGACACACTAATCGCGAAATTCCTGATCGGCTTCCGGGCTAAACTGCCCGGCGGTCGGTTCAGGGGACTGCACCAGCAGTTCGTTGATGAACGTCAGCAGTTCGTCCGCAGTCAGAAAGGACGCGGTTCGCCCGGTCGCGACGTGCTCGACGCGACCGTGAAATCTGTCGGCTGCCGGGTCGTTGTCCGATCCGAACTGCAGGACGAACGCTTTGTGGTACTGCTCGCGATTCATGGCAGGAACGTTACGGAGGCGTTCTGAGCGAGTCCCAGGCGAGTTCTAAGAGTTTTCTAAGCGCCCGTTTTTCGGTCGTCCAGGGCTCCTCTGCCGGTCCGGGGGTTTTGGAAAATGAATCGTCCGTCGCCACAAAACGCGAGTGAAACCGGCGGACGACCGCGTAACATCAGGATGCGTGCTTTCCAGCGAAGAATCTGCCGAAACCCGTTATGTCCGGCTCAGTGATCGCGTTTGAATCCTTCCGACTTGATGTTGCCGACGCACGGCTGCTGCGCGGCACGCAGCCGGTTGCGCTGACTCCCAGAGCATTCGATGTCCTGGCGTATCTGGCGACGCACGCCGGGAGGCTGGTCTCAAAAGAAGAGCTGCTGAATTCGCTGTGGGATGACACGCTGGTCAGCGATGCATCGCTGGTTGTCTGCATTCGCGAAATCCGGAAAGCGCTGGGCGACAATGCGCGCGCTCCGACATTCATCGAGACCGCACACCGCCGCGGCTACCGGTTCATCGCAGATATCGTTGAGGCAGATGCGAGCGTCCGGGATACACGGCGAGACGCCGAATCCCTCACTGTCCCGGACATGTCGACAAATTCGCGACCGCAGCGTCCGGAAGGAGTCACCGCGTCGCATTCCCGCATCAGAACGCCGGACGCACACAGCATCGTCGGTCGCGACGAACAGTTGGCCGAACTGCAGCAGCACCTGCGGCTGATGCTGGCCGGTCAGCGGCAGACGGTCTTCATTGCGGGCGAAGCCGGTGCCGGCAAGACGTCTCTGACGGCGGAGTTCGTTGCCCGCCAGTCCGGTGAGCCGCTGCTGATTGCTGAAGGTCAGTGCTTCGAACAATTCGGCGAAGGCGAACCGTACCTGCCGGTGCTGGAAGCTCTGACGCAACTGGCCGGGGGGGCAGACGGCGAACGTGTTGTCGACGCTTTGACGCAGTACGCGCCCACCTGGCTGACTCAGATGCCGTCGCTGCGAAATCAGATGTCAGCAAATGCGCCGGACGATCACGCGCTTGGATCCAGCGCCTCGCGAATGTTGCGGGAAATGGCGGAAACGCTCGAAGCGATCGCCGCTCAGACTCCGCTGATTCTGATTCTCGAAGACCTGCACTGGTGCGACTATTCAACTCTGGATCTGGTTTCGTACATCGCCCGACGACGCCAGCCGGCGCGGCTGCTGGTGATCGGAACGTATCGCCCGATTGAAGTCATCCTGCGCGATCACGCGCTGAAGCCGGTGAAGCGCGAGCTGCTGTCGAAGCACGCGTGTGCGGAAATTCCGCTGGCGTCAATCTCACCGGCGGCCGTTGGCGAATACCTGCAGCGGCGGTTTCCGGACATGGATGCGGTCGATCAGATCGCAGCCGACATTTATCGGCGCACGGACGGTCATCCGTTGTTCGTCGTCGAACTTGTCGGCTTTCTGGCAGCACACGACAAGCTCGTTCCAAACGACACGCACGTGTTCTCAGCGCCGCTGCCGGACACGATTCGTGCGATGATCGATACGCAGATCGATCTGGTCGACGACCATGTTCGCCACCTTCTGGAAGCAGGAAGCGTTGCCGGTGTGGAGTTCTCCGCGGCGGCGGTCGCTCAGGTCCTTGGAGCAGACATCGTCGAGGTGGAGGATCACCTGGATTCGCTGGCGGAACGTCAGCAGCTGCTGCGATCTGTCGACGTCGCTCGCGGTTCCGGCCCGCCGTCTGCGCGGTATCGATTTCGTCACGTGCTGTATCAGGAATCGCTGTACGAACGCTGTCCCGCCGCGCGCCGAGCGCGGCTGCATCGTGGCATGGCGGAGACTCTGGAACAGCAGCACTCGCCGCCTCCGCCGGAACTCGCCGCCGAACTGGCGACTCACTTCGAACGTGCTCGCATTTCTGAGCGGGCCGTGTACTACTTTCGCATCGCCGCCGACCGTGCGTCGCGGCACTACGCCAACCGTGAAGCCGCCGAATATCTCAGCCGCGCTCTCGAACTGACCGAACAGGACAGCTCACTGGCTGACCTGCGACTGGCGCTGATCGAACAGCGCGGGCTGATTCATCGTTCTGCGAACAACATCGCCGCCGCCGCGCAGGATTTCGAGGAAATGGCGCGAGCCGCCGCGAATGATGGCAAAAGCGCCGATCAGGCGAACGCGCAGTTCTACCTTGCGAGCGTGTTTTCCTGGGTGGACCTCCGCAAGTGCCTGGAAGCCGCGGCGCAGGCCGTGCAACTGGCCGAATGTCTGGACGACGAGCTTCATCGCAGACATCTGCGAGGCTGGTCGGCGTACTGGAACCTGCTGTGGGAAGGATGGACGCGGGACGATGCAACCGCCTGTGCCGATGCGGTCGACGCTGCTCGCAACAGAAGCAATCGCGAATTGCTGGGGCTGCATCTGGGCCGTCTGGCATGCTTTTATCTCGTCGAATCGGACTACGCCGCGGCCTGCCGGGCGGCGGAGGAGGCGATGCAGCTGGCAGTTGAAACGGGCGACGCTTCCGAATTTCTCGTCGCGACGATTTTCCGCGCGTGGTCCTGTCTGTACGCTGGCCGGTGGCAGGACATGTTACGGCTGCTGCGCGACGGACTGCGGATCGCCGAAATCAACGGTCACAGCCGTTATGCGCTGCTGCTGCGACTTCACCTGGCTCAGCTTTGCGTCGAAGCCGGCGACTACGATCAGGCCGTGGAACTCGCCGACCGCTCCCTTCGCGAGGCAATCGAACTGAACCTGGGCTACGGTCAGTTGGTTGGTCCGATCATACTGGCGTTCGCCTGTCTCGGTCAGCACCGCACGGACGAAGCTCTGAATTTGCTGGAAGGCATCAGTCAGCGACTGCAGCGCGAACGGCTGCTGATGGACTGGATCTGGCAGATGCCGCTGCGATACGGCCTGGCTCAGTGTCACCTGCAGCTCGGCAACACGCAGCGTGTGCGTGACGAAGCGCTCAGGCTGCCGCAGGCTGCCGCGTTTCCGCGAGGTCAGACGCACGAGGCACTGGCCCATCTGTTGCTGTGCGAAGTCGCTCTGATCGAACGCGATCCGGAAGCCGCACAGTCAGAAATCGAACAGGCTCTGGCAGTGGTCAGCAACGGCCATCTGCCGCTTGCCGAATGGCGTGTTCTGAATTCCGCGGCGCGAGTCTTCGCGGATTCCGATCCGCCTCTGTCGCAAGACTATGAATCGCGCAGCAATGCAGCCTTCGAGAAACTGGTGAACGGCCTGGACTCAACACTCCGTCCGATCACCACCGCCATTCAGGATGCTGAACCTGCGCAGGCCGGCGATTGATCGTGCATGCTTTGAGTGGTCAGTAAGAACTTGTCTCCCCTTAAACGACCGACCTGGTAATCGGCCGGAGTGCGTTAGCACCCGGTTTTCTGCTTCAAGACCGCTGCTTCCCCGCCGCATGGCAGGTCAGCCCTGAGGATTCTGCTCCAGCGCCAGTTCAGACTGCATAAAGTCCGCCAGTTCGCGGCTGCCTGCGTGGGCTGAGCGAGCAAGTTCTGCGACCACGCTGCGGACGTCTTCGTCAGATCGGTTCTGCCCCAGCTTGAACTTGCCTTCGATGCGAGTGACAGGCACCTCGAAAGCAACGATGCTGCTGATCAGAGAATCGCGGAACTTTTCCGGAAGCTCGCCGGACCACGGATGTTCGAGGGACGCCTCGAAGCGAGACACCGCAGCATTCAGGTGCTCGACGACGCGAGCATGATCTGTCACCAGCCGCGGCACCCCATACGCGTGAACCGCCGCGTAATTCCAGGTCGGGACAGCGGGCCGGGTTTCGTACCATGAAGGGCTGACGTAGCTGTGAGGTCCGTGAAACACAGCCAGTGCCTCCGCGCCGGACGCGAAATGCTGCCACTGCGGATTCGCGCGGGCCATGTGAGCGATCAGTGTTCCGTGTTCGCCGGCATCCGGACGAAACAGCATCGGAAGGTGACTGGCAAACGGCGCACTGCCATCCTGAGTAATAAACGTTGCGAAGCTGTACCGGCGAATGAAGTCCGCCAGCCCGGCGGGATCGTCGACACGAAAGGAAGCGGGAACATACATGGTGAGTTTGCCGGAACGCCTGGAAGCCTCGCGTGATCCTGCCTGTGCAGGCAAACGGCCAGAGCCGCGGTGATTACAGCCGCGCCGCCCAGGTTTCCACGTCCAGCACCTCACTGAGCAGCATTTGCTGAGCCACCAGAATCGAACGGTGAAGTTCCTCCGCCGTGACTGCCCCGGCGTCGTTCGAGACCGGCAGTGTTCCTGTGGCGTCGTTCAGAAACTCAACCGTGAAGCCCCGATGCACGGCCTGTCGAGCCGTGGTGTCGCAGCACATGTGAGTCATGTAGCCGGCAACCGTGACCGTGTCGATGCCGCGAGCCCGCAGCCAGTCTTCCAGCCCCGTGCCGGTAAAGCTGCCCGGCATCGTTTTCTGAATCAGCTCATCGCAAGGCCGTGCCGCGACGTCAGGATGTAGCTGCCACGTTGCTGTTCCCTTCTGAAAAAACGGCTTGTCCGAATCTTCGAAATGATGCTGAATCACCACTGTCGGAACCGAGTGCTCCGCTGCGAGGTCCATCGTCGACAGAATTTTCTCCAGATGTCCAGCCGGATGCGTGATCGGCAACGCTCCCGTGAAGTATTCGTTCTGCACATCAATCACCAGTAATGCGCGACTCATTGGTTGCTCCTGTGGCGGTTAAAGTGAGCACGCAGAGTACTCAACCGGCAGCGGGCAAGCGATGGGCCGGCGAGATTTGAAATCTGCGATCTGAAATCTGCGATCCGGACGCTGTGACTGCAAACCTGAATTCACACGGCACACCCGCCGCTTCAATCGGTTGCGTTCACTTCCGTCGTCCCGCACGATCCGCGCACAAGTGTGACTCAGCAAAGCAAAGCAACGCGTGGCGGAACGGATCAGAATTCCATGACGGCTTTTCCGGACGATCTCGACAGCAACTGGCGTCGGCGACTGCGCAGCTTCGTGCTGCGCTGGTACGCCGCAAACGGCCGCACGCTGCCGTGGAGAGCATCCGCAGATCCCTATCGCGTCTGGATCAGCGAAATCATGCTGCAGCAGACAACCATCGCTGCCGTAATTCCCTACTTCGAACGCTTCCTCCAGCGCTTTCCCGACGTCCATGCGCTGGCCAGCGCAGACCAGGCAGAAGTGCTGAGGCTGTGGGAAGGTCTGGGGTACTACAGCCGTGCTCGCAACCTTCACAAAGCGGCAAACGTGATCGTTTCGGAATTCGACGGCCGGTTTCCTGCGTCGGCTCAGGCGCTGGTTCACCTGCCCGGAATCGGACGCTACACCGCCGGTGCCATCGCGTCGTTCGCCTTCGGGCAGCCGGCAGGGATCGTGGAAGCCAACACGCTGCGGCTGTATTCGCGACTGATTGGACTGCAGGACGATCCGCGAACAACAGCCAGTCAGCGAACTCTGTGGGACTTCGCCGACTGGATCGTGCCAGCCTCCAGACCAGCCGACTTCAACCAGTCCGTCATGGATCTGGGGTCGACACTTTGTCGGCCGAACGATCCGGACTGTCCGGCCTGTCCCGTGAAGACATGCTGCACGAGTTTCGCGAACGGCCTGCAGCACAGCATTCCCCTGACCGCGAAGAAGCCCGAATTGACTCACTTGACCGAAGTATCGCTGGCCATCCGGCGCTCGGGGCGCTACCTGTTGCGGCAGCGAACGGCCGACGAACGCTGGGCCGGCCTGTGGGATTTCCTCAGGTTCGAAGTTGGCGATCCGGACGTCGCCGGTCTGCGATTTCCGGTGGGCAGAGAACCTCGCCGCAACCGGAATCCGCGACAACCGACCTTGTTTGACGAGCCTGCCGACGAAGCTCAGCCACTCGCGCCCGCCGTCTGCAGTACGGTGGCACTGCGTACCGGACTGCATGTCGGGAATGTGCGTCCGTTGCTGCAGATCCACCACAGCGTGACTCGTTATCGCATTCGTCTGCTGTGTCTGCTGGCCGATGACGTGACCGGACGAGTCGCAGGAAAATCGGGCTATCGCTGGTTCGCGGGTTCCGCTCTGGACGAAATCCCGTTGTCAACGACCGGCCGATGCTTCGCCGAGACGCTTCGCCAGCGCGACGCGGGTGGCGGACACAAGTGACTCGTTCAGCGGGGTTCGGTTTGTGCGGCTTCCGCCACTTGATGAACGGCGCCGCGGGCGGGCGTCGAATTCAGCCGTTGAGTCACCAGCGGCAAATCTTCCAGCAGGTCGAACGCGTCGGCGTCGGGATCGCCGGTGTGATCCAGTTGCCGCAACTCACCGACAACGCTCGCGGGATCGCCAGACTGAACGCGCTGTTCGATGGCGTGCAGCAGAGCGGCAACGTCCGTCCGAACAGACGTCTTCGTGACTTTCAGTGCGATTCCGGCACCGGCTGCCGCACTGATTACGGCCACCATGACCACAACCGTCGGAGCACAACACAAGCGCAGCCAGCGGACGTCGTTGGATTCGCCGACAAACCAGCCGTACAGCATCCACGCGGTGAACAGCAGGACAAGGAACGCAACGACAGCCATCGGTCAGGTGACTCTGCTTTGGAACGCTCGAACACACAGGACTTCATGAATCCTGTCGGCATTCGCTGTAATCCGGCCCAGCGATATTCCGGCAAAGGCTGCGGCCGCCTACCACCTGTGGCAGAAACGGCCGAACGAATTGCCCAACTTCGCTTCGCTCGCAGACCATTCTGCGACGGTACGCCTGGCCGGATGCACTTTGGGAGAAGTTCAGCACTACCGGGTAGGCCGTGACAAGATTGATTCAAGGGTTCCAGAACAACTTCCCCCAGGCGCAGCCGACCGGGGGGAGGTGCCACAGCTTGCCGTTCAGGCAAGCTGTGCCGCGCAGCGGCCGGAAAGCTCGGGCACACTCCACTAAAAACATGGATGGCCGCAACCCGTTTCGCGCCCGCCCAATGCAGGTTTCCGGCGGCAGACCGCAAAACCTGCCTGAACTTCATTCCTGAAAAATTCGGGTGAATGGCGTTGGCGGCGGGGGTGCGGGGGGTTCACGCGTTGCGGCCGAGTTCCTGGGACCGGCGTGTCGCGGCTTCGACGGCGGTGATGAGAGCGGCTCGCAGCCCGGAACGTTCCAGTTCGTGGAGACCGGCGATGGTCGTTCCGCCGGGACTTGTTACGGCGTCTTTCAGTTCACCGGGATGCTGCTTCGTTTGCAGCAGCATTTCAGCGGCACCGGCCAGTGTCTGCGCGGCCAGGCGAGTCGCCACGTCACGCGGAAGCCCGACTTTGACTCCGCCGTCGCTGAGTGCTTCGATGATCTGAAATACGTAGGCCGGTCCGCTGCCCGACAAACCGGTGACCGCGTCCAGCAGTTTTTCCGGAAGAAGTTCGACGATGCCCACCGTTTTCAGCAGCGCTGTCGCAGTGGCGACGTCGTCGTCGGTGGCGTGAGTCCCGCGGCTCAGCCCGCAGGCTCCGCGACTGATCAGGCAGGGCGTG
>CAZHET010000033.1:0-15063 GCA_964531585.1 uncultured Planctomycetaceae bacterium | reverse complement strand
TCAGGCGTGTCTTCGCGGGCAGGTGCTGTTCCATCGTGGCGATTTTAATTCCTGCTGCGACGGACACGATCAGGTGAGATTCTCTGGTGAATGGGCTGATGTGGGCCAGCACGTCATGCATGACCTGCGGTTTGACAGCCAGGAAGAGGATGTCGGCGTTCCACAGGTGTTCGTCCGCGGCAGGGAGTGTGATCACCGCGCCGCCCACGGTTGTCGCGAACTGCAGGCGAGTCGCTTCGACGGGATCGACGGCGATGATATGAGCGGCCGGAACGAGTTCCCGACAGAACCCGGCAGCGAGCGCGGTGGCCATCCGGCCGGCTCCGAGGAAACCGATTTTGAGATGTTCGAGCGACATAATGTGTCCTGAAACGCAGCGGGGGTCGCGAATTGTGCCGGGAGTCTATCGACTTTGCACAGTCGTCGCCCGGATTTCCTGCCGTTCTTCGGGAATGCAGTCTGTCGGCGTTGAGGACCGCCGGACACTCGCTCTAATAACGCGGCTGAGGACTCAACGGCTTACTTCAGCGTTCCAGGAATCGGATTTCAGGATGACAAAACATATTTTCGTAACCGGCGGCGTGGTCAGTTCACTGGGAAAAGGGCTGACGTCTGCGTCGATCGGGATGCTGCTGGAACGTCGCGGCCTGACCGTTCGGATGCAGAAGCTTGATCCGTACATCAACGTCGATCCCGGCACGATGAGTCCCTACCAGCACGGCGAAGTCTACGTGCTGGACGACGGCGCAGAAACGGATCTTGATCTGGGCCACTACGAACGGTTCACCTCCAGTCCGCTGAACCGGGCGTGCAACTATACGACCGGCCAGATTTACCAGATGGTGATCGACAAGGAACGTCGCGGTGAGTACCTCGGGCGGACCGTCCAGGTGGTTCCGCACATCACCGACGAAATCAAAAGCTGCATCCGTCGGCTGGCAGCGGCTGATGTCGACGTCGTCATCACAGAACTCGGCGGCACCGTGGGCGACATCGAAGGTCTGCCGTTTCTGGAAGCCATCCGCCAGATTCCGCTGGACATCGGCAAGCAGAACTGCCTGTTCATCCACCTGACGCTGGTGCCGTACCTGAAGGCGGCTCGCGAAGCCAAAACCAAGCCGTCGCAGCACAGTGTGCAGCAACTGCGGATGATCGGAATTCAGCCGGACATTCTGATCTGCCGCACCGAACGTCCGATCGGCCGCGAACACACAGACAAGATCGCTCTGTTCTGCAACGTCGAAAAGCGAGCGGTCATCGAAGAAGTCGACAAGGAGTTTTCGATCTACGAAGTTCCGCTGGGGCTGGTGGAACACAAGCTGGACGATCTGATCATCGAAAAACTCGGCATCGAAGCCGGGCCGCTGGAGCTGGACGATTATCACGACCTGATTCATCGCATCCGCAATCCTCGCCACGAAGTCAAGATCGCGGTTGTCGGCAAGTACATCGAACACCGCGACGCGTACAAGTCGATTTACGAATCACTCGATCACGCCGGCTTTCAGCATTCGTCGCGAGTCATTGTGAAACGCATCGAAGCCGAAGATCTGGAACGCGAAGACCCGGCCATTCTGCTGGCCGGCATCGACGGTCTGCTGGTCCCCGGCGGCTTCGGGATGCGGGGAGTCGGCGGCAAGCTGCAGGCTGTCGAGTACGCTCGCGAAAACAGTATCCCGTTCTTCGGCATCTGCCTGGGAATGCAGTGCGCGGTGATCGAGTTCGCTCGCAACGTGATGGGACTGACTGACGCCAACAGCAGCGAGTTTCAGGCCGACACTCAGCATCCGGTGATCTGCCTGCTGGAAGAACAGGAAGGCGTGACCGCCAAAGGCGGCACGATGAGACTGGGCAGCCAGCCGTGTGTGCTTGCCGATGGATCGCGATCACTTGCTGCTTACGGAGCGGCGGAAATCAGCGAACGACACCGGCATCGCTACGAGTTCAATCCGGAATACCGCGAACAGTTCGTTCACGCGGGCATGATTCCGGTCGGCACAAGTCCTGACGGCACGCTGGTTGAGATTGTGGAGATTCCCGACCACCCGTGGTTCGTGGCAGTGCAGTATCACCCGGAATTCAAATCGCAGCCGAACAATCCTCACCCGCTGTTCACCGGCTTCATCGCCGCCGCACTGGAATGTCACCAGAAACGACCAAAGCAATTGGTGTAAGGGGCGGGGATCACGGATTCCTCGCGCGCCGCGCCTCGGCGAGCGGCGCGACGTCAATCCGCCATTTGGCGCTGGGCTGAACGAGCACCCGGTGCTCTTATGCGAGCGGCAGGTGAGAATTTCCCTGTACGATGGCCTTCCCAGATGTGCCCGAAAAAAGGCTGCTTTTCTGTACGACGAACATCCTGTCCGTCGAAATCGACGGACTGGAAGTCCGTCGTACGTCGGGTCGTCCTTTTGTCGGGCGCATGTTCCAACGCCGTCGATCCAGTCCTGACGACGGCCCTGGACGGCCATTGTACTGGACGCCACGGGTAAGAACTCACCTGCCGCTCGCCTTACCTCGCACAAGGTGGTGTCGCCGGGAAGCCCGTCGTGGAGTAAACTGCTGACTACTACTCGATCGCCTGCCGCGGCATTAAACTAAGAACGCGAACAAAACGGTGCCTGGTCCCCTGATGAAGCAGAATTCGCGTTGAATTATCGGCTCGCAAGGGTGCCTCTCCCGCTCTTGTTGCCCGGAGATCACTTCATGAATGCGATCATACTCAGAGCGGGTGTCATTCTCTGTCTTGTGGCGGCACAACTGCACGGGGGAGCGTTCGCCGACGACGAAGCAACCGGATTCGGCAAAGCGCGGTGGACGCTGAATCAACTGACTCGCATGGAACTTGATGACGGCGGACGACTGCGGTTGAAACGCGATCACTGGGAACTGGCGGCGAAAAAGCCGCTCAAACTGGACGCGGAAGGCAAGGCGCGGGAAGAACGGGTCGTTGCCGCTCATCACCGGGAACTCGCGGGGAGGGGATTCAGCTTCTTCCGGCGCGAAGTTGAAGTGAAAGACCCGCTTGAAACGCTGCTCTACCGAGTCATCCAGGAAACCGGTGGATATGCCGGCGCATCGAGCTTCCAGGGCAATGGTCGCAAGCGACAGTCCCTGAGATCGCCGCTGATTGAAGTCACGCTGACAACCGCAGGTGCCGAAATCGGACTGGAAGTCCACGAACTGACCGGAGAACAGCGTTCGCTGGAAATTGTGGACGACTCACGAGTGACCCGATTGCTGTTTCGCTCACCGGCAACAGGCTTCGTACGGATTCTGCGAAGGGGCCACGCCGTGAATGTTTGCTCCTCAATCAACCGTGCAACCAGGTCACTGACAGGTCATTCGTTCGCCGAAGTTGTGCAGCAGGATGAAGACTACTTTCGCTTCGAACTGGAGCCACTGCTGAGTGACATTTTTCAGATACCCGTCAATGAGGCGTTGGCGCTGCGGACAGAAGCTGTCGATGGATCGCCGCAGTTTCCCGCCACCACATTTGGAAACGGGCCGCTGACAGAAGGTTACACCGCAGACGCAGTCGCCGCGCTGATGAGATTTCAAGTACTCGATGGTCGCCTGCGAATCAATCGGTTCGTGGGCGACAGAAACATATTGCACGAGGAGGTGGCGAACGTCCAAAAGGAGTTTCAGGACGTGATTGATCGAGCGGTCGCCCGTCTGGAGGAACAGGACGTGCCTCCGGCATTTATCAACGAACTGCGGTTGAAGTTCGAAGGACACGAAAACGCCTCTCCCGCCGCCTTGCGCTGGAGATCGTTTGAAAATGATCGGGTGATCGGCGACGCATTCCGGCCGCAGGCGCTGTCCGATCCGCTGCTCAGAGCGTTCCAGTTTTTCCAGTCGACAACGTATCGTCAGGGAAGTCAGGCAGGAGGCTCCATGCAGGGCGAGAACTTTT
Organism: uncultured Planctomycetaceae bacterium; assembly: GCA_964531585.1. GTDB lineage: Bacteria > Planctomycetota > Planctomycetia > Planctomycetales > Planctomycetaceae > JAWKUA01. The sequence goes on along the minus strand of CAZHET010000033.1, from coordinate 11,144 downwards.
CGGTGCAGTTTTCAAACGAGCGGATTTCCGGATCGGTCAGCCGCAACGAAGTCGCCGTGACAATGCGGACGGAAGATTCTGATATTCGGATTTCTGTGCGGGAAACAAAGGAGCACACGGAACTCGTCATCGAATCCGAAACCGGCATGCTGATCGTCAGCGACTGTGACAGCCACCCATGTTCAGTCGTGTTGGTAGACGGCGGGCAGTGCGAGTCCCTGCGCGGCGATTCGCTGGCGGACGTGATCAACAACCATGAGGACGCCTTTCGAAACCGCGTCCTGCCAATTCTGAAGCAGTATCGCATTTCCGGCCTCGATCCGCTCGGCGACGACGTGGTAGCTGCGATTCTGCGTCGATTGCAGGTGGAGTTGCCCGACACGCTCGACGTTGACAGCGCGGAGGGAGACACCGAGGCCTACGTCCTTCCATTGCTGAACGATGTCGAGTACATGGAAATCCTGGCCAGTCGGCTGGGAGGCGACGAGCGCGCCGCGGCGAAGAAACGCGTCGCCCAATTGAGACAGTAGCGGTCGGCACCTTGCAAGCTGCCCGCGCCGTCACGGGCTCGGATGGTAGGAGTCCCGGCGGCCGGGATCAGTCCGGTGTGGTCCGGGCGGGGCGACGGACGAGGCGGACTGACGTCGCGTCGCTTGCCGAAATGCGGCATGCACAGCCGCGCGGCGGGGGTGTTCGGGCGGGCGGACGATGGCGGTTGCTTCCGTTTCGGCGAAAACCGCCGGACGAAGGAGTTCGTCCCGGTCGCTCCGACACTGCGAACTGCGGAACGTGTGAAGTGACCTTGCCGCCTGAAACACGTCACCGGTAGAACACCAGCTCTCTCTCGCTTTCGCTCTGCGGCCGGGTCAATATGTGGTGTTTTCAATGCAAATCCGATGTGCCGACCGAACTGGATTCGGTGACGAGCGGCCTGCACTGTAAGAAGTGCGACACTGAACTCATCCGTGCGGACAGCCTGCCTCCGACAAGTTCCGGCGACCGCGCGATCCGGGATGCTCGCGAAATCCTGCGCAAGTGGTCATCCAGCGATCTGCTCGATCAGATCGCCGCAATGCCCGACATGCCGGAACCGCTGTTTGCAGCGGAAACCGTCAGTTCAGCGGCAGGAACAAAGGAACCGGCTGCGGCGCGCAGAACGCTTGACCCGTTCGTCGGCGATCTGCCAAACGTCAGCGAACGTGAAGCGAATTCGGCCTCAACAAGTGCTGCTCATTCCGATTCGGCACACCCGGCATCACAGCCCCCAGTGACGCTCCTGATGAAGAGTGACCGCTCCGACATTCCTTCGGAGCAGGCCGGAACGGACACGTCGGCGGAATCCCGCGCTCCAGGAAATGACAGCGACGACACCGGCGGAGCAGCAGGCGAGACGCCAGCGATCGAAGCTGCTGATGACCTCGAACCCGTTGCCGACGAGGTTTCAGTGACGCCGCAACCGGCTTCAGAAATCGAGATCCATGCGGCCGCCCCCGCGACAAGCCCGCTGAATCTCGCGGACGCACAAACGCAACAGGGCCAAACGCAACAAGGCCAGAACTCAAAGGTCGAAATCGAGCAGTCAGGTACCGCGCAAGCGCGACCAGCCGACACGGCAATTGCCGAATCGGAAACCGTCTGGGTGCCGCTCAGCATTCCCGATCCCGTCATCGGCACCGCGACGCTCGTCGCTGCCACAGACGCTGGCCGCAGTGAGCCGGCTGTGAACGAAGCTCTGGCATCGTCTGCAGACAACAGACGCCGGCACATTGACCGCAGACCCCTGTTTCGACAACACGTGTCGAGAAACGAGCCCCATCGACCGGAACGTCAGCGCCGGCCGGCCGTCGACGACGCGAATTCAGCGACTGCACCCACGGAAGGAAACTCGAACGTGAAAAATCATCTGCGCGTTGACCGACCGACGGCGACACCGAACGAAACAGCGGATTCCCGACCACAGTCGCAGTCGCAGTCGCAGTCGCAGCCGAGCGATCAGACAGAAGACAGCAGTCTCCCGCAGGGAATTCAGGGCCAGCCGCGGCAGGCGACTCGCCGCCGCAGAATCGACTCACCGCAGCCGGTCGCCAGCCTGTCGGAAACATCGTCGGGTCGCCGTCGGACGGGCGGACTTCCCCGACAAAGATACATCGACGACGCTCATCAGTCGCAGGGGATCCGAGGCCCTCATTTTCAGGTCGCGGCACCGAAGCGGTCAAACTTCACGTCGCTGACCGGGCAGTTTCTGGCGTACATGGGAGTGCTCGGACTCACGGTCGGAACGGCGATGGTGATCTACGGCCACTTCGGTGGTTATTCAGACTACACACCGACCGGCTGGCTGGTGACGACAGTTGCTCAGATGCTGTTGTTTCTGGGAGTCATCAACCTGGTGTCCGGCGGCATTGAACAGAACAACGACGACGTTTCGCAGCGGATCAATGTGCTCGGCGAACAGCTCATGAGAATGCAGGAAGTGAACGAACAGCTACTGCGCGGCCCGAAAATTTCCGCACGCCGCTACGCCGATCCCGAGGCAGAATTCGAAGAATCGTCACGGCAGGCAGTGCTTGCCGAAGATCGCAGCCGGTAGGCCGTCAACTATGTGTGCGACCCGGCATCGCGCTGAACAGGCTGTCGACTAACCGGGCCGCGCATTTCGATCAACTGAAAGCGTCCTCTCTGCGGCTGGACGATGGCGTGGCCGTCTTCTCCGAACAGGCGAACGGACCATTCTCCACCGGCGGTGTGAAGGAACTGCTTTGCTCCTTCCCGACCCGGATCGCCGATCCACAGCGTTCCGTCGGAGTGCAGCAACTGTCTCGCGGCTGCAAGCAGTGGCCGGTGGCAGGAGACGTCGTACAACACGTCGCTGGCCAGCAGGACATCGACAGGTTCATGCTGCGGCAGTCGCCAGTCGAGCACCTGCCCGCGAGCCTCCGCGAATCCATTGTCCGCGGCGTTCTGAATCGCCAGCGAAACGGCATCCGGAACGAGATCGGTGAACGTCACGTCGAGTCCTGCGATCAAGCCGGCGATGCCGACCAGACCGACACCGCAACCCAGTTCAATGGCACACGCTCCGTCCGACCAGTTGTGCTGCAGGACCAGCCTTGCCATCGGTGTCGCCGCCGCCCACAGCAGTCCCCAATACGGATCGGCCGCCTGTCCGCCGACTTGTGCCGCGTTAATCGCGTCGCGCAGAATTTGGTCGGGATCAGCCGGAACATTCAGCCGAATCGTGTGCGGGCCGAGGTCAATGGTCCTGCAGGTGAGTTTCAGAGTTTGCGTCCGATTGCGTTTCAAGCGAGGGAGACCGGCGGCCGGAGGGGCGGTGCCGGAATGGCCTCAGGAGTTGCTTCGCACAACGAGCCGCCATTTTCCCTGCAACGATGTCGTTTGATATAGTCGATGACCGTGGCTTCGGGCAGTCACACGGCATCATGTACTTCGAGGATCGTTTGTCCATGCCGGATCTGGCACAACATCACAATCGGCTGACGGATTTGTTCGACGCTCAGCCTGTCGTACGTTTCACGGCCGAGCAGGTGGCTGCCTTTCACCGCGACGGCTTCGTCGTCGGACCGCGCATTCTGAATCACGAACAGCTTGCCGTCCTGCGTGACGAACTGGCCGCACTTGTTCAGCCGGAGCACGAAGGCCGCGAACTTTGGTACGAATATCATTCCAACGAATCTGCCGACCCGAACACCGTGCTGTTTCATGCTCTGGGAGCGTGGCGGATTGCCGCGGGGTTTCATGATTCGCTGTGGAATCCTGCATTCGTCGCTCTGGCCGAACAACTGCTGGACGGTCCGGTTCGCTTCTGGCACGACCAGTTATTCTGCAAACCGGCACGGCACGGCGGAGTTGTCGCGTGGCATCAGGATTATTCGTACTGGACACGCACGGCTCCGATGGCGCACCTGACGTGCTGGATCGGGCTGGACGATGCGACTCCCGAAAATGGCTGCGTGCAGTACATCCCGGGCAGTCACCACTGGAAACTGCTGCCCATCACTGGTCTCGCGGGCGACATGGCGGCGATTCGCAGGGTGCTGGACGACGAGCAGTGGGAGCAACTGCACAACCCCGTGGCCGCGGAACTGAAGGCAGGGGAATGCGTATTCCATCATCCGCTGATGGTTCACGGTTCGAACGAAAATCGTACCGACGGACCTCGCCGGGCATACGTCATCAATGCCGTGCGCGACGGAGTGTGCAGCCAGTCGGATCAGCCGCTGCTGGAAGGAGTGCCGGTGATTCCACCGGAAACGCCTCTTGGAGGAGCCTTCTTTCCACTGCTGTCGACAGTGAATTGAAGAACACAAATTTCGCCGCTAGAGTCCTGCGGAGTTTGCGCCACGCTGTGGGAGGGCGAGGCTCCCGCCGAGCCACTGCCACGCAGGATGTCCTTTGTACCGGGCCGTTCGGCGGGAGCATCGCCCTCCCGAATGCGCGATGCTGAAATTGATTTCTTCGCAACGAACACGCACGGATGACGGAACAAAAACTCGACATTCAACTGGCGGCTCCGTGGCGGGAACGCCACCTGCTGGGACTGGAACATCTTTCTGCCGAACAGATCACGACGATTCTGGATCTGGCCGACACGTTCCATACGTTGACCGCCGGAGCGTCGCGACGGCTGGACGTTTTGCGAGGCACCGTGGTCGCCAACCTGTTCTTCGAGAATTCCACCCGCACGAAGACCAGTTTCAACATCGCGGCGCGGCGACTGGGAGCGGACACGGTCGATTTTTCGACCAGCGGCAGCAGCCTGTCAAAAGGCGAGACATTCGTCGACACGGCTCTGACGATCGAAGCGATGGGAGTCGACCTGGTTGTCTGCCGACACCGTACGGTCGGTGCGCCGCATCTGCTGTCGCGGCATCTGAAGGCCGGAGTCCTGAACGCGGGCGACGGAACTCACGAACATCCGACTCAGGGCCTGCTGGACATTCTGACCATTCGCCAGAAACGCGGCCACATCGACGGCCTGACGGTGGCACTGGTTGGCGACATTCGCCACAGCCGGGTGGCCCGGTCCAACATTCACGGATTGAAGAAGCTTGGAGCCCGAATCATCGTGTGCGGGCCCGCGACGCTGATCCCGAAAGCCATCGCGAAGCTGGGAGTCGAGGTCGCCTACAACCTGGACGACATCCTTCCCGAAGTCGATTGCGTCAACCTGCTGCGAGTTCAGTTCGAACGCCAGCGCGGAGCGTTCTTTCCGTCGATCGCCGAGTACGCTCACCTGTTCGGCATGAACGGTGACCGCATTGCTCGCGCAAAGGAAAATCTGCTGGTGCTGGCTCCGGGGCCGATCAATCGCGGAGTCGAACTGACGCCGGAAGTCGCAGACGGGCCGCATTCGCTGATTCTGAAGCAGGTGTCCAACGGCCTGCTGATCCGCATGGCGTGCCTGTACCTGCTGGCGAAGGGAGTGCAGGCATGACTCGGCTGCTGATTCGCAACGGAACCGTTATTGATCCGGCGAACAACGTCGAACGCCCGGCGTCGCTGCTGATCGAAAGCGGAACCATCGTCGCGCTGCTTTCGCCCGAAGAGAACGTCGACCATGTCGAACGAACGATCGACGCGTCCGGGCTGCTCGTGTGTCCCGGTTTCGTGGACGCTCACGTGGCGCTGCGAGAACCCGGTTTCGAGGAAGACGAAACGATCGCGTCGGCGACCGCGGCTGCTCTGGCAGGGGGATTCACCAGCATCGCCGCGCTGCCGGACACGAATCCCGTGGTCGATAATCACGGTTCGGCCGAATTCGTCAAACGCCAGGCGGAGCGAGCGGGCAACTGCCGCGTGTATCCGCTCGGAGCCGTCACCAAGGGCAACAAAGGCGAAGAGCTGGCCGAAATCGGTCAACTGGTCGAAGCCGAAGCGGTCGCGTTCACCGACGGAAAGACACCGATCGCCAACGCCGAAGTCATGCGCCGCGCCCTGGAATACACAGGCATGTTCGGCCGACCGATCCTGCATTATTCGATTGTGCCGGAACTGCTGGAAGCCGGCCTGATGCACGAAGGCTTCGAATCGACCCGGCTGGGTCTGCGAGGAATCCCGGCGGCCGCTCAGGACATCATGACCGACCGCGACATCGCTCTGGCGGAACTGACGGAAGGCCGAGTCCACATCATGTGCGTCACGACCAGCGGCGCGGTCGATCACATTCGGCGGGCTCAGCAGGCCGGCATTCGAGTCACCGCCGACGTGACGCCGCATCATCTGCTGCTGACGGACGATGTGATGAGTTCGTTCGACACGCTTTACAAATGCAACCCGCCGTTTCGTACTCCGGATCATATCGCCGCTCTGATCGGTGGACTGAAGGACGGCACGATCAGTGTCATCAGTTGCGATCACCAGCCGCTGGCGATCGAAAAGAAGGCGGTGGAACTGGATCTGGCTCCGTTCGGAATCTGCGGCCTGGAAACCGCGCTGCCGATCTGTGTGGAGACACTGATTCAGCCGGGACATTTGTCGTGGTCGCAGTTGCTGCGCTGCCTGGCGGTTGCCCCCGCGCAACTGCTGGGACTGAATGCCGGAACACTGTCTCCCGGTGCTCCGGGCGATGTCACGCTGATCGATCCAAACGAATCGTGGACGGTCAACGCGCGAGCCTTCCGGTCTCGCAGTCGGAACACACCCTTCGACGGCCGCCCGGTCACAGGCCGCGTCGTTGCGACAATCGTCGGCGGCGAAGTGAAGTTCAGCACGCGAACGGTGTGACCCACTCAACTCGCTCCATTCCCGCGCACGTCCTGTCATTCCCGCGCAGGCGGGAACCCAGCCGCGAAAGCTGGATTCCCGCCTGCGCGGGAATGACCGAAGCTGCGCGGGAATGACGGCAGCGCCGCGGGAATGACGGAAGCTGCGCGGGAATGACGCACAGAGACGTCGCTCCGTTGTCACATCAGGCCGGTGATCACTTGACGACATAACTCCCGTTCGTCGACCGTCAGTTCACCCGGCGGTAGTTCGTTGTAGCGAAGGAACTCCGGATACGGGCCGGTTTCCCAGCAGCGCTGAAAAACCGTCGGCAGATCCAGCACCACATCGGGGTCGTCGCCGGCAAGCGGAATGGCAACTCGCGGCAGGCGATCAGCCAGAGCGAACCCGTAGAGTTCGCGGCGGGTCGGTCGTGCCCGCGTGACGGTCACAAGATACCGCCGAGATTTCAGTTGAGCCAAATGGCGATCAGAAATCGAGGTCGGCGATTCACCGGCCCGCAGCAGGTCGATTTCCACGAGATTCGTGCGTCCGCGCCACAGTTCTTCCTGCTTCGCATGATACGATTCACGACCGGCACCCGGGTTCTTGTTGGCGGGACTCAGTACTTCGATCGCAGTCACGACTCGGTTGTTTGCGCCTGGTTCGATGATCTCGATGTACGGCTCACGAATTTCCTGCGCCACAAAGTCCACGATCACCGCAGGATCGGCTGCTCGTTCGAGCGTGGCCACCTGATGAAGCCCTTCCGTATTCGAACGTTGCAGCACGGAAACGTCCGGCCAGACCGACCGGTCATTATCGACAATGTACGTCCGATGCTGGCTTAGCGCTCCGTACTTCGGTCGCAGCAGGGGTTGCAGCGCTTCGCGTATGCAAAAGATCAAACTGTCGTGAAAGTCAGGCCAGATCGACCGGCGTTCAAGATACGGGTCCATCCCCGGAAACGGGCATTTCATCATTCGGCTCGCTTGCTGAAGTTCAGGTCGGGCGCGCGGGCCGGACCAGACGGGCTTCTCGGGCGGACGTCCATTGTAGCCTCGCGACGCTTGGACGCACGGACCAACGTCTTTAGAATCCGCCTCCCTTTTCACCTCACGAAAGCACTCGCCCGTGAAAGCCGTTGCCGTACGTCCGGGAACACCCAACAGTGTTCACCTTGCTGAACTCGAAAAACCATCGGTCGGCGATATTCCCGACGGTCGCGGCGTTCTGGTCAAAGTGCTGAAGGTCGGAGTCGATGCGACCGACCGCGAAATCAACGACGCACTCTACGGTCAGGCTCCTCCCGGATACGACTTTCTGGTGATTGGTCACGAACTGTTCGGCATCGTCGAAGAAGTCGGACCAAACGTGAAAAAGGTCAGGCCGGGTGACTATGTCACATGTACGGTTCGCCGGCCGGGAAGTTCGATCTTCGACAAGATCGGTCGTTCCGACATCACCAGCGAAGAAGAATACTACGAGCGTGGCATCAACCTGCGTCACGGATACCTGACGGAATACTTCGTCGACGATGTGGAATTCATCGTTCGCATGCCGACGGGGCTGAAGCATCTGCACGTGCTGGCGGAACCGATGAGCTGTGCGGCGAAAGCTGTCGAACAGGCTTTTCTGGCTCAACAGCGTCTGCAGGTCTGGGAACCCAAACGAGCGTGGGTAACGGGAGCCGGCCAGATCGGCCTGCTGACGACGCTGATTCTGCGGCTGCGAGGTATGGAAGTCTGGACTCTGGCTCGCGGGCCAAAGGAAGGTAACCTCAAGGCGGAAATTGCCGAAGGAATGGGATCGCACTACGTCAGCACCGCAAACAGGACTCTGCCGGAACTGGCCAGAGAAGTCGGCAAGCCGGATCTGATTGTCGAAGCCACCGGCAGCAGTGCGATCGCGTTCGAATGTATGCAGATTCTGGGCCACAACGGCTGCATCGTGTGGACCAGCATCACCGGCGGCAAACGCAAGCTGGATGTTCCCAGTGACAGCGTGAATTTGAACTGGGTGCTGGGAAACAAGCTGCTGCTCGGTTCGGTGAACGCCAATTTCCGACACTTCGAATCGGGCATTGCCGACCTGGCGCTCGGCGACGTGACGTATCCGGGAGTCATCCAAAGGATCCTGACGACTCCGGTCGACGGCCTGGACAACTACGCCGAAATGATGCGACTGCTGGTGGAAGACCGCGACGCGCTGAAGGTGTATGTGAACGTTGCGGACGGTTAGCAGGGTCGCAGATAAGGATCTACGTGAGCCGAACGCGCTAGCGTCGGGTCATTGCGGATCGGCGAGAGACGCCAACACCCGCGGCTAGCGCCGACGGCTATGCGATTCGTGGCCGGTAAGTCCTTATCTCGCGCCTGCCTCAATGCAGTTCGTATCAGGTGTTGTCCCGAATTAAGTCCCGCAACGTCGCTTTGCAGTGGCGGCGACAGCCTTCAATGAGAGCGTGCGGGGCACGGATCCGGTTTGGGCCTGACCGCTTAGTACTTGCTGTACTGCACGTTGATTTCCTTCTGGCCGACAACTTCTTCGATACCGGCCAGTCGCAGCACAAGCAGGCGTTCCTGGGAGGACGTCAGTGTCTCGTCGCGGAAGAACAGTCTTCCCAGTGACCAGTCAGCTGATTCGCGATAGCCGACAACGACCGCTTCGTGAGAATGCAGCTTCACTTCGAACTGCTGATCGTAGAGTGGAATCACCTTTTGCCGCACGGCCAACCGCTCGCGACCCTGCTCGATGCTGTAGCGAGTCGTGTTGGCTCCGGAATGGATCTGCGGTTGAAATTTCAGGACGACCCAGCCTTCGCCGAACGATGCGACCTGCACCTCCAGCACGCAGCGTCCGTCGGTGATTTCCCGAAGCTGTTGCAGTTCTGACGGAGCCGTTTCCGGAATCGATGCTCCCTGGACGTCGGCATTCAGCAGGATCAGCGAATCGCTGCCTTCGGGAATCGCGACGGGCGAACCGAAACGAGCGGCCGGTTCAGGGCTTGCGTTGCGGCCGGTAATCATGTCCGCCGCGGAACGCCGCCGCTGCTGTTGAACGGGAGCCTGCTCGACGAGGCTGGACACCGCCCAGGGCAGTGTCATCCCCGAGACCGCAACGCGAAAGCCCGACAGGTTCAGCTTTTGCCGGTCGCGCGGTTCCATCGGACCGATTTCGTCCAGTTCCTCCCACACGAGTTCGCGAATTCTCTGGTCGGTGACCGGCTGAACGACAACGGACGCGTCGAGGTGGACGACTTTTCGCGTCGCCGCAATTGAGTCGATGTTCTGCGCGTCCTGCACGGCAGCGAGCCGCCGAAAAGGCCGTCGCAGCGACAGCTCGCTGTTCGAATTCCCGGTGAACAGCGCGCAGCCTGACAGAGCCGTGATCAGCAGCGTCAGAATTGTCAGCCGCGGAAAGCTCATGGAAATGCGATGCCTGAATTCAGAGCCACGGTCCACGCAGGCTATCGATCTAGTGGGCTCAGAACCCTTGCTGACGGTAGTCGAAGCCGGAAATTGAACGATCCTGGCTTCGGCAACCGTGAGCAGGGGACTCACCCCGATTAAATTGACAGCTTCCACGCGCGGTGGGAAATGTGATGACGGCGCACCATGCCAAAGATGCCATGGCGCAGCGTGGGCCGACGGGAACCTATGGAAATTCCAAACATTCGGTCAACGGCGGCTGCGGTGGTTCGTGGGCAATTTCACAAGTCGTTATCATGCGACTGACGCCTGCTGTCTCATGTCTGTCAGAAGTGAGTTGCACATGCAGAATTCGCCGGTCCTGAGAGTCGGCCTGGGCCACGACCTGCACCGCACGGTCGCCGGTCGACCGCTGGTGATGGGTGGCGTTACGATCGATTCCCCGTTCGGGCTGGATGGCCACAGCGACGCCGATGTGCTGCTGCACGCCGTCATCGACGCACTGCTGGGGGCCACCGGAAACGGCGACATCGGCGGCTGGTTCCCGGATTCGGATGATCACTGGAAACGAGCAGATTCCGCCGAAATGCTCCGACACGTGCTGCGCGAGCTGCGATTTCAGAACTGGCGGATTGAGAATCTGGACTGCACGATCACCGCCGAACAGCCTCGCCTGGAAAACTGGAAGCCCACGATTCGTGAACGGCTGGCGGAACTGATGGATCTGAACGTCGATCTTGTGAATGTGAAGGCAAAGTCGGGCGAGAAGGTCGGACCGATTGGCCGAGGCGAAGCGATTGCCGCGGATGCGATTGTGCTGATGTCGCGATAACTGCCGAAGACAAGTACGGTCCTTCGACCGCGAGACATGGTTACGGGGCCGGTGACCCGGTTGCATAAAAACGCCTGACAAAACCGGGACTGGCTCCCGGGCGAAGCAGAAATCGCATGGAATGATGGATTTGCGAGGGTGCCTGTCCCGGTTTCGTG
>CAZHET010000032.1:19423-23387 GCA_964531585.1 uncultured Planctomycetaceae bacterium | reverse complement strand
GAGGCAGTCCGTTCGGCGGGGCAGGCGGTCGGCGCGCGCAGGCACGGCCTCACAGGGGGCAGGACATTCGCGCGGAAGTTCACGTGCCGTTTCAGGTCGGCGTCGAAGGCGGAGAACACGAACTGTCGCTGCAGACGGGTGCAAAGACCGAACGACTGACGGTAAAAATCCCCGCCGGCATTGACGACGGAGCGACCATTCGACTGGCCGGGCAAGGCAATCCCGGCCGCAGCGGCGGACCGTCCGGCGATGTTCTGGTGACCGTTCGCATTGCCGGACATCCCTGGTTTCGCCGGGAAGGAAAGAACCTGCTGATCGATGTCCCCATCACGCCGACCGAAGCGGCCCTGGGAGCGAAAATCGATGTTCCTACGCTGACGGAAGGCCAGGTCGTGGTATCCATTCCTGCAGGCACATCCAGCGGTGGAAAACTGCGTCTGCGCGGCAAAGGCGTTCGGGATCGAAAAACCGGCGAACGCGGCGATCAGCTTGTCGTCGTGAAGATTGTCACGCCGAAGAACCTGTCGGAAGAAGCCGAAGAGCTGTTCCGCAAACTGCAGCAGACCGCCCCTCAACATCCGCGCGAAGGGTTGTGGTCGTAAATAACCGCTGACACACCCTGCTGTGCGCTTCAACTTGAGGTTACGCCCCGCCACAATTCGAAAAGCACTTGCTCACCGATCGCGTTCGTGCGTCCTTATTCCGGAAAGCGCCGTCGTGAAAAAAGTACGAACCTGTCTTTCAGCATTCCTGATCGTTGCGGCACTCACGCCGTCAGCAGCGCGAGCAGACATTGGCGTGGGAGCAAAACCGCCTGCGGATGCCGAAGTGCTCATTGACGGCACGCGGGAAACGCTCGACGACAAGTGGACGTACTGGGAAGGACCAGGGTTTGCCTCGTCACTGCCGATCAAGTGGAAGATCGTCGATGACCCGGTGGACGAAGGCACCGTGCTGATGACAGACGATCCTGCGGCCGCCGGAGGAAAATTCGGCGCAGCGGATATCGTCACGAAAAAGGAATACCGCGACTTCCGGCTGCATATCGAATTTCTGGTCATGCAGCCCGGAGGCAACAGCGGTGTCTATCTGCAGAACCGCTACGAAATTCAGGTGCTCGACGGCGACAAGACGGCTCACGGCATGGGAGCCGTCATCAACGAAGCGGCCGCGCCCTACGACGTCTACAATGGAACAGGCAAATGGAACGCCTACGACATCATGTTTCGGGCCGCCCGGTTTGGCAGAAACGGACGAAGTGACAAAGCACTCGTCACCATGTACTTTAACGGCCGCAAAGTGCATGACAGCGTGGGCATCAGAAAAGTCTGGGGCGGACCGAATTCCGGCATCGACGGCGGCAACGAAGACGGCACAGGAATCACGGACACTCCCGGTGGACTGAAGCTGCAGTGCGAAGGACACGATGTCCGCTTTCGCAATACCTGGATCAGGGAAGTCAACGTTCGACGCCGGAATACCGACTTCACGGAGCCGATTGTGATTTCCTCTTTGTTTCCCGACACCGAAACTCCGCTGCGGCTATTCAACGAACAGGACCTGTCTGGCTGGAACGGTGATACCACTCGCTGGTCCGTCGTCGACGGCATGATCCGCGGAGCCAATCAGGACGACGTGCCGACCAGCACCTACCTGCTTACGGAAAACAGCTATCGGAACTTTCGCCTGCTGTTTGAAGTGAAGCAAACGATGGGTGACAGATACTCCACGATGCATTCCGCGGTGGCGATGCTGGGCAAACCGTTTAACGATCAGGGCGACGCATACGGCTTCAAAGGCCCGCTGTTGATGTTCTGCAACGACTGGGGCATCTGGGACGCGTACGGCCGTAATCGAGTGGTTGAACGCGGGGCCGGGCCAACCGCGGAACGGCGCGGCGACTGGAATTTGATCGAAATGCTGGTGATCGGCGATCGCATCAGAATGGCAGCCAACGGTCTTCCGGTTGTGGACTTTACCGACGATCCGGCAAACCTGCAGGCGTCGCCGCTGGGCCTGCAACTGCACAGCAATCATGACCCGCAGGAATATCACTTCCGCGGTCTGGTGGTTTCCGAAGATCCGGAAGACCACCTGGTGACTTTGAGCGATTCCGCCGCGCCGTGACTCCGCCGCGGCATCAATTCCGCCGCCGACAGACACAGAGTCCTGGTGCCGACACTGCCCGGCTTATCCCGGATGCACGGCGTCATCGGCTGTGGATGCCGTCAGCAGACTGGGCGTCAGGCGAGCGACAGATGAGATATTTATCGATGCGGACGCTGACAGCGTCCGCCAAGTCGCCGACGCTGCCAGCATTGGGCAGGCGTATTTTGACCCGCCGCTCGCCGAAGCGCGCGGCGAGCATGACTTCACTGGAGTTCTGCCGCAGGACTACTTTCCGGGTTTTTCCAGAGCCGTCACCGAAGCAGCCGTGCCGCGTTTAGCCGGATCTGTTGTCACGACGGCAATTGTTTCCACGACGAACATGTCGCCCGCCGCCCCGCCCGCGCCACCACGGGGTGCGAAGCCGGCACCAGGACCGAAGCCTCCGCTGCCGCCACCGGCCACCGCGCCACCAGTCGTGCCGCCACCCTGCTGGATAATAACGTCCATCGTCGTCACGGTTCCGTCCGTATCCTGTCGCACGCCGTCAAACCACAGGATGCCGCGCTGCAAATCCGGATGGGAAACCCCTTTTGTTCGGGACTGGTAGTGCTCCGCAATCTGTTCCTTGTCACGATCGCGTTCGACCGTGAAGCGGCATCGTGTGTAGAACACGCGAGTTTCTGCCGGCGCGGCATCACCCAGTGCCGATGCCGCATCATCCGGAATCACGATCTGAATGGCTGCTTCCGGATCGGGAGCCCCGCGATGCAGTCGAATCGGCTGGAGCCCGGTGAATGCCAGTCCCTGATCGTCCGACACATTGCTCAGCCGCTCTCGCAATGAATAGACATACTGTCGCGTGACTTCCGTCCATGATTCCGTGGGATTCGCGACTGGCGGAGCATTCGGATTTGCTCGTTCCCGTGCTGCGGCGGGCGGACGCGGCAACGACTTGAGGACGGCCAGCTGACCCGGGTCACAGGCAACTGTCTGATAGATCCCGCTTCCTGCCAGTCCGCTGGCTCCCGCTGCATGGTGCTTCGAGTACAGTTCGAACGTTGCATTTCGAACATCTGCCGTTGGCACGGTGCTTGCCAGGGTCAGCAGGGGCAGCGCTTGATCGACGCCGGAGGCGGCCAGGAGTTGTCCCGAAACGGTCTGCGAAATCTGCGGGCCCCACAGCATTTTTGCCGCCTGCGGAATCGCCGCCTCCGGCAGGTCCACCAACGGCGGGGGAGAACTGCCGGCCGCGCCAGGCCGGCCGCCGCCGACGCCACCAACGGCACCTGGCGGGCCAAAACCGCCGGACCCGCCGCCCATCTGAGCGGCGTAGCCAGCCGGATCGAAACCGCCACCGCCGTTTGCGGCCATGCCGGTCCCATAACCGTAGCCAGCAGGATTGTTCGATGCCTGGCCAGCTCCCGGCCCGCCCGACGGACCGATCTTCAGGTACGTCTCAGCGACAGAGGCAGACACCGCGGACAGCAGGCGCATTGTCGATTCGCCGTCCTGTGGCTGAGCACCGGCGCTGACAATAGTCCCCATCACCAACTGCTGAGCCATCAGCGGATTGAGTTTCTCGGAAGCGAAGATCTTCGAAATGATGATCTCGGCCGATTCATGTCGCGGCAGCGGCGTAGGCGTCAGTCCGGCGAAGATTCCCTGAACAGCCCCCCACGCCTGAATGGAATTGTTTTCGATCAGCGCTCCCACAACCGTTTCGACCAGTTCGCGGTTTGTCAGATTTCCGGAGGCCTGCTGACCGCCGCCGTACGGATTGCCACCACCCCCCATTTGAGCGGCATAGTCGGCCCCGTAGCCCCCTCCGGCACCGTAGCCCGGTGGCGTTCCCGCT
>CAZHET010000032.1:0-19413 GCA_964531585.1 uncultured Planctomycetaceae bacterium | reverse complement strand
TCCGTAACCGCCGGGAGGAGTTCCGCCGGGATAGCCGCCTGACCCTGCATCGTCAGACGGTTGCGCGTACCCGCCGCTGCCTGATCCTGAACCCTGAGCCGCCGCCTGCAGACGGTCGGCACTTCCGCGAGTTCCCTGAGTCGCCTGTGGTGCGTAGCTCATGACCGCTTCGCCCAGCATGGCTTCCAGACTACTGACGGCCTTACCGTTCGCCGGCAATCGAAGATTCGCGCCGGAATTTCCGCCCGGGAATGCAGCCGGCGACGCGGCACCACCGCTGCCAGGCGCGCCGGGAAATGCCGCCGGGCTCCCCGGACCGGCACCCGATCCGGAACCGCTGCCGCCGGGATAACCGCCTCCTGGCGAAACACCGCCGGGGTATCCGCCGCCGGGGTATCCACCATCGGGCATTGCGCCGCCCGGAAAGCCACCGCCTGGCATTGCGCCGCCGGGATATCCGCCGCCCGGATAGCCAGCGCCGCCCTGGCCGGGCGATTGAGTTCTGGGCGCTTCGGACGCCGTCGCCAGAACCTTTGTCAGCAGAGCCACCACGGCACCATCGCCCCTGGCAGCGGCGGCTTTCGCTTCAATGGCCTGAGTCGCTCGATTGTCGCGTTCGCGCACTGCCTCCAGCACCTGTTCGTCGGTCCATTCCTCGACATTGGCTGGCCGCGCCGGTTTGGCCTGCGTTGCCTGGCCTCCTGGTCCCATGCCTGCTCCGTAGCCAGCCATCTCCGCCATTCCCGGCATACCGCCGCCGCCGCCGCCGCCGGAATTCCCGCCACCCATCGCGGCCATTTGTCGTTCGACGTCGCTCATGCCGTCATTCGCCGCTGCGGCTCCGCCACCGTCGTCTCGTTTGCCAAGACCGGCCATCTCCCGTTCCATGTCAGTCATGCCCGCGCCGGGATCCATCTGAGCAGGCGCAGCCGGAGGCGCACTGGCACCAGCAGTTCCACTGGCCGAACCGGCGGACGAATCGTCCCCTCCGCAACCCACAAGGAACATCGAAGCGGTTGCCACACCGGCAACAACAAACGCGGAAGCAACTGGTGAGCGGAACATCGCGTGAACTCCAGGGGCAAAGGGCTGCCGAACGCCTACACTTCTGTACTCTGCACAGTATGCCCCAAAACGCGCGGATTCAAGTCCCAGTCATCACCACGCGTTAGTGAACGCCGTCCGTCACTCGGTTAAGTCGCAGACACGATCGCGGATACAGCAGATGCCACCGCACCTTCAGGTCAGTCTTCCGTGAAACACCGTCGGATGTATCAGATCGCCATGCTTGTTGCGGGGTTGTTCCTGACGGGAGTCCTCGCCATGTTTGTCCTGAGCCTGAGTGCGTCGCGGCCGCAGAATCTGGGTGTGCATGACGGCCGCCTTGCAGCACCGCCGGGGACTCCCAACTGCGTTTCCACGCAGACCGACGATCGCACATACTGGATGGCTCCGCTGGAGTACTCCGGAAGTGCGGAGTTGGCGTGGCGGACGCTGCAGCAGGTCGTGGCCGAAGTGCCTCGCGCGACCGTGGTGTCCGACGACGGCGGCTACATGCACGTCGAAGTCAGCACCGCTGTCTTTCGTTTCACCGACGACGTCGAGTTCCTGCTGGATGCGGACGGCGGCAGAATCCACTTTCGCTCAGCATCACGTGTCGGTCATTCTGACCTTGGAGCGAACCGGAACCGAATGGACCGCGTCCGCGAGCAATTCGGCCGGCGAATGAAGGGCAGGAACTAACTGAGAACAGTCAGGCAGAGAACAGTCAGGCCAAACTCCACCGGAGATGTGGAATCCGGGTCCAGGCGTTTGAACTTTGCGAAGCGCTGCTCTGTCAGCCGCGTTCTGTCAGCCGCGTATTGATGGATCGCACGGGCGAGGTACACAGGCCGGCGAGGCTTCAGCCCGGATTATTCACGCGACTCGCGTGTTCTGACACAACACGTGTCAGCAACAGGTTTACGTCGAGTGGCGAAGAAGCACACTGTACGACGGGACAAAGCACACTGTACGACGGGACTCCGATCCCGTCGCGGCAATTCGACGGGATCGGAGTCCCACCACTGTAACTCGACGGGATCGGAGTCCCGTCGTACGAAGTGGTGAAGAATCCGCGTCAGCCGCGCCGCTGCCGATCCAGGCATGCTTTGGCACATGCGGCGCGGCAGGAGCATCGCCGTCGTCGGCGTCGATCGCCTATCTGCATTCGGCACATCACCGCTGACAGACCACTGCGTTCGCGTGCCCTAAAACCGCCAGCCTGCCTGAGTCAGGAACCCGGTGCCTGGAAACACACTGGCGTTCGCGGCATTGCTGTAGTCGATTTCGCGATCGAATACCCAGCCGGCCTCGATGAACCAGCTACAGGCACCGGCATCCATGCGAAAGCCAAACATCGCGCGCCAGTCTTCCAGTTCCACCTCATCGCGACCGGTGCCGGTCGCCGTTGAGATCTCGTAGGCCTCAACGTGGTATTCCGCCCGCACATACGCCCACTTGGACCAGTACGGTTCGTTGCCCAGAAACAGACTGATCTGTGATTCCGGAAACATCAGTCGCCATTCCCAGAAGTCGTCGCGATAGATCAGCCCCGCGTAGGGTATCACGCGATCATTCACCCGATCCCAGAATTGTGCTCCCAGCCCGACGGTCCAGTACCTGTCAAGCTGAAACAACATAATGCCGCGTCCGTCAAGCTGAAATGCGTCGGACGAAACTGATGCGTTCAAATCGCTGTTGATGGACGGTGTGATGCCAAGGCTCAGGCTGTATGGACCGGTCTGCGGTGTTTCGACTTCGTAGTCCACTCCAAACCGGTAAGCGTCACCAGGCAAACCCGCTCCGCCTACGGGGCCATCCCAGTTGCGAAGCCGGAACTGATTCGTCCATGTCGAAATCCAGCCGGGAAGACACGGTCCTGTATGTGCCAGATCGTAGTCGACGCCGAACTGCTCGAAACCTCCCGTCGCGCCGCCGGAAACACGAGTGGTCGGCATCCAGGAAATGTTCAGACGGTTTTGCCAGCCAAGTCGGTACGGCTGCGGCCCGTTAGCTCCCGGTACCGTGAATCCGCCACTCACCGGTGGAGCTGCACCGTACGGCGCGTAAGGTGCATAGGGCGTTGGCTGCGCGTACGGAACAGCCTGGCCATACGGGCTCGGCTGGCCATACGGAGCCGGCTGGCCAAAGTTCGGCGGCACTGGCTGGCCGTAGGCTCCCGGCTGTGCGAATGGATCCGGCATCATGGGCGGTGAAAAGGCGTTCCAGGTAGATGTTTCCGGAAGCATGGGAGCTCCGAATTCCGCGCCAGGGACTGAACCGTTGAAGGTCCCGTCATAGCTGTACGTGGATGCATCCGGCATGACTCCGCCGGCATCGCTGGGCACAGGGACTCCCCCGTTGTCCGGCGACTGTCCGCGCACGACGATTCCGCCAGGGCCGATTCCGGACATGAATCCGCCGTCCGAAAAGACATCGCGAGCGTCATGCAGCGGTCGAAACAACGAAGCGTGCGGCCAGGCTGCAAGCGGTTCACGAGCATTCGCCGGATCGGTTCCGAACGCGACTACGGCTGCAAGCAGCCACAGGTGAAGTGATTTCACGAGGACACCTGTCGATGAGATGTTGAGAGAGGAGAGTTTGCCGTTCCCAGACGGGTCTGGTGAACACGCTGCGAAGTGCGGAGGTGAGAAACATTCGCGGAGGGTGGATTTCGCAACTTGAGCAATTGTGCCGCAATTCTGGGGAATCGACCGTTTCGGTCAACCTCAACCAACGGCCGGAACGCAGCGTTTGCCGATCCGCCACCCGGGAACTCGATCCACGCAACGTTGTCTCGGCTGAAACTGCCGGATCGACCCCGCTACCGGCAGCCCGGATGCTCCCGGTACCCCGTGCCAGTGCTTTGTCAGCCCTTAAATTCGAGCATACCGTCATTCCCGCGCAGGCGGGAATCCAGTTTTCGACTCTCTGGATTCCCGCCTTCGCGGGAATGACTGCGCCGATTTCGGCCCGCAGCTTCGTGTCATCAAACCTCTGGATTCCCGCCTGCGCGGGAATGACAGACCGCTGTTCTTCGCTCTGACGGAGCACCAGGACAGATTCAGGCCGATACCCATGTCTTCACGCAGGACCGCGTTCGTTTCCCGGAACGGCGGCAACGCACGCTTGGAGTTTCCTGCCGGGCACGCCAGAATGAGATTTTCCTCTCCCGATCGCGGGTTGCTGATCGATGATTTCTGACGCTCGCCTGACAGCCGCCGAATTCGCCGCCACGAAGCTCGACCTGCCCGAAGGTGGTCGCTGGCATGAACTTCACGCTGGCAACGCCGTGCTGATGCAGGCTCCTGACGATGTCCACGGGACGATCGTCCTGAATCTGTCGCGAGCACTCGCCGCATGGTTCCGCCAGCGCCCCGAACAGTCCGTCGGGTACGCCTGTCACGATGTCGGCGTCC
Source organism: uncultured Planctomycetaceae bacterium (assembly GCA_964531585.1). GTDB lineage: Bacteria > Planctomycetota > Planctomycetia > Planctomycetales > Planctomycetaceae > JAWKUA01. Next base: position 14,953 of record CAZHET010000032.1, on the reverse strand, counting down.
ATGTCGAAAACGAACCCGATACCGTTTACTTTCCCGCGATCAGCTACTTCGACTCGGGGACTCAGTTCGAACAGGCGGACAACGTGATCGCCAGCAGAGTGCCGCGGCTCGTCGTGGAAGTCGCTTCTGCCAACGACCGGCGGCAGGAACTGCGACCTCGAACACTGGCGTACATGAAAGCGGGTGTCGAAGTGGTCTGGGTTCCGGATCCATCCAAACGGGAGATTCAGGTGATTCGAAAAGCTGCCCACACTCTGGCGCTCGGTCAGCGGCAGGTGCTGGAAGGTGGCAGTGTGCTGCCCGGATTCGAAGTTTCCGTTGCGGGCGTTTTCGCTCAGCCGGACTGGTGGCAGAATCATGCTTGAAAACCTGCCGCTGCAGTCCGTTAAGCACAAAGCGCTGACAATCGAAGGCTGGTCCCGCGCGGCCGTGCAGAGCTACTGGCGTGTGCCCGAACTGAAACTTGGATTCGAGCTGGGAGGCAGCCCGTGGTCGTTCATGGGCACGCAGACATTTTTTGTCTCGCATGCTCATCTGGACCACCTGGCCGCGATGCCCGTTTACGTGGCTCGCCGCCGAATGATGAAGATGGACCCGCCGACGATCTATGTTCCCGAGGAAGTCGTCGACAACGTCACGAGAATGCTGAAGTCCTGGCAGCGGCTGGATCGAGGCCGCATGATCTGCCATCTGATCGGAGTCAAAGACGGCGACCTGATCGAACTGTCCCGGGAACACAAAGTGAAGGTCTTCGCGACAAAGCACACTGTTCCCTCCGTCGGCTACATCGTCTACGACAGCCGAAAGAAGCTGAAACCCGAATTCCACGGTCTGTCCGGCGACGAAATCCGCGACCTGCGCCTCGGCGGAACCGAAGTCACCGCGGAAACGCTGACACCGCTCGTCTGCTTCACTGGTGACACCGCGCCAGCCGGCCTCGACGCTCATCCCGACGTGTTCAACGCTCAGGTGCTGATTACGGAAATGACATTCTTCCGTCCCGAACACCGCAAGGAAAAGATCCACAAGTTCGGCCACATGCACATGGACGATATCCTGGACCGAGCGGACAGGTTTCAAAACGAACTCATCATTCTCAGCCACCTCAGCACCCGAACTCACGAAGGACTGGCTCATCAGGCGAAGGACAAACGCCTGCCCGATCACCTTCGCGATCGCGTGCTGCTGTGGACGTGAGGTGTGTTGTGGCAGCCGCGCACGAAATCCGACTCGCCGGCCCCTGGGAATTCACGCGCGCTGATGCGAATGATTCGCCGCAACGCTGCACGCTGCCGTTCTCACCGCCCGATGGAACCAATCAACCCGGCCCCGTCACCCTGACCCGCCGCTTCCACCGGCCGACGGGCCTCGACGAAAACTCGCAGGTGTGGATCGCCGTTGAATTCACCGGCACCGTCCCCACTCTTGCCGTCAACGACATCCCGCTCGACGCAGGTGACAGCGATGTTTCGAACTCAAAAGCTCAGCAGGCCACGTTCAACGCCACCGACGTGCTGAGGGATTTCAACATGCTGATGATCGAGTTTCGCGGCCATCAGATCAGCAACGTCCTGCTGCGGATCTTCTCATGAAACGAGTACCCGTATTTCTGATTCGCACAATGCTTTCGCTTTGTCTGGCGCTGCAGTGTGCCGACGACAGGACAGGCGCGCTCGCAGCCGAACACGTTGTCAGCCCCGGCGACCCGCCTCAGCAGATTCTCGATCACGCCGCGCCGGGAGACCGCCTGGTTTTTCTGCCCGGTCTTCACCAGCATCGCCTCGGCGAACACCGGGCGCTGCTGTATGTCGACAAGTCGGTCGAAATCGAACTTCAGGAAGGAGCCACGCTGAAACTTGCCGACGGTGAGACGTCGCAGGAAACAGTTCCCGAAATCACCACCGACCATGGTGCGCCGAAACGACTGGATGATCTGTCCGTCGGCGGCGTCTATGACGTTTCACTTGCCAGCGGCGATCATTCGAATGAAGTGTCTCCCGGCGTCACCGTCTTCACGATCGTCATCGACGCAGAAGGTCAGAATGGAGAACCGGACACGTTCGCATGGGGAGTCGGAAAAATCTTCGCCAAGCGCGTCGAAGGCGTGCCGATCACCGGCGACTGGCAGGAACTGACGGCCGGAGTTCAGATCCGATTCGAACAACGGACCGGCCACAACACAGGCAGCCTGTGGTTCGTGTCATACGATGGCCGCGAATCCTACGGCATCCGCATCGGCCGCGGACAGCAGCCTGACTACATCGAAAACGTTCGAATCGTCGGCAAAGGCACGATCGATCTGAACGCGTCAAACAACATTCAGCCCAGTGGTCTGGTGAAGGACATCAGCGCCTGCGTCCTGGTTCATGGCCGCGTGCGTAACGTGCTGATTCGGGACATCACCATGACCGACACGATGCGTTCGGTGATGCTGTACGGCGAACACACCGGCCGGTTTCTCGCGGGCGGTGCCGTAACCGAAGGCGAATCGTTCGACGCCGAAAATATCGACATCTTTTTCACCCGAACAATCAACCCGAACGGCAGCGGCTACCTGCTTGGCCATCCGTCGCACCGCGGCCACCTGCGCAATGTGCGCTGCAACCACAACTACATGGAAACCGCCACAACGTCGCTTGAACCAAACTTTCAGCTCGACGGTTACGAAGTCATCGGCAACGTGATCAAAAGCGGCGGGCAGGCGATTCACTGCTGGCGAATGTCATCCAACGGACTCGTCGCCGACAACCTCCGCATCCACGACAACACCGGAAAGCCGGTCGTCGTCGCGAACGCTCCCGGCGGCTGGAAACCACCGGTCAACCTCGTGCAACGAAACAACCGCAACCACTTGACCGACCGGCTGAACGACCAGCCCATTGAGTTCGAACCAGGCACATTCCGTCGGCGGAAAGAGCGATAGTGGATCGTCGGACAACCATCATCGCCACACTAAGGAATCTGCCCCCTCACACTCAGCGGTCAAATTCAAACGGAATGCCGATGATCGAGAACGTGTCGTCCTGAGACTTGGTGATGAGTGCCCGTCGATCTGCTTCGCCAACAGTGTCATCCAGAAAATGCACAGCTCCGTCACCGGTCAGGATGAGCGCGCCGCCGTCCGCGTATCCGCCTAAAGCCGGAACCGGCCCTTCGGCAGAGTATGCAATGTCAACCGGCTTCGTCCACGGTTGGTTCTTCCGTGACTCGGCGATCATCAACGTCTCGCCAATCCAACCGGCGGGATCCATGTAGTCGGTGTACTGAGACACGTGATCGGCGTCGAAAGCCGTGCCGGCTCCCATGATCGCATAGAAGGCCGTGTTGGTCGTATCGGCCGGGTCACCGGGATGTCGGAAGACGTCCGGCATTCTCTTCAGTACTGCAGCATTGACGTCGCTGTCCCATACTTCGGACGTGTCGTACCCGCACGCCTTGATCGCAGTGTTGTACTGTTCGCGAGTCGTGACGTTGCTCAGCCCTCGGACTTCCGACAGCAACGGCAGAAGCTCGACGCGCCAACTGTAAGGAGTCATGCCGTCCGGACCATACGATACGGCTGGCGGAAAGCGACCGAAAAGATCATGGTAGTTGTGAAGCGCCAGTCCGATCTGTCGCAGGTTCCAATCTCCCGGCGTGTGTCTTGCACGCTGGCGGGCTTGCTGGACGAGTGCCTGCGACTCTTCCGGGTTTATACGCGCTGGCGAACTTTTCTGTCCATTTGCTGACCTGTGTCGTCTCTGGCCACGACAGACAAAATGCTGAGAAACGCAGTGTCGAGATCCAGCAGAAACACTCCTTCTGCGTCGGTGGTGGCACTGGGGACGTCCGGCAACGGATAGCCCGCAGTGCTCACGTGAACGTCCGCGACGGGACGTCCTTCCTCGTCAACGACAATCCCCGAGATCCGCGTCTGCTCGGCATTCAACGGATTGCCGAGCGACCGTTGTTCGATCAATGCCAGTTCGGCAAACGTAAGCAATTCGGCTTCCGCCTTCGCGGCGACGATCCGTTCCGGCGCGGAGTCGGTTGTGTCCGATGCCGCAGTCGTTGCGGCTGGCTCCGCATCGGGCGGAATCACAACTTTCGCCGGGCTTTCGACGCTGATTGACCGGGCGATGACCACCGCAGTCAAAATTGGTGCCAGCGTCAGCACGGCCAGCGAGGTGACCGCAAACAGGTAACGACTTCGCGGTGCAAACGACTTTAAAATCTCACGCGCCGCAATGATCGCGATCCCCAGCACGGCACCAATCCAGGAATAGTGCCACATCGTCCAGCCTGCCAATTGCCACAACTCATGCGAATTCGATGACATGATGGTCTCCGAGTCAGGACTTCTTTCGATTTGATTTCAGCAAGCGGGCAAGTTCCGCGCGTTCTGTGTCCGTCAACTGATCCGTCTCCAGCAGATGGGAGACAAGTCGGTGCGCCGATCCGTCGAAAATCCGGTCGAGTAACTTCCCAACCATGCTGTCGCTCGCGTTCCGCCGAGTGACAGCGGCTGACCAAAGTGCTCCGCGTTGCGCGCGACTGCGTCGGACCAGCTTCTTGCCGAGCATGACCTTTTCTCGAAATAGAACAGCATGGCAAGCATAAACCGATTTGTGGAAGAATCGTGGCACTCTGCTGATGACGCTCTCGGTGCCTCATCCGTCCAGCCGGAAGCCGCGAGGAAGCAGATCGCTCAGCCGGGTGCATTCCGGCGGCGTGTCGGGGGCGCGGTTGATGTCGTCCAGAATCACCAGCATGGTGGCGTTGAATTCGTTCAGAAACTGCCGGCACGCTCCGCAGGGACTAGGGCTACCGTCGAGTGACACGCAGACGACGTCGAGGTCGCGATGCCCCGCCGCGACGGCCGCGCAGGCGGCGACTCGCTCCGCGCAGATCGTCAGGCCGTACGACGAATTCTCCACGTTGCAGCCCGTGAAGACTTCGCCATCGGACGTTCGAACGGCGGCACCCACTGCGAACTTCGAGAACGGAGCGTACGCGCGCGACCGAACGAGTCGCGATGACGCAACGAGTGACTGCCAGTTGTCGGGAAGTGTCGCAGGGGAGAGCTTCATCGGCGTGTTCTTCGCGGTGGCGCGTGAATTGCACTGGCAGCAGTCGCCAGAGTGTCGGTGCCGCAACTGATTGCGGTCCCACCACCGCGTATTCTCGCGTGAACCGAACCGTCTGTCTTGCGAGTTGCCACGAAGAAAGGAATCGCAGTCTCCGGGAAGATCGACAGCAACACTTCGTCCTGTCATTCCCGTGAAGAGTCCTGCCTTCGCGAGGGCAGGACTCTGCGCCGGAATGACGGGTGCTTCCGACGCAGGATGAACGAAAGAACGCAAAGAATACGTTTAGACTCGGTCAACGATCAGAGGCATCGCTTCGGCGGCATCCGACACATTGAACGCCGACCGAACGACATTCACGTGCCGAACCGCTTCCCGCGAAAACACTCTTGCCAGCGGCTGATCTCGATCAATGACGTCGCCGATTCTGACGAGCATCTCGATTCCCGTCGAATGATCGATCGCGTCCCCCAGTTTTCTGCGCCCGCCGTTCATCGCAATGATCGCCATGCCGATCGCTTCCGTATCGATGGAAGCCACAACGCCCGACTCCGTCGCAGCGACGTCAATCGCAGGGGCGACTTGCAACCTTGCATTCGCATTGCCTCCCTGAGCGATCACCATCTGCTGATACTTCTCGAAGGCAGCTCCCGAATCCAGGTTGCATGCGGCCACAGGGACGGCTTCGTCCGTTGCGCTGCACCGGCCGCAGGACACCAGCAGTTCCGCGGCAAGTTGCAGCGTCAGATCGCGCACGTCGATCGGGCCGTGTCCCTGAAGCACGTCGAGCGATTCCAGGACTTCGACGGAGTTGCCGCACATGCGTCCCAGCGGCTGATTCATGTCGGTCAGCAAAGCCGTTGTGCGGACTCCCGCACGCTGGCCGGTGCTGACCAGCGAGCGGGCCAGCGTGGTTGCCTGTTGGCGAGTCTTCATAAAGGCGCCGGAACCGAACTTCACATCCAGCACCAGCGCGGTGAGCGATTCGGCCAGCTTCTTGCTCATGATACTGGCGGTGATGAGCGGAATGGAGGGCACGGTGCCGGTAACGTCTCGCAGAGCGTACAGCCTGCGGTCGGCCGGCGCGAGTTCCGCCGTGGTGCCGGTGATGACGCACCCGACGTCCTGAGTCTGCCGGGTGATTTCGTCCAGCGAAAGATCTGTGCGAAAGCCAGGGATCGCTTCCAGCTTGTCGAGTGTTCCGCCCGTCGCCCCCAGTCCCCGGCCGGAAAGCATCGGGACCTGTACTCCACACGCGGCCAGCAGTGGAGCAAGCACAAGGGAAATCTTGTCGCCGACGCCGCCGGTGGAATGCTTATCGACGCGGGGAATGCCGTCGTCGGGCCATGTCAGCCGGGTGCCGGAATTCAGCATCGCCTGAGTCAGCGCCAATGTTTCGCCGTCTGTCATGCCATTCAGCAATACGGCCATCGCCAGCGCCGACATCTGGTAGTCGGGGATGCGGTCTTCGGCGTAGGCGAGCAGAAAGAATTCAATCTGCTCGTCGCTGAGTTCTTCGCCGTCGCGTTTGAGAGCGATGATGTAAGCTGGACTTTGGTTCGGCACGGCTGCCTGCCTGCTGCTGCGGCTACTCCAGCTTCTCCAGCACCGTGTCGATCAGCTTGTACGACTTCGCCTCTTCGGCCGTCATGAAGTTGTCGCGGTCGGTGTCTTCTTCGATCTTCTCCAGAGTCTGGCCGGTGTGCCGCAGCAGGATTTCGTTCATCCGCTTCTTAATTCGCAGCACTTCCTTCGCGTGAATCTCCAGTTCCGTAGCCGTGCCTTCCATGCCAGCCAGCGGCTGGTGGATCATGATGCGCGCGTTCGGCAGAGCATGCCGTTTGCCCGATGCGCCGGCCGTCAGCAGAATTGCTCCCATGCTGGCTGCCTGACCGATGCAGTATGTTGCGACGTCGCAACTGATGTACTGCATGGTGTCATAGATCGCCATGCCGGCCGTGATCGAACCGCCGGGGGAGTTGATATACAGATGGATGTCGGACTTCGGATCGTCGAACTGCAGGAACAGCAACTGCGCGACAATGCTGTTGGCCACGTCGTCGTTGACGCCGCTGCCAAGGATCACAATACGATCCTTCAGCAGGCGGCTGTAAATATCCATCGCGCGCTCATCGCGCCCGTTTTTTTCGACGACGTAAGGAACCAGAACTGTCATGTTGGAATCCATCCGGATGTGGTCAGTGTGAACAGGCGAAATCGCGAAACGGCCTACTTCTTCGCTTTGGCGGGCTTGTCCAGGACTTCGTCGACCAGCCCGTATTCCTTCGCCTGCAGGGCAGTCAGGTATCGGTCGCGCTGTGTGTCTTTGGCAATGCGTTCGACCGGTTGTCCGGTGTGGCCTGCCAGAATTTCGTTCAGCAGCTCGCGGGTTTCCAGAATGTCCTTGGCCTGAATTTCAATGTCCGACACCTGGCCGCCGACCTGACCGTGAGGCTGGTGAATCATCATCTTGGAGTGCTTCAGAGCAAAACGCTTCCCTTTGGCACCGCCCGCCACAAGGATGGCTCCGCCGCTGGCCGACATGCCAACACAGTACGTGGCGACATCGCATTCAATGAACTGCATGATGTCGTAGATGGCCAGCGTTGCCGTGACCGACCCACCGGGCGAATTCACGTACAGGTGAATATCCTGGTGCCGGTTTTCGGACTGCAGAAACAGCAGCTTCATCACCACCAGATTGGCGCTGCCATCGTGGATAACGCCGTCCAGAAAGATGATGCGGTTATCAAGCAGGAGGTCACCGACCGTCATCTGCCGTTGAGCAGCATAGTCACGGGCGGCCATGGGAACGTATTCGTTGCGCAGGTCCATCATATCCTCAGGTTGTGAAGTGATGCGTCCGTGTCGATCCATCTAATCATCAGGTTCTCTGGCGGAGACGTGACCGCGGCTTCGCGGTCATGACCGGAACGTCTGCGTGCGCGGCATCAGGGCACGGCCAACGCACGCAGTACCGGTCAGCTTGCGGGATCAGTCTTCGTCGTCTTCCTCGTCCGCCCGGTCGTCGACCAGCGTCGTCGCCATATTGCCGCAAACCGCAAAGGAAACCGTTGCAACGTCGTTTTCCAGGTACGGTTCGCGTTTCACGTCCTTGAATGACGTGTGCTGCAGGATGAAGTCCACCGCCTTGCGTTCGCGAAGCTGAGCTTCCAGATTTTCGATCATACCGGACTTCACCATCCGGGCACGGACGCGCCGCAGAGGCTCGCCGTTCTGCCGGGCCATCATCGCCAGCTCCCGGTCAATGTCTTCCTGATCGCATTCGATTTCTTCTTTCGTCGCAATGCGGTCGAGAACAAAGTGTTCCTTCAATGCCTGGCGTGTGTTTTCGATGGCATTCTGGCGGATCTGATTTTCGCGGGCAGCAATCTGTTCGCGAGTAAACCCTGCCTGAGACATTTCCAGAACTTCACGACGCAGTGCGTTCTCGGTCTGCTGCTTGACCAGCGATTCGGGCAGATCCCAGTTTGCAGAGTCCACAATCTTCTCCAGAACCTGCTGCCGCGTGGCCTGCCGCTGCTGGAATTCAATCTGTCGCTCAAGAGCCTGCCGCAGGACCACTTCCAGTTCCTGTTCGGAATCACAGTCCATGCGGTCCAGGAATTCCTTGTCGATTCGCGGCAGCACCAGCTCCTGAACGCTCAGCACTTCGACATCCATCCGGACTCTTTCGCCGCGCATTTCGACGACGGACGACTGGACTGAGATCGTCATTTCGGCAGAACGCTCATCCCCCGTCACAACTCCCGCCATCAGCGCGTCAAAACCGTCCAGCACGCTGTCGTGAAATCTCAGCACCGGCTGCAGCTGCAGCGTCAGCCCGTCTGTTTCACGAATGGCTTTCCCGTTGTGAATGAACTTCACATTGCAGATGACCAAATCACCCCGCTGAGCCGGTCGCTGAACGGTGTTGCGCTCGGAATACGACAACAGGAACTCCTGCCGGAACGCAGCGAATTCCTTGTCTGTAATCTCCCCGACCGGTCGCGAGATTGTGAAGCTCTTGTAATCCGGAATATCAAATTCCGGACGAACCTCGACGTCGAATTCGTAGCGGAAGTCACCTTCGTCAGGGATATCCAGGCTTTCAACATTGATGTCCGGCTGATTGATCGGATCGATGCTGTTGTCTTCTGAAAGCTGCTCCAGGCTCTGCAGCAGCACCTTCTGCTTGACCTGAGCCACGATTTCGTCCTTGAATCGCTTCTCCAGCAGACTTCGCGGCACGCGACCGACGCGAAAACCGGGCACCGCAGCTGTGTCAGCCAGCTCACTGACAGCAGAATCGCGGACGGCAGCGATGTCCGCCGCGGGAACCGTCACAACCACATGCTTCTTGCAGGGGCCGATCTTCTGCACATCAACCGTCAGGTCCATGTGCATCGTTTCTTCGGCCGCATCCGCCGTCGCCACGTCGGACTCTTCGGTCATGACATCATCGCCTGAACTCATAGCACACACCTTTGATTCAAACCCACGACCGTGCGGAGAGAAATCCGTGCGGCCATAAAAAAGAGCGGGTGAAGGGATTCGAACCCTCGACAACCACGTTGGCAACGTGGTGCTCTACCAACTGAGCTACACCCGCGGGAGGGGCAATCGAGCCACCGAAAGGATCTCAACTGCCAGTCTGATTTTTCGAACTCCCGCTGTCTGGTACTCAGCGGGTGCGCGAATTATCGTCGATTCAGTCTGGTCGTCAACCGAAGCGCGAACGAATTCGGCCCGTTGCGATGTTGCGTTTCGGCAGCATTTGAATTCGTCATGGCAACACGACGCAAACCGCGTTCGCGAAGACAGTTGCAGCGTCCAGCCCCGATTCGAAGCGGCTCGCGTTGCCGTTTCACAACGACTGCCCGCGGTCGCCTCCTGATGATCATCTGTCGTGTTTGACTCCGTTAACAGCGAAATTCCTGAGGGTTTCGTGCCTGCCAAACCGAATTGCCGGCGTGACACCAGCTTCGGCACGCGGCGTGCTTTATCCGGCTTGCGACCCCGCTGAACACGACCGCAGCTTCCTCAGGGCTGCCGCGACACTGACCCCGTCACGACTGTTCAGCGACCCAAAACCACGCCGGGCTTGTCCCGGCGTTTTCTTTGCGCCGTTGTTAAACCCCATTAAGTTTTTCTCAACGGGCAACCAGCGGACGTGGTTCGTCGGCATCGCATCGACGCCTACAACCTTGCCGCAGCTTCGTCCGCTGAAACTTCCCGGCTGGCTTCCTCCCGGTCCTCAAACAGCAACGCCGTGTCGCGCAAACGCACAGAGATCCGCACGCCGTCAACTTCCACTTCCTGCACTTCGAACGTCACGCGGGTGTCCGGGAAGACGGGCAGGCGATTCGTCAGACTCGGTACTCGGAGTGCCGGAAACAGCGTCGCCCCGCCGCGGCCGAACCGATCCGGTGCCGGCTGGGCATTCAACGTCACATGAATTGCCGGAGTACCGGGATAATTCAGTGTCAGCCGCAGCGTCTCGCGGGCGCTCAGTTCTGCTTCTTCTGACTCCACCGCGAAATCCGCCAGCACGGCATTTTGTGCAGGCCGGTATCCGATCGCGTGGAACGAAGACGTCCCCATCCCCAGAAGCTGCGGGCCGGCGTCGTTGATCTTCCAGCCGGGAGCCGTCGCCAAAGTCAGTGTTTCCCCGTTGGACGCTCGCCGCACCGACGCCGACAACGTCGACGCAAGGTACGTCGTCATGGGGGCCGGAACCTGCTCCGATCCGAGCTGACGAGCACACAGCAGCAGGCCCGGAATCGGAACGTTCTGGACAATGCGTTCGTCGTTCAGCAACTGAGCCAGCTTGGTGGTCTCTTCCGCGTGGAAGTACAGCGACACGAGAGCAATGCCGCTTTGCGTCTCCTCCAGCCGCTCATCGAGATTACAAAGAATCAGATCTTCCGCGGCTGTGTATTCTTCGTGTCGCCCAAGCACCCATGCGCAGACCAGGTTGGATTCCCAGTTGCGAGTCGAATAGTCCAGGCCGCGCATCGCCGTCGCAGCCGCGCGCGGATCGTTGTGGATTTCCTGAATCAGCGCCATGTTGGCCATGCTGCTCGACAGCATGTCATCCTGCCGGAAGTGACCGGTGCCAAGAATGCTCAGCCGTTCGTACGTCCTGACAGCATCGTCGAGCCGGCCGAGTTCCTGCTGAGCCTTTGCCGTGTAGTACCAGTACGGCGGATAGCATTCCATGAACCGTTCCATCCGCTGCAGCATCCGCAGACGTCGTTCCGCATCGCGTTCCTGCAGCACGCGCCCAAGCTGGTCCAGATCCTGATCACGCACCAGCCAGCGGTCCGGAATGTCGTTCTTGCGAGACAGCTTCCAGAAGCTGTCCAGAAACGTCGACGACCGGTTCATCACTGCAGATAACTGTCTCTTGTCCACGTTCCACACTTCCGAATCGTGGCGAACTTCCTGGTTGCGATAGTCCCACCAGCTATTGGCTCCCGTCTGAATGACGTTGCCCACCTGTCCGGTCGCAATCTGAGCACCGATGACAAAGAAGTCCGTGCCGAGCTTGCGATGCACGCCGGTACGAAACTGCTCGTCAATGACGACGCGTTCGCGTTCGCTGATCTCGACCTGGCTGATTTCATCCAGCACAGACTTATAAAGCGAAATGACTTCGGGATCTTCGATCTGGTTCAGGTCCAGGTTGTTCAGAATCCGCTGCTGCTCTTCCACAAGAATCCGCTTTTCCGGATATCGGCGAATGCGGTGCAGCGCCGCCCGGCAGTAGTTCAACGCGACCGCTGTCTGGCGGCGCACGCTCTCCGCATGCACCGCATCCTGCGACGCCGATGCATCGTCGGCGGCGGAAATCGCAGGTGCCACGAGTGATGACAGTGCGAGCAATGTCAGGCCCGGCAGGACCAAATGCAGTCTGATGTTCATGGCGTTCTCTGGTGACTTCAACTGAAATCGCGGAACCGCCAGCCCGTGTTCGACGCCGAACGTCGTTGCTCGGTATCTGCCGGTGGTTCGCATTGGATTGTTCAGTTGTCGTGAACAGATGCGTCCATGATCTGCGCTGCGACACACGCCCCATCCTTCCGTTTGACGCTCAGCAGACAAGGGTCAATCTCACCTGATTCGCAGGTACCCGCAATCAAGGTCCGAACGTACCCGACACGAAGTCCGGGGCAGCCGCGGATTTTGCGGAAAGTCTGCGGCTCCGGCAAAATCTGCGGGCTGCGGGCAGGTGCAACACCAGCCTCGCGACTCCGTCCGACTCGGCGGCCTTCCACGTCAGACGCGTGCCCAGGCTGATGTGCCGTCCGCCGTAATGATCGTGAAGCAGCGAAAACCCCGCGGTGCCGTGTCCCTTCGAACGGCGATCATTCACGCGCCCAACGGCGCGCAGCGATTGCTTCCACCTGGTGCCCCCCACCGCATCATCCATGGACGCAGCTACCGGAGGAGCTGCCAGCGACGCTTTCGTTTCTGCCGTGCAATCGGTTGCTCGGCTGCTGCCCGGCTGCGAAACTCCGGATCGCGGCAGGCCGTTCGTTCCACGGTTTACTCCCCCGCGACAACCCGTCGAACAGGAATCCATGCGATGTCACGAATGGCAATGCGGCAACAGGCCTGCCTGGCGAGCCTGTGGGCTGTAATCGTCGGCGTTACTCTGGCCACGCCGCAGCCTGCCGAGGCGCAAGGCCCGGACTCCATCTTTTTTCACGATGACTATGACAAGGCGATTCAGGAAGCAAAGCTAACGAAGAAGCCAGTCTTCCTCGAATTCCGGTGCGCTCCCTGAGTCAACGGACGAGCCTTTGACACGCAGGTTGTGTTGTCACCGCCGGACTCCAGACTTGGGAAGCTGCTGCAGCAGTACGTCTGCGCGCGCATCACACGAATGGACAAAATTGACATCGCCTTGTATGACTTCGACAGGCATAACGCTCTGTACTATTTCGTGGTCAATGCAGATGAACAGATCTATTTGCGGTACGGTGGTCGCGACGCAGAATCCGCCACAACCTATTTGAACCTCCGCAGCCTCGAACTGGCCCTGACGGAAGGCCTCAGGATGCACGCCAGCGGCGACATTCCGCAAGTCCCGCGGCCTCCGTCGCTGCCTGCCGCCGACATCCCACTGCTGCGACGCCGAACCGTCGACCGCGGTGAGTGCATCGAATGCCACTTGATCGCCGACTACCAAAACATCAACCGCGAACTGAACAACGAATTAAACCGTCCGCGTGACCTGTTTCGTTCACCGGATATCAAGACGATCGGCATTCATCTGGACATTCCCGCCGGACTGAAGGTTGACAAGGCGACGGACGCCGCTGGCCAGGCCGGCGTGCAGTCGGGAGACATCATCACTCACATTGAACGTATCCGAGTTCGCACGTTCGGGGATCTTCAATACTACCTCGACAAAGTGCCACGGGATGCCGCGGAGATCGAGATCGGCATCCTGCGAGACCGGCAGCCGCACGTTCTGACGGTGAAACTTCCAAAACGATGGTGGGTCACGGACCTGGCTTTTCGCCACTGGACCGTCGAGCCGCTTGTTCACTTCAGGACTTCGCCTCTGACGGCAGAACAAAAAACGGAACTCGGGTTTCCAGCCGCAGGGTTTGCCAGCGAACTGACGGAGAAGGATCAGTTCTTCATCAAATCGCAGCCACCACTGAAGCGCGGTGACATCATTTTCGCGGTCAATGGAGTCTTCGAGGATGAAGTTGCCGACACGCCGGAACTGCATATCAAACTGCATCATCAAGCCGGCAGTACAGTTAGTCTCCACGTGCTGCGAGACCAGGAGCGGTTCATTTCCGAGCTAACGACCGAACGACAGAATTTTCGAAAGGTTGCACAATGACCCTCGTCGTGCTGCTGCTGGCACTTGTCCAGACCTTCTCGCCCGCGAATGAACCTGCCTGGTCCAAAGAAGCCGTCGTGCGAAACGGAAGACAGCCGGTCGTCCGCTTTCAGGCACGAATCGACAACGACTACCTGATTGTCCGCGCCATTCATCAGGAACGCTGGCACACGTATGCCATCGACAATGAGGCCCGCGCCGAAAAAGCGCTTCAGGGAAAAATGTCCCTCGGGATCGAACTGGGTATTGGGATCGAATTTAAAAGCGGTTTGAAAGCGGACGGCGAGTGGCTGCAAACCAGTCCGCTCGATCTGTCCAGGCCCGAAATGCGCTGGTACACGTACGGCTTCAGTCAGACCGCTGTGTTCGCTCGCCGTGTCACAGTTCTCGAGTCGGAACCGATCGTGCTGCGGATCCGGGGTCAGGCGTGCGACGGAGAAACCTGCTGCGCGGTCGACGCGGTTCTGGAAGTCGAACTGCCCACGGCAGATCTCGGCCAGAGCCCTGACGACGACGCTCGACTCCGCAAAATGCTGAACGACCTGGTCCCCGTTATCCGGGTGCCTGCGATGCCACCGCAGCCTCATCCTGCAGATTCACCGTGATACCGGCAACTGCCATCGCACTTCAGACCGGGCACGAAATCACGTATCCCGAAACGGCCTGCCAGCAGTTTGAATGTCGTCCCGGCATTCCATTCGCAGTATCTGCAAGTCCCCCGTGAACGACGCGTCCTCCACCCGGAAGCCGCCAAACCACCGGTGTGGACTTAATGACTGCTCCTGTGCTGGTCGATCGATCGAAGAAAGGCGGTCGTGCGAGATCAATGGCACTCACTTTGCGACCTGCACCCCGATCCGCCGCCGTGCGTCTGGACTCGTCCGCAAATCAACTGCCCATCTGCCAGTCAGCCGGAGTGCGTCAGCACCCGGTTTTCTGGGGAACCGGACGGCAACGCGTTGCGGCTCATCGGAGCGCTCAACTACAACCACGTCCTTACCTCGCTTTCCCTGCGTTTTCC
>CAZHET010000031.1:1673-23621 GCA_964531585.1 uncultured Planctomycetaceae bacterium | reverse complement strand
GCTCAAACTTTGATTCTGGGTATCGTGGAAAGTGATTTGTTCCGAATGAAACAGTAATCGCTGTTCCACACGGCGAACGGATTTTTTCCGAATGAATCTGCAGACGTTGTTCCGAATGAAACCGTAGCCGCCAGGCACATTCTTCTCTCCCCCCGACATCCCGCAGGAAGGCCCACCGATGACACGCACCACGACCGTCTCCCGCCGAACCGTACTTCGAGGAACCGGAGTCGCCCTGTCACTGCCGTGGCTGGAAGCAATGGGCATGCCGTCCGATGCCGCTGCTGAGTTGCCCGTCGGGGCCGAATCGCCGGCCGGTGATGCTCAGCAACGCCCCGTCAGAGTTGCCGCACTGTTCTTTCCCAACGGCGTCCGCGAGGACTGCTGGACTCCCGAAGCCGAAGGCACGGATTACGAACTGACTCGCCAGTTGGAACCGCTGCACTCGGTGAAGTCCGAAGTCAGTGTCGTTTCCGGTCTGTGGCACGAAGCCACCAACACGGGTGACGGACATTACGTCAAGGACGCAGCATGGCTGACCGGCACGACGATTCGCAAGACCACGGGCGTCGACCTGAACAGTGGCGGCGTTTCGATGGACCAGGTGGCCGCTCGCGCGTTCGGCCAGTACACGCCGCTGCCGTCGATTCAACTGGGGACCGAACCGGTTCGTTCAGGAGTCGACGCGGTGGTCGGTTACACGCGAGTGTACGGGGCTCACATTTCGTGGCGCTCGCCGACGCAGCCGCTGGCTCGCGAAATCAACCCGCGGCTGGTCTTCGACCGCATGACCCGCATCGCCGGCGGCGGAGCGTCTCAGCAGAATGACCGGCCGCTGCTGGATCTGGTCCGCGAAGACGCACGTCGGCTGAAAAGTCAGCTCGGCCAGCGTGACCTGCATCGCCTGGACGAATACCTGGAATCCGTCCACGCTCTGGAACAGCGCATCGATCATACGTCCGGCAATTCCGCAAAGTCCTGGACGTCGAAAGTCAGTTTTGCCGATCGCCCGCGGCCGGAAGACAATCCGAGAGAACACGCCGATCGGGTTCGGCTGATGATGGACATGATCGCTCTGGCATTCGAAGCGGACATGACTCGCGTCGTGTCGTTCATGTTCGGCAATTCGGTCAGCGGTGTGAACTTCGCGTTTCTGGATGGCGTCAACGATTCTCATCACGAAACGTCCCATCATCAGGACAAGCCGGAGAAACTGTCGCAGTACGAACTGATCAGCAAATGGCACGTTGGTCAGTACGTGTACCTGCTGGACAAGCTGCGAACGATTCCCGAAGGCGACAGCAACGTGCTTGATAACAGCGCGATTCTGTTCGGTTCCGCGCTGCGAGACGGCAATTCTCACAGCCCGCACGATCTGCCGCTGCTGCTGGGTGGTCGCGCAGCCGGGCGGCTGAATCAGGGTCAGCATGTCCGCTGCACGCAGGACAATCCAATGTCCGATCTGCTGCTGACCATCCTGCAGGCGGCAGGGCTGCCCGAAACCAGCTTCGCCGATTCCAACGGCCCGATTGAAAAACTGCTGGCGTAGCACGCCGTTCGATTCACTCGATTCGATTGCTCGATGAGGCCGTCGAGATTCGCCGCTCAGCGAATTTCGACGGCCTCCGTTCATTCTGTCCATTGCGTGGCGGCTGCGTTCTGTTTCTGTCCCGCCGGTCGGGCCAGCGCGCCGGTGGTTGAACCTGTTTGACGGACGTTGCGCCCGGTCGGGCAACCCCCTGAAGAGATTTTGTGCAGGAAAACAGGGCTCGTTTAACCCGTGGCCGACAGGACAGGTCGGCGTTAGTCGCAACGACCTGGCCTGTCGGCCACGGGTTAAACGAATAAATTCTCTTCACGGCGTAGCGGTTCGGGCGGAAAAAAGCCGAATATCGCGGCACGTCGGCTGACAGCCTTGCCGGTTTCGGCGAAACTCCCACACGTCCGTGCTGAAGTGCGCAGCGATCGGCAGATCAGAATTCACCGATGCGGACGCTGGCAGCGTCCTCCACGTGTCCGCTGGTGCGTGGCCGATGCTGCCGGCGTCGGCAGGGATGTCCTCGTCCGCCACCCGCTGAAGAGCGACGGCCGCTCGAAGTCGTTTCGCCTGACGGTGTCTCGTCTCAAAGTGCCATCTGACGTGCGGCACGTAACAGCCGAGTGGCCGAGCAGTCACGACTTCGAGCGCGGTCACCAGAATTCCACGAACACGCGATCCGGAATCCAACACTTTTCGATCATCATTCCATGTCCAGACACGTTCAACTTGTTGTTCTTGGTGGCGGCCCTGGCGGCTATCCCGCTGCGTTTGCCGCTGCCGATCACGGTATGCAGGTCGTTCTGATTGACGAAGGCGAAAAGCCAGGCGGAGTCTGTTTGAACCGTGGCTGCATTCCGTCAAAGGCCCTCCTGCACGTCGCGAAGCTGATCAACGAAACTCACGAATCGGCCGACTGGGGTATCACGTTTCAAAAGCCCGAGATCGACATCGACAAGCTGCGAGGCTTCAAGGACAGTGTCGTCGGCAACCTGACCGGCGGCATCGAACAGCTTTGCAAAGCGCGCGGGGTGGAACTCGTCAAAGCTCGCGGCACGTTTCAGGATTCGTCGACGCTGGAAGTGAAGGACCGCGACGGCAATTCGCAGACCATCACCTTCGATCACTGCATCGTTGCGGTTGGTTCATTGCCGGCGATGCCGCCGATCTTCGACATCGGCGACGATCGCGTGATGGATTCCACTGGCGCACTCAAGCTGCCGGATGTCCCGAAGCGACTGCTGGTGATTGGCGGAGGTTACATCGGGCTTGAAATGGGTTCGGTCTACGCCGCCTTGGGGTCTGCGGTGACGGTGGTCGAAATGACGTCCGGGTTGCTTCCCGGAGCCGATCGCGATCTGGTGCGTCCGCTGCAGAAGCGGCTGGAAGATCAGTTCACCGCCATTCACCTGAATACGAAGGTCGAAAAGCTGACGCCCAGCGAAACGGGCATCGTCGCCAGTCTGGAAGGTGAAGGTGTTGAACCGCAACAGACGTTTGATCGTGTGCTGGTGTCCGTCGGACGTCGTCCCAACAGCCGTAATGTCGGACTGGAAAACACGAAAGTCAAAATCGACGAAAAAGGTTTCATCACGATTGATCGCAAACAGCGCACGGCCGACCCGAAGCTGCTGGCGATCGGCGATGTTGCCGGAGAACCCATGCTCGCTCACAAAGCCACGCGCGAAGCTCACGTCGCGGTGGAAACGCTGCTGAACGAGCCGGGCGAATTCGACAACGTGGCGATTCCAGCCGTTGTGTTCACCGATCCGGAACTGGCCTGGTGCGGTCTGACCGAAACCGAAGCGAAGGACCGTGGCGTCGAAGTCAGCGTACATCGTTTTCCGTGGGCCGCGTCCGGCCGAGCACAGTCGCTGGGCCGCACCGAAGGGCTCACGAAACTGATCGTCGAACCGAAGAAGCAGCGAGTTCTCGGCGTGGGCATCGTCGGTGTCGGAGCCGGCGAGATGATCGCCGAAGCCGTGCTGGCCGTGGAAATGGGAGCGACGGCACGCGATCTGGCCGAATCCATCCATGCTCACCCGACGCTGTCCGAGACACTGATGGAAGCGGCCGAAGGTGTGTTCGGTTCGCCGACGCACCAGTACAAGCCGACTCGCGCGAAGTGATTCCTGCTGCGGATCTTCCCGTCACATGAACACGTCAACGGCAGCCGAAACCCAACCTGTCGCGCGGCGCTGGACACGTCGTCGTGTGGTATGGCTGTTGTCCGCAATCGGCATCGGCGTTTCGCTGCTCCGATTTCTGTGGATCATCTTCGGCTGGCCGCCCGCGATTGTGATCTCCCGCGAAACGACCTGGGTCACGGAACCGCTGACGGAAGACGGGTACGTTGACTTTCTGGAACTCGTCCGTCGCAAGACGCACGCTGATCTGACAACGCCGCCCGAGGAAGATCCATGGTTTCTCATGGAAGAACGCGAGCGACGGGTCGGCTGGTCTCCCCAGAACGCCGACGTGTACCGTGACCCTGTCGACGCGTTCCGGGCCGGCCTGCCGGACGAGTCACCAGATTCGGAGCTTGCGGAACAGCTACGGACACTGCAGACAGACCTGCAGATGTGGCACGTGGAGCAGCCGATCTCGACGAGCAACCTGGAAGTGCTGGCTGCCGGCGTCGAAGAAAACAACGATTGGTACGCTGCGGTTCGTGGATCTTACGATTCGCGGTACCCGCTGGATCTCAGCGTCCCTTCCGTCGCGCACGTACCGCTGCAGCATGCGTCGATTCATCTTCAGTTTGGACATCGTTTCTGTCTGCGAGCAGCGGTTCGGTTCGCTCAGGGAAGGACGACAGAGGCTCTCGACGATATTCGTTTCGTCTATTCCATCGCGGCACGAGAGGACAACGGGATTCAGTGCGCCATTCAGTTCGGAATCGCCAAATCGATTGAGCATACAGCGTGCTCGGCTGCCACGGCCGGTGTCCTTGCCGCAGACGAGTTGACTCCGTCTGAACTGGAAATCATCAGGAGACTGCCGTCAGAAAACTGCGTGGATCGCGTCGTCGAAGCATGCGATCAGTGGGAGCGAGTCATGTGGCTCGACTTAATTCAAAACCTGCATCGACGTGGCGCTGACGAGATGCTTGTTACGTTCACGGGACCTTTGAATTGGTTGAAGGCAAAGCGTTTTCAGCACTCCGTGGACTGGAACTTTGTGCTGAGAGACCAGAACCAACTGTTCGACCGAATCGTCGCCGGCATGAGGCTGCCGACGTGGGAACAACAGCGTGCCGCCATCAAGCAGGCGTTGGTCCGGGACGACGATTCGTACACGGTCAGGGACTCTGATCTGCCCCTTGACATGATTGAACCGTGGACGTGGCAGAGTCCCGGTCGCCGGTTTCCGGACATGGCACGATCGTGGCATGTGGACTGTGACAATCATCTTGCACTGGCCCACAGTCGCGGACTCAACCGACGCGCTGTTCAGATCGCGGCACGACTTGCTCTTTGGAAACAGCAGCACGGCAGCTATCCCGCAGTGCTGGCAGAGATCCTGTCCGTTGACGGGATGCCCGGTGCCACGCCGGGTCTGATCGAAGACCCGTTCACCAGCCAGCCGCTGGTCTATCGACGCGAAGGCGATGGCTTCGTGATGTACTCGCTGGGAAAGAACATGACCGACGATGGCGGCGGCCAGCAGATGATTGGCAAGAGTGATTCCGGAATCACAGAAGACAGAGACGACCTCATCTGGCGCTGGCCACCTCGCAACGAGTGAGGCAGCGCGGAAGGGCTCATGCTTTGCCTTGCACCAATGACTTCGACAGCCGCGTCACGATTGAAAGAGGAAACAAATGCGAACGTTGCGGTTCCTTGCTTCGTCTGCGATGTTTGTCTGCTGCGTCGCAAATGCCGGAGCAATTGCGGCTCAGGAAACCATAACGGCAGGCAGCCCGACAAAGGCTGTCAGCGATGCGCCGCTGATGCTGCCTCGCCGGCCGGACGGAGACGGCAGCGTCGGAATTTCCGGCGAACTGATGATGTGGCACAGGATCACGCTGACGCTCGATGGTCCGTACGCTCACGAACAGGACAACGATCCGAATCCGTTCACTGACTATCGACTGACAGTCCGCTTCGAACACATGGACGGCACGCGATACGACGTTCCCGGCTACTTCGCCGCCGATGGGAATGCCGCCGAATCTTCGGCTCAGGACGGCACGGTCTGGAAGGTTCACTTCGCTCCGGATCGGCCAGGGACGTGGAAGTATTTCCTGTCGTTTGCGCAGGGAAAGAATGTCGCTCTCGATGCTGACGAACCAGGTGAAGTGCTGACGAGCTTTCACGGTGAAACGGGCGAGTTCCATGTCGCTGCGTCTGACAAGGCTGGCCGCGACCTGCGAGCACACGGGCGGCTGCGGTATGTCGGCAGACGCTACCTGCAGTTCGCGGGCAGCGGGCAGTACTTCCTGAAAGCGGGCGCGGATGCTCCGGAAACGTTGCTGGCATACGCCGACTTCGACAACACAATCGCCGGCAGACCGAACGTCCCGCTAAAAACCTGGCAGCCTCACGTGCGAGACTGGAACGACGGCGATCCGACATGGCAGACCGGCAAGGGCAAGGGGCTGATCGGAGCCATTAACTATCTGTCGGGCAAAGGCTGCAATGCGTTCTCATTTTTGACGTACAACGCGGGAGGCGACGGCGACAACGTCTGGCCCTTCATGCATCGTGACGACAAGCTGCATTACGACTGCAGCAAGCTGGATCAGTGGGGAATCATCTTTGACCACGGCACTCGACGGGGCATGTATCTGCACTTCAAGATGCAGGAAACTGAAAACGACGACCATACTCAGGGCAAGGACGCGGGCAACGTTCCGGAAAGTCTCGACGGCGGTGACCTGGCAGCGCAGCGGGAACTGTATTGCCGCGAACTGATCGCTCGCTTCGGCCACAACCTGGCACTGAACTGGAATCTGGGTGAGGAGAACACGCAGACGACCGCACAGCAGCAGGCAATGATCGACTACATCGCGTCGCTCGATCCCTACGGCCACAACATCGTCGTCCATACTTATCCGGACCAGCAGGACAAGGTGTATCGCCCGCTGTTGGGAGACCGTTCGAAGCTGACGGGACTGTCGCTGCAGAACAGCGGCATCGGGGACACTCACTGGCAGACCGTGAAGTGGGTGGAAGAATCCGAACAGGCCGGAAAACCGTGGATCGTCGCGTTCGACGAATCCGGCACGGCGGCTCACGGTCAGTGCCCGGACCTGGGTTACAAAGGCTTTGACGGCACAGACCGCACCGGAAAATTCATCTACACCGAACACGACGTCCGCCAGCAGACGCTGTGGGGGCATCTGATGGGCGGCGGAGCCGGTGTCGAATACTACTTTGGCTATCAGTTTGCCGAAAACGATCTCGTCTGCGAAGACTGGCGCTCACGCGATCGAAGCTGGGACTACTGCCGCATCGCCATCAACTTCTTTCACGACCACAACATTCCGTTTCAGGAACTGCGGCCGGCCGATGAACTCGTCGGCAATGAGAAGCACGACAACAGTGTTTACTGTCTCGCTAAGGCTGGCGACGTGTACCTGGTGTATTTGCCGAACGGTGGTGCCGCGGAACTCGATCTGACGGGCACCGCAGGCGAATTCCAGGTACAGTGGTTCAATCCTCGCGAAGGAGGCGACCTGCAGGCCGGCAGTGTGAAGTCCGTTACTGCCGGCGGCAGAGTTTCGACAGGGTCAGCCGGCGACAATGCAGACTGGCTCGCGGTGATTCGCCGCTGACGTGAATCGCCGCTGCCAGTGATTCGCCGCGGAAGGCACCGATGGTCGCCCGCGGCACCGCACTCAGAAAGTATGACGGGACTTTCTCACTACTTCGCGCAACAGCGTCACACACACCTTTCCCCGGAACAGACAAATGCTTCATCGAGCTGCCTGCATGACACTGCTGCTGATTTCGTGCGGAATTGCGAACGCCGCGGGCGATAGCGCGGAGGATGTCGTCACATTCAGAAAGCTGCAGCTTTCCGATCGCTACTACTGCGACGGCATCACCTCGGCTGACATCAACGGTGACGGACACATGGATGTCGTTGCCGGGCCGTTCTGGTATGCCGGTCCGCATTTCGACCAGGCTCATGAGTTCTACGAAGCGGTCCCGCTGCCTCCGGAAGAGAGTCCCAGCAACAGCCTGTTCAGCTTCGTTCATGACTTCAGCGGCGACGGCCGACCCGACATCCTGGTGCTCGGACGAGTCCACAAGCACGAAGCGAAGTGGTATGAAAACCCGGGGACCGAAGATTCCGGATTGTGGCCCGCACACTTCGCCTTCGAACGTGTGCGAGGCGAATCGCCGGCTCTTGTTGATCTCGATGGCAATGGAATTCCGCAGGTCATCTGCCACTGGGACGGTCGCTGGGGATCCATCGAACCCGATCCGGCTGATCCCGCCCTGCCATGGCTGTTCAAGCCGATCGGACCAAATGAGGACTGGCCGCAGTTCTATCACGGACAGGGCACCGGCGATGTGAATCTCGACGGTCGGCTCGACTACATCATCAACGACGGCTGGTACGAACAGCCAGCCGACGCCGGCAGCACCGACTGGCTGTTTCACCGTGGGAAGTTTTCCGTCGAGCGTGGTGGAGCGCAAATGTTCGTCGACGATATCGATGGCGACGGAGACAGCGACGTGATCTCATCCGTGGACGCTCACGGCTGGGGCCTGGCATGGTACGAACAGGTCATCGACGCAGCCGCGTTCGACGAGGCCAACGTCCGCAGAATCGGCAGCCGTGTGTTTATCCAGCACCGCATAATGGGTGATCGTTCAGAAGAAGCAGCGTTCGGAGTCGCCTTCAGTCAGCCTCACGCCCTCGCACTCGCCGACATCGATGGCGACGGTCACCGAGATATCGTGTGCGGCAAACGCCTGTGGGCTCACGGCCCGACCGGCGACGTGGAACCGAACGCCGATCCGGTGCTGTACTGGTTTCAGCGCACGCAGGACGGTGACGGACGCGTGCACTTTGTCCCGCACCGGATCGACGATCGTTCCGGAGTCGGTACGCAACTGGAAGTCGCCGACATCAACGCCGACGGACGCAACGACGTGCTCACTGTTTCCAAGCTGGGGACGTTTGTCTTTCTGCAGATGGAACGCTGATTCGCGTGATCTGACATTGCGGCGAATGCCGGTTGACCGGAAGTCACACACCCAGTTTGACTGCCTGGGGCCGACGTGTTATCCATCCGACTCATGGCAGTGCGGCACTGCAGCACCGAAATGGAGAAAGACTGATGTCCACGGCAGAGCAGCCTTTGATGACGCCGACGGAGTATCTGGAGTTCGAACGAGCGTCAGAGATTCGTCATGAGTACTTCCGCGGCGAAGTTTTTGCGATGTCCGGCGCCAGCCGTAATCACAACCGGCTGACTGTGAATCTTGCCGGTGAATTTCATGCCGCGCTGAAGCAAAGTCCCTGCGAGATTTTCGCAAGTGATATGCGAGTCAAGGTCAGTGCGACGGGGCTGTACACGTATCCGGACATTGTGGGTACCTGCGAACAGCCGCAGTTCGAAGACAAGCATCTTGACACACTGCTCAATCCGCAACTGGTCATCGAAGTCCTGTCTGACTCGACGGAGACCTACGATCGAGGCCGCAAGTTCCGCCAGTACCGCAGTCTTGAAAGTCTGAAAGACTACGTGCTGGTGTCGCAGCAGCAGCCATCGGTTGAACTCTATTCACGCCGCGACGATGGCACGTGGGTGCTGCGGCCGGTCATCGATCTGCAGGAAAGCGTCACGCTGCCGTCGATCGGTGTGACGCTCCAGCTCGCTGACATCTACGCCAGAGTGGAATTCGAAACGCCGACGACGGAAGCCACGGACCAATAATCGGCCGGGCCTTCGGAAGCGGAATCGCCGGTGAACCGAACTGGCCAGCAGTGCCACGTCAGTCCGCTTTCACGGCGTTCGGGCGCTGTCTCCGTTCGGAGGTGCGTCGCGGGTTCGGCTGTGATGATTGCGGACTGACATCGCGCGGCTCGCCGATCGAGGCACCGATGCTGTACGCGGTGTCAACTGACGTCAGAACGTCTACGGCTTCGCGGCATCCGGGGCGGCGCTGAGACGTCGCAGCAGTTCGTTGTATCGATGAATCGCCGCGTCCCAGGTGAAATCGTTTGTCACCATCGCGAGACCACGGCGTGATACTTCGGCACGTTGTTCCGGAGCCTGCAGGACTTTCGCAATCGTTTCTGCGAACGCCACGGCGCTGGCTGGCTGGTCTACCAGCCAGCCGGTTTCGTTGTGGCGGATCAGATCGTTGACTCCGTCGACGGCTGATGCGATGACGGGCAGACCGTGGGCCATGGCTTCCAGCACCACGTTTGGCAGACCTTCCCAGCGAGACGGCAGGACAAGCACATCGGCGGAACTCATAAAACGCGGGACATCGTCGCGATGGCCGTGCAGCGTGATGCGATTCTGCAGACCATGCTGCTGAATCAGTCGCGTCAGGGAGTCTCGCTGAGGTCCGTCGCCAACGACATCGACCGTTGTGGAATCCTGCAGTGCTGGCGGAAGACGCAGAAACGCCTCAATCAAAGCTTCAGGCGATTTCTGCACTGTCAGTCGGCCAACGTAGAGGATCCGATGGCCTGAAGCAGAGGACCTTTCCGCACCGGACCGGACATGTTCCGGCAGATCCACACCGTTGGGAATCGCGGTGATGCTGGAAGGCGAGATGTGGCAGAGTTTCGCGTGCAGACGGGCGACACTGTCGCTTACGGCGATGTAATGATCGACCAGCCCGCGAGTCAGCCGGTCGGTCCAGACGACCCAGCGGCGCGCGTCACCGACTCGCACGCCGGAAAGCACGCGAGAAATCTTTTGCCAGCGGCCGGCGATTCGGCCGACGATGTTCGCCTGATGGAGAAAACAGACCAGCATCGCGGGCCGGTGTTGTCGAAGGTGGCGACTCAGGCGAACGATCGCTCGCATGTCGCCAAACCAGCCGCACTCCAGCGCCGTGACGGGGATGTCTGCAGCTTCCAGCGGTTCCGCCATCAATCCACGGTCCCGAAGACTGACGACAGAAACATTCCAGCCCAGTTCCTTCAGACCGATGGCAATTCTGACGAGTGCTTTTTCTGCGCCGCCGATGTCCAGTTCGGTGATGCAGAAGATGACGTGGGATGCAGCAGAAGAATTCAAACGGTGGCTCGTGTGTCATTCGTGGATTTGCGACGGTGAACAAACTCGCAACGGTGCATGGTGCTCGCTGCGCCGGGAGAAGCGTGACGGGAAGTTATTCGACCGCTGTCAGTTCCCAGACGCTGCGATACGCGCCTGTTTGTTCGAACCATGTCAGCAGTTCGGCGAAGAATGCGTCACCTCCCAGCGTCGCGCTGTCGCCGATGACGATCAGCTTGCGACGGGCTCGCGTCAGAGCCACGTTCATACGGCGGGCGTCGGACAGGAAACCGATTTCGCCGGTCGCGTTCGATCGCACCAGCGAGATCACCACGGCTTCCTTTTCGCGACCCTGAAAGCCGTCGACGGTATCGACTTCCAGATTGTCGAATTCGCTGTTCTGCCGCAACCAGCGTACCTGAGCGGCGTAGGGAGCAATCACAGCGATGTCTCGCGGATTCAGGCCGGCGTCACACAGCGAGCTGACCTGTTCCAGCACCAGCCGGCCTTCTCCCGCATTGAAGCGGCTGAGTCCGTCGGTCTCCTGTTCTTCGTTCCAGCCGGCTCCGGCCGTATCGATGAAGACCACCGGTGAAACGTCCAGATCGTCCGCATGAATCTGTGGCAGGTCGGCCAGCGTGTGCTGCCGGACTGATGCATGAGCTTCCAGGCTGCCACTGTAAAAATATTGCGACGAAAACTGCATGATCTGTTCGTGCATGCGGTACTGCACGGTCAACTGCCGCGTGATCGCGTCGCCGTGCCGTTCGACAAGTCGCTGCATCAGGCTGACGTCGAAGCCTTCCGCCGCGGCTTCTTTCGAAAGAATTGTCGGCGGAAGCTGGCAGTGGTCACCGGCCAGAACGATGCGGTCGGCGAACTTCAGAGGCACCCAGCAGCCGGGTTCCACGCTTTGACACGCTTCGTCGATCACCAGCAGGTCGAATTCGTGGTCCTGCAGAACGTCGAAGTCAAAACTCACCGTCGCGCAGATGACTCGCGCTTCACGCAGCACTTCGTTGATCGCCTGGCGTTCGAGCGCGCGGGCCTGCTTTTTCAGCTCGCGGATTTCCTGGCGCTGCTGGTATCGTTGGCCGGGAGCCGGGCGGGCTCGCGTGTAGCGGCTGGCTTTTCGTTCGAGCTGTTCGGCTTCGCGACGGATTTCGCGAATCAGGTCCATCGCGTCGTGCTGTTCGACCAGCGCGTCCAGCGTGTGAGTCCGCACGACTTCCAGGACGCGTGCCGGATGGCCGAGGCGTACTGCGGGTTCCCCAACATCGACAAGGCGTTCCAGCAGGTTGTCGACGGCGGTGTTGCTGGGAGCACATGCCAGAACGCGTTCGCCGCGTGCGACGGCCTGGCGGATGACTTCGACGATCGTCGTCGTCTTGCCGGTGCCGGGCGGTCCGTGAATGATGGCGATATCAGCGGCCGACATCGCAAACTGAACCGCCGCCTGCTGTGACGGGTTCAACGACTCAGAAACCGCGCATGCCGTGGACGTGTGAAAGGTTGGTTCACGGTCATACAGCAGCAGGTCGCGAAGCCGGCCGAGTCGCCCGGTGGCGTTTTCCGTCAGGTCAAGCGCGGCGAGCTGTCGCTTGCGGGTGACTTCGTCTGGCGACAGATCGATCCGGAAGCGATCTCCTTCCGGCCATTCATCCACAGCAACTTCGACGGAATCTGCCTTTCTCTGGCTGACGACACCGGTCAGTGAGCGTCCGCCGGCGTCACCGTAATCGGACAGGATGACCGGACTGCCGACCTTGAAACGGTGCCACGGCATGCGGTCGGCCGGTCTGCGCTTGACCAGCGTGATCAGATATCGTCCGCCGAGTCCGGACGTATGCGAGCGAATCTTCAGATCCAGCAGTGTTTCTCCACTGCGTTCTGCTGCAGCGGTTGATTGTACCTGTCGGCGAGCTTCGAGCCGGTCTCGTTCCGCTTCGCCTTCCATTTCAAGCCAGCGGCGCAGGTTGCCGAAATGAGCCGCCGCGAGCAGGGGTCGTTGTGTATTTGGTGTCATGGGGGCAAAGGATACAGTCGGGCAGCCGGGGACACCATCAGTTTGATAAGGTGACAGGACGTCGTGCTGCAGTCAGCGCGGCCTGCGGCTCCGGAATGCCACGTTTGCGTCACTTTACGGACGCAGCTATCTTTGCGAACTGAATTCACCTGAAGAACTCAGGAATCCAACGTTGCCAGCAGGCCATGCGAAAAGTGGGAACGTGACAGTAACAGCCGCTGCTCAAAAAATCGCTGCTCAGCCAGGAAGAACCTCGTCCCGCCACCGTCTGAAACGACCGATTCGCATCGCGTTTGTGCTGCGATCATTCACTTACGGCGGCGCTGAACATGACATCATTCAACTGGTGACGGCTTCTGATCCGAGCGTGCTGTCGATTGTGGGAATGGCTGTTCAGATGCCGTATCCGGTCTGCCCGGACCTCTGTCTGGACGACTCGCGGGTTCCGCCGATCCATCAGCCCGGTGCGACCACAAAGCACGCGAAGGTGATCAACGCAGAGTCGTTCGCAGCGGCCGTGAGAACGGTGGCTGCGAACGCAGATGTGATCGTCGCGTGGGGAGTTCCTGATCTCGCCGAAGTGCTGCCGCCCGACTTCCGCGGACGGATCGTGGTCACGTCCAAGGCCAGCGGCGAGTATCAGGAAAGCTTTCTGCACGCGAACTCGCTGTGTACTGCCGACTACGTCGCAAATTCTGTGAAGAGCGGCGAGGCTTTTCCGGAGGCTGTGCGACATCGGGTTCGCGTGATCTATCCGGGAATCGATGAACGCCGACTGGTCCGCACGTGCGATCGCCGACAGCAGCGAGCTGCCTGGGGATTTGGGCCTGCTGACCGCATCGTCGGGTACTTTGGCCGGATCGCTCCGGACAAAGGCGTGGAGCCGCTGGTGGAATCCGTCAGCCGGATGGGCCGGAATTGGAAGGCGGTCTTCGTCGGTCGAAACGGGAATTTTCGGGATTACGAACAACGCTTCGCCCGCCTGTGCCGACGCAGGCTGCCGGGACGTCACAGGATCGTTGACTGGACCACCGATGTCGGCAGCACACTGGCGGCGTTCGACGTGCTGGCTTATACGACCGAGGACGAAGGCTTTTCCAACACGCTGGCCGAATCGTGGATGCTGAGCGTTCCCACGGTGGCGACGGCGGGAGTCGGCGCACTTGCGGAACCCCGCTGGGCGGATTGTTCCATCACGATTCCGCGGACGTTCACGCCGGAGGAACTGTGCCGGGCTCTCAAGACAGCGTGTGGCAACGAACAGCTTGTTGCGCGCGCCAAACGGCGAGCGCGGGCGCTAACGGTGAAGTCCGCGATCAGTGCGTGGCAAAGCTACTTCACCGAACTGATGCAGCGTCCGCGCAGGACGCGCGTGATGGTACTGCTGCCGAATGCACTGATCGGCGTTATTCCTTCCTGGCTGCTGACGCTGATGCGACACTCGCCGCAGATTGACTGGTGCAGTCTGTGCATCCTGAGCGAATCACCGGAACATACGGCACACTCAGAGATTCTCGACGATGTACTGGAGCGTGGATGTCCGGTCCAGGGAATTCCACCGCTCTCGAATGCCGAGACACAGCGGCGACTGCTGCAGGCAATTTCGAATACGCGGCCCGATGTCGTGCTGCAGTGCGGCGTGAAGCAGTTGGACGATCGCTACCCGGACTGCAGCATTCCGCTGGTCACGGTTTCACATGGACCGGACGATTGCGGCTGGGCGCGCGAGGTGCTCGCAAATTCGTCTCGGAAGGCCGCTCGACGCGTGGCGATTTCCGAGACCGCGCGCGATGCCTTCCCGCCGGAGTTTCGCGAAGGAGTTTCCATTATCACCAACGGCGTCCATGTGCCGCCGATGAAAGACCTGCGACCGCCAGCGCGCCGGCTGGCACGTGAACGACTGGGTTTGACGATCGCAGATATCGCCGTGGGATACGTCGGCAGGCTGTCTGCGGAAAAGCGGCCGCTGAACGTGGCGAAGGCGGTCGCATGCCTTCCCAAAGCCTTTCGTGCGGTGTTCATCGGCCCCGACTGCGCTGACCTGCTGACTGAAATCCGGCAGGCCACAAGCCGCTTCGTTCACGTTGGTCAACTGGCACCAGACCAAATCGCTCCGTTGTTGCCGGGGCTGGACGTTCTGGTCTGCTCGTCGGACTATGAAAGCTTCGGGCTGGCGATCGTGGAAGCCTGGGCTGCGATGGTTCCTGTGGTCAGCACGCCTGTGGGAATCATCGGCAAACTGGCGGATCAGCATGACGTCGCTGTCGTCGTGCCTTTGAATCCGTCGCCGCGCTCACTGGCCCGCGCGATCCGGCAGGCGATCGACGAACGAGAAGGCCGCATCCACGTCTGCCGCGAACTGGCTCGCAGCGACTATAACGCTCGCCGGATGGGGCGCGATTGGCAGTTGCATCTTCAGGCCATTGCAAAGGACCAGTTGACTTCCGCACCGGACTGAGTGACAGTAGCTGCTCGCAGTTCGCGTCGCCGCGCGGCTCGTACAAATTGTTTCGATCTCTCAGGAGACACGCCATGCAGCTTCCCGAAGACCGTCCTGCATTCAAGCTCCCGCAACAGCAGAAGCCTCCGGTCTGCCAGTCGGCATCGCTGACTGCCTACGGTGACGCTCAGCAAATGCAGAAGACCGGGAGTGCTTATGGTTCGAAGCGTCCGGCAATTGCTGTCGGCGGCAAGCTGTGCTGAAGCTGCCAGGTGTGCTGCTCGCGGTGACCGGAATTTCGGCGGCGGACGCTGGCAGCGTGCGCCCAATGGCACTCACTTTGTGAGCGTCACGGCGCTAGCCGCCGGTGTCTGCATTGAAAATCGCTGGGAAACACCGGCGGCTAGCGCCGTGCCGCTCACAGATCAGAGCTAAAGTGAGTGACATTGAGCGTGCGCCACGTGGCGGATGCGACACGATCGAAGTCGCTCGGTACTTAGACCGGTCGATGTCACTGCTGCAGCGGCTGACCCTGCAGATCGGGGGTTTCCGCCAGGAAATCCCGCCATTCAAAAACGCGAACAGTGCCGTCGGTGCCGGCCGTGACCAGCAACGTTCCGTCCGCAGACTCATCGGCGGCGAATGCATGGTCGTTGTGGTCGGGGAACTCGAACAGTGGCTTTTCGGTCTCGCTGGCGATCGACCAGCCGCAGACATCGTCCGCGGCGGAGATCAGGCGTTTCCCGTCGTGCGATACGCGCACTCCGTACACCTTGCCTGAAACCCCGGAGTAGCGCTGGACGACTTTGTTCGTCGCCGTGTCATACACCAGCAGCAGCGGCTCCCCCGACAGAAAGATTCCGGCAATGGCTATCCGGCTGGTGTCCGCGACCCAGTCGACACTCCAGACGGAAACTGCCTCATTCACGACATGCAGCGATTTCACAAGCTGTTCGTTGTCCGGTTCGACATTCCACAGAAGCAGGCCTCCGTTGTAGTCACCGGTGACGGCGCGCGTGCCGTCGGCACTGACGGCAACACCGCGGACTCCGCCGGCGTGCGAATTCTGCAGTTCCGCCTTGACGTCCCCGGTGGCGGCGTCCCAAACGTAGATCACGTCGTCACGGCCTGTCGTGAGAACCCGTGTTCCGGTAATCCAGGCCACACCCTCGACTTCATTCTGATGCCTGCGGAACTGTCGTACGATCCGACCTTCACGCCAGTCCCACACCGTGGCGACACCGCTGTAGCAGGCAGACACAGCAAGTGAAGTGTTCGGAATCAAGGCCACGTCGATGACATCCTTTCGGCCCGGTCCGTCTGCGTGCTGCAACTGGCCGACTCGCTGCTTCGTCGCGATGTCCCAGATGTTGACCATGCCGTCCGAACCGCAGGACAGCACATGTTGACCGTCGGGCGCAAAATGCACGTTGAAGACAGCGCCGCCGGGATGAGCTTTCAGGACGATGCCCGGGAAAGTTGAGGCAGGCACTGCAGGCGTGGTCTCGGGCGTGGTCAGCGGCGGGGCTTCGGGCGGTCGCAGAAATGCAGAGTAAGCTGCGAACGCAGCCAGCAGTGCCACACCGATTCCTCCCCCCAGCAGGAAGTGCCCGCGACGCGCAGGGCGGGGAGGCTGCCGGTGTGTCAGCACCGTTGGCTGCAGTGACTGGTCGAGGTCGACCTGGATCCCGTCGGCAAACACGCGGCGTGCGGTGGATGCCAGTCCGGTCGTTGAGGCTCCTGATGCTCCGCCGGCTTTGGCCGCACCGGCGGACTCAGGCTGCGCCAGCATCCTGCGGACATCGTCGCAGCATTTACCAAGTCGGACCAACACCTGGTGAATCGACTGCGGACGACGACCGGGATCCTTGGCCAGCATGTCCTGAAACAACAGGGACACGGATTGCGGCAAGGGAGCCGAACAATCTGCATTCAGATCGGGGATATCGTCCGACCGGTGAGCGATCAGGCGATCGACACGCGATCGTCCGCCGTAAACCGGTCCGCCACAAAGCAGAAAATAGAGACAGCACCCCAGACTATAGATGTCTGCGCGGGCATCGGCCTTTTTGACATCGACGCCCTGTTCAGGGGCCATGTAGTCGACGGTCCCGACGAGGTCACCGGTCGAAGTGACTTCGTCATCCTTCGAGTGCGGCTGCAGCAGATGGGCCAGTCCAAGATCCGCGACCTTGATGATTCCGTCCTGCGTGAGCAGCAGATTTGACGGTTTGATGTCGCGGTGAACCATCCCGTTGGAATGAATATGGTCAAGTGCCTTAGCGACATGCTCGATCGCCTGCAGCGCTGCCAGCGGCGGCAACGCTCCGTACCTGCGAATGATGCGGGAAAGGTCGGCTCCCTGCACCAGTTCCATGACCAGGAACGGCACGCCGTCCGCTTCGCCGGCGTCGGTTGCCTGAACGATGTGAGGATGTTCCAGCCGGCCGGCCGATTCAATCTCACGCAAAAACCGCCGTGACGCACCGGGATTGGCGAGGTACGAATCGGAGATCAGTTTGACCGCCACTCGACGCTTCAGCCGTGTGTGCAGCGCTTCGTAGACGACGCCCATCCCGCCGCCACCGATTTTGCGGATCAACTGGTAGTCACCAACCTGCCTGAGATCCTGGACGGCTGGATTCCTGCCATCGTCCGGCAAATGATCGCACGTCACGTCGAACTTGTTCGTTGTCTCGTCCGTGTTGCGTTCATCGTCGTTCATGGGAGCCCTGCGAAGACTGGCACACTAACGGGCGGCGGAATGCCTGACTCCGGTATTGTGAACTTGCCGTCACGGATTCGCAAACACGACATGCATTCAGCAGCACAATCAGGGAATCAGAAAAATCAGGCCGACAACGGCCGCGGTTTCGACTCCGGCCGCCTTCGCATCGAATGGTGGCAGGTACGCGTCACAGCCGAATTCGTGGCAGCTGGGACAGTCCGGCAGTGCACGGACACACTTGCCGGGACAATTGGCCGTCAGCAGATACGGCAGTGCGGGAATCCGTCCGAAGAAATGTGCGGCGGAGGCCAGTTCGGTCAGACAGCCATGACTTCTGCCGCAGCGTTCCAGGTTTGGATCTTCGAAGTACAACGGGCGGTAACAGATCGGAAACGTGTTGCGTTGCGGACGGATGCCGATCCAGTCGCCGGTCGTCCAGGTCGTCTGACCGTGTGAATCGAAGAACGGCCCGACTTGAGTCACCGGAGGAGTCAGCAGCGTTCCGTCGATCGCAGCGGTCGACGCAGCATTCGCCAGCGTGACCGACGACAATGGGCGGAAAAGTTCTTCGTACGCGACCGAGGCCGTCTCGCTGTTCGGTGTTTCGACATCGTCGGTGCTGAGCACCAATGCCCCCTGAGCGGGCGCCGCCGGCGTGGGAGTTACCGGGCTGGTGTCGTTCTGAGCGCGAGTTGTTTCAGCAGCCGCCAACACGACCAGCGTAACCGTGGCAATCGTCAGCATCCGTATCATCGCAAGCTCCGGCGTTCTGCGTCTGTGATCCCCGTGCATCCGAATCGCTGGCGGTGGCGTCCCAACCCGCCGCAAACGTCCACAGATCATCATCGAACCGGCGGATCTGCTATCGTGAGACTGCGACGACCGTTCCGCGCAGCTTGCCTGACGGGCCGGATCGCTTCAGCAGGCAGACTTCCGCGCAACGCGGAACACTGATTTGATGATGCAACCGGTCCGGCTGCCCGGATACAATCAGCACGCCACGGTCGTCGAGTTGTCCGCGGCAGTCGCTCCGCAGCATGGGGCCACGTTCTACCGGAATGAATTGCGTCTGCGACAACGAGCTGACCGCGACTGAGACCAAGCGAGTGAATTCCACGAACCGATTCCGGGCATCGATCTTTCGCCGATTCACGCGGTACCTGTTCGGTGCGAACCGTGCTCGTCGCCGCCGGCCTCTGAACGTGATGAAGCTCGAAGACCGCCGCCTGCCCGATGCCGGGTTCGGAGTTATCGCGGCGACTCTGGTCCTGAACGGTTTCGACGCCGGCGACACGCTGTCAATTCAGACCACCGCACCGGACGTGCATGAATTTACGCTGACGGATGGAATCTGGGATGTGGCAGACGACGATTTCGGCGATCTGTATTCGCTGTCGGCGGGTGGAAAGACTCTGACGGTCGACAACACCGCCGGCGCGTTCAACCACGTTGCCGTTCGCGCGGGGGCAAACGACCTGGCTGCCGTGGAAGACGGTGCGGCCGGAATTCAGCTGCGGTCGCTGGCGGTTCACGGAGCCGACAGTGTGCGTTTCGATTCGGCGACAAACGATTTCGGCACGATCATCGTCAGTGCAGATTCGGCCGTGGTGAACGATGCGAATGATATCGCATTGCGGGACGTCTCCGTGTCCGGATTTCTGCGAGTCACTGCGGGCGGAGACATCACCAGCATCGCAGGTTCAACGATCGACATCGGCGGCAATGCGTCGCTGACCGCAGACAGCATCACGATCGGAAATCAGCCGTCGGATGTGACAAACTTTGGGTCGCTGAGCATCAACGCGACCGGCAGCGTCGAAATCACCGAAGATTCTGACACGCGGCTGACAGCATCCGATGACATCCTGACGCAGTCGGCGGGATCGCTGAGCCTGACTTCCGCTGGAGGAATCGAACTGACGAATTCCATCACCGTTGCAGGCAGCGCGACACTGACTTCTGCCGGTGACATGACTCAGTCAGCGTCAGCGGCTCTGATTGCCGAATTGCTGACGATCGAGTCCGCAGGTGCGGTCGATCTGAATGCCAGTACCTCAGTTTCAGACGCCGCGGAGATCACTGCGCTTGGTGACATCACTCAGACGGGCACGCTGACCGCTGGTTCGCTGACATTGTCCGCGGATGGAATGGTTGGCCTGCATAACGACGTCACGATTTCAGACGCTGCGGAGATCACTGCGTTTGGTGACATCACTCAGACGGGCACGCTGACCGCTGGTTCGCTGACATTGTCCGGCGGCACCGTCACGCTGAACGGAGCCGTTGACATTACAAACGACGCCAAAATCACAGCGTCGGGCGACGTCACTCAGGGCGGCACGGGATCTTTCGCCGCCGCGTCGCTGGAAGTCGTTCAGCAGGGCGTGTCGGGCGACGTCATGTTCAACGGACTGAACGATGTCGACGTCCTGGCGGTCAGCAATCTGGCTGTTGGCGGAGGCATCACATTCTTCGACATCGATGAACTGCGCATCGGCATTGTCGGAGTCACCGGCGGACTGGAAACAAACGCCGGCAACATCAACGTCACTTCGGTCGGCGACCTGCGAGTCAGTGCAGACATCAACGCGGCTCACAACAGCTCGACGACGCCCGTGGACGAATCAATCACGCTCATCAGCCGCACGGGCGATTTCATTCTGGACGACGGCCTGACGATATCCACCGACGAAGATCCGACGCCCGGAGTCTCGTCCAGCGCGACCGGCGACACAATCACGATCGCCGCCGGAACGGACACGGGCGGTTCCGGTGTCGTCGACCTGGGCAGCGACGTCGAAATCCGCACCGACGGCGGAGTCGCCCGGCAGATCGCTCCGCGTCCACAGGTGTTCGTCGCAATGCCGTCAGCTTTCTTCGAAGCGGAAGCCGCGCGCGGTATGCGCAGCGGACTGCAGTATGTGAACGGTGAGTTTCTGGGAGTGCTGGATCTGGTCTTCGGAGTCGCAGGGGAAGAAAATCTGCGAGTCGTTTTCGACTGGGGAGTCGGCCCACAGGAGTTGCTGATTCTACCGGCGGGCGATGCCGTGGTTTCGACGACGCACCGCGACGCGTTCGAATTCACGATGGCCGACGCCGATAAGACCGTGTTCCGCATTCACGAAGGCGGCGAACGGTATTTCGTGCCGCACCTGTATTCCGTGACGGACCTGTTGCGGGATGCCGATACTCGCAACGGACGGCAGACCAACCTCAGTATCATCGGCGTGCGATTTTCGGTGGCTCAGCACGAATCGATCAACATCTGGGGAAGATCCGCCACGGATCCGACCGGCTCTGGAAATCCTGCGGCGCCCGGTGCATTTCAGTTTGGTTCGACCATTGAAACGCTGACCGACGCGGCAGGCATGATGATCGAGCTGAATGGGTCCGGACTTTCGCTGCTGACGTCGACCGATACAAACCCGATCGACGTATTTCCGCAGCGGGGGTCAGACGGTGACATTATCCGCGTTGAGCCCACGGATTCCGGCGTGCCCGCAGGCGAAGCCGAATGGGAGTTTGTCACCGGTCCGCCGCCAGGACTGGTCCTGATCGACCCGCCACCCAGGCCGGTGGCCGACATCCGGCCGCTGACGGCTCCGCCCGAGCCGGGCATCGTGGCGGAACCTTCCGTCGTTGTTGACTTCGGCAAGGGAGCGCTCACCGAAGCGGCGCTGGGAACACAGGTGTTTCTGGAAATCCGCCGGCAGTTCGAAGTTGATGCCGACGCTGTCACGATTGTCGAGCAGATTTCGGATCGCAGCATTCTGTCGAGTCGCGAGGCGTTCGAGAACTTCGTTGCTCAACACCCGGAGTTGCAGGACGGAACGGGCTATGAAGTCTGGCTGGTCACCGAGACGTCCGGTCAGGGAGTGCAGCAGCCGATCGTCCGCTTCGAAATCACCGGCGGCCGGCCCGAACCGGCCATCGAGCAGCCGCCTGACCTCACGGAACCGCTGAAACTCCGCGAGCTGGAATTCGAACAGCCACCAGCAGTCGATCAGGACAGCGACGATGC